>JAMPCE010000006.1 GCA_023666335.1 bacterium
CAGTCTACCCCCCCCCCTCAAAAACTGTCAATAGGGAGATTGATTTTTGCGCAAAAAAAGACGCATGGTCTGCGATTTGCGTTCCATGCGTCATCAGTCTATATTTTTTTCCATTAGTCTACCTCTATCAGGTCATGCAGCTGCCCTTTACCGGCTTCCATTTGTTCAATGCCGCGGTCAATTTTTGCTAAATACTCGGCGTTTCGTTTTGCTTTCTGCAATGCGTTATACTCTGCTTCGTTTATCATGTAAATATTTTCATTTCGTGGTCTTGATATGACAACAGTTTCGCCCAGACTAATCTTATCGCACCATTCTTTGAAATTATCTCGGACTGTTACGGATTTTACTGCTAACATGGTTCAAGCCTCCTTTTATAAAACGTACGTTTTTTTGTCCATAATTCTGTATATATATTATATTCACAGGATGCCCTTGTGTCAATGAAAATAAAAAGGAAAGTTTTTGAAATCAATACCCCTCACTATACTTCCGATACAATTCCTCCAACTCCGCCTGATCCTGCTCCGAGACATTGTCCTGCAGATACTCTTTGACCTCCGACAGCGTCCCGTCATTCACGCCGTCCCCGACGATCTCCATCACATCGGAGAGCGCGTCGCTGTCGGCATAATGTTCGATGATCTCCTCGGCTTTCTGTTTGTCCGCCTCATCCATATTGTCTACGATCTCTTTCGCCTTCTCGGCTGCCTGCGGATCCCCGGCGCTCTCAAGCGCCTGTTTCACAGCCTGCTCCATCACGGTCTCCGAGACTTTTTTCACCGCCGCCTTTTTGACCGATCCGGTCAATTCTCCGCCGGCAATGCCGACGATGACTACAAGGCAGACCCCGATCAGGAGACTGAGAAACACAACGCGCCCATATCCTTTTTTCTTTTTCTTTCTCCTGCTCATGACTTAATATGCCCTGCCCCAGTACACCATCTTCTTTGCGGGCTTCCCGCAGCACACGCACACATCGCTGATCTGCTCCTGCTCAAACGGCATACAGCGGCTGGTCACAGCCATTTCTTCCTTGATCTGATCCTCGCACGCCTGCTCGCCGCACCACATCGCCTTGACAAAACCGGACTTCTCCGCGAAAAGTTTGCGGAACTCGTCGATATTTTTTGCGGTATAAGTGTGTTCGTCCCTGTGTGCGCGCGCCCGTTCCAGCATTTCTTTCTGCATCAGCTCTAACACTTCGCCCGCCTTTGCCGGAAGCTCCTCTAAAGAAACCTCTATCTTTTCTCCGGTGTCGCGGCGGCAGATCACGCACTTTCCCGCTTCGATATCTTTGGGTCCGATCTCCACGCGGATCGGGATGCCGCGCATTTCCTGCTCGGAGAATTTCCAGCCGGGGCTCTTGTCGGTATCGTCCACTTTCACGCGGAAAGCTTTCAGCTTTACTTTCAACGCATACGCCATATCCAGCACGCCCTCCTTTTTCTGCTGGATGGGAATGACCATGATCTGCGTGGGCGCGATCCGGGGCGGCAGCACCAGCCCGGAATTGTCGCCGTGCACCATGATGACCGCGCCGATCAGGCGGGTCGAAGCGCCCCATGACGTCTGGTGTACATATTTTAAAGTATTGTCTTTATCCGTAAACTGAATACCGAAAGCCTTTGCAAAACCGTCGCCGAAATTATGGCTGGTGCCGGACTGCAATGCTTTTCCGTCGTGCATCAACGCCTCGATCGTGTAAGTGGAGACCGCTCCCGCAAACTTTTCCTTATCGGTCTTGCGACCCTTGATCACGGGAACCGCCAGCACTTCCTCACAGAAGTCCGCATAGACATTCAACATCTGAATGGTTCTCTCTTCCGCTTCCTCCGCCGTCGCGTGCGCGGTATGTCCCTCCTGCCACAAAAACTCACGGCTCCGCAGAAAAGGTCTTGTCTCCTTCTCCCAGCGCACCACGGAGCACCACTGGTTGCAGACCTGCGGCAGATCGCGATAGGACTGCACGACATTCTTATAATAATCGCAAAACAGCGTCTCGGAAGTCGGTCTGACGCACAATCTCTCCTGCAAAGGCTGCATCCCGCCGTGTGTCACCCATGCCACCTCCGGCGCAAAGCCCTCCACATGATCTTTCTCCTTATTCAATAAACTCTCCGAGATGAACATCGGCAGATACACATTCTCCACCCCGGTCTCCTTAAAGCGGTCGTCCATCTGTCTCTGGATCAATTCCCAGATCGCGTAGCCCGCCGGCTTGAATACCATGCAGCCCTTGATGCTGGTGTAATCCAAAAGTTCCGCCTTTTTTACCACGTCCGTGTACCACTGCGCGAAATCCTCCTCCATCGCCGTGATCGCTTCCACTAATTTTTTGTCCGCCATGTTTTTTCCTCTCTTTCTGCGTCAATTTTAGTCATGTGCGCGCGTTTTGTCAACCCGTACCCGATCGGCGGTTTATGAAGTAAATCGCCTTTCCCTCCGTATGTACTCACCCGTCCCCAGCAGCAGAAAAACAAAAGGGGTGCAGCAGACCTGCTGGTAACAGAAAAAGTTATAAGCCATGTACGACACCACAGCCGCCGCCACGCCCGCGAGCAGATACTCCTGCCGCCATGCGCGGAGGGCGCTTCTGACTGCCGTGACAAAGATACCGATATAAGCCGCCGCCCCGAAAATCCCTGTATTGACCAATGTAGTCACCCATTCACTGTGCGCGTTGGTCAGCACCTTATCTCCCCAGAGCAGCCTGACTTCCTCGCCGTGCACCGCCAGCGCATAACTGCCAAAGCAGTCCGGTCCTACGCCGAACAGCTTATGCAGCAGGCTTTCCCGCGCAAACACGCTCACCGCAAAGTTCCAGATCCTGCCCCTGCCGTTTCCCCATGCGTCGTTCCAGTTAAAATAGGACACCGCCCCGAGCATCTCCCCGAGTTTCCCTGTAAAAACGCCTTTCGTCTGCAAAACGATCACACCCGCCATGCCAAGCACGCCTGCCGCCGTCACGATGAGCGCCGACCGCCTTATGACACGCAGATGCGCTGTCGAATAGGGTCTGTTTCGCCTTGTATATAAATAAATATCCCAAACGATACAGAGTCCCAGGATTACCCATGTACTTCTTCCCTCCAGCATGAATCTTGTGACAAAATCATATTCCAGATCGGGGTTTGGCCGGATCCGCAGCAGAAACGACATCACTTTTCCCGCCGCAAAAAAGAGGGTACAGGTTTCGGCAAAACGGCCGATCAGCTCGCGGCTCTCCACACAGAGGAGGAAAAAGACGAGCATAAACCCTACAAACGCAAAGTAAGCGCTGTCGCTGTTCTGCGTCACAAGGGAGGCAAAACCCACCGCCATGAAGACGCCGCCCAGAGCGCGCCACAGCTTCTTCTCCGCAAACAGAAACGCCGCCACGCCCACGGGAAGCGCCACCACCAGGTAACTTGCGTACCATGTCGCCTGCCCCATCGTGGAGAGAAACTGCGCCATATTTTCACCGGAAAGTCCCTCATAAAAGCCGATCGGATCGATCATCATGCGGTGCAGGATCCCGATCAGAAAGACCACAAACGCCGATCCGCAAAAAGCGCCCAGGATCGCCCGATAATGCCGCCCGAACCGCGACACGGCAAAATAGATCAGCACGAAACTAAACTGGGACATCCAGCCCATATTCCAGCCGAAACTCCCCCACAGCGCATCTTCGTAAAATCCGCCCGAAACGACCGCCACAGTCACAAACAGCAGATATGCCGCCGCGCATCCGTCCGTGACAGACAGCCGCAGAGGACGTTTCTTTCGGAAAAAATCAATCGCATAAAGAACTGCCAATATCAAAAAGGGAATAAAGCCCGTGATCATTACGACCCTATAGGCGGCAAACTTTGCATTGCCGATCTGATAATATCCGTCTTCCGCATAAAAGGACACCGCCACGCACATAGCGCACATCGCCGCCG
The DNA here is from genome assembly GCA_023666335.1 of bacterium. Classification (GTDB taxonomy): domain Bacteria; phylum Bacillota; class Clostridia; order Lachnospirales; family Lachnospiraceae; genus UBA3282. Next base: position 3,927 of record JAMPCE010000006.1, read on the forward strand.
CGAGCACATATTCCATCGCCCGCGCGACCATCTCCCATGCGGAAGCTTTGGACGGGGCATTCGCCTTTTTGATCCGGTTACTCATACTTTCGCGTACCTTTCCGCTCTTCTTTTGCAGCGTTTCCCTGCGCTCTCTATCTTACCGCACTTTCGGCGGGTTCGTCAATTTTTTGCTTGAATCTCTCAAGATCTCGCAGATTACGATCAGCGCAAGCGGCCCTTTCACAATCCCGCTTACGCCAAACAGCTTCACGCCCGCATAGACCGCAAAGAGAATGTACACCGGTGAGATTCCCATTTTACTGCCGATCAGACGCGGCTCCAAAAACTCCCGGATCAGAATGCAGGCTCCGTAAAGCACGAGACACACCGCCATCTTCCCGTACCACCCGTTTAGGAGCTGCCACAATGCCAGCGGCACCAGCACGATCCCTGTCCCGATAAAGGGAAGCATATCCAGCAGCCCCGCCAGAATGCCGAAAAAAACGCAGCCCTCCACCCCTGCCACGCTTAAGGTAACGCTTGCCGATACGGCGATGACAAGGAGGATCACGCCCTGCGCTTTCAAAAAAGTCGTGATATAAGATAAGACGCCCTCAAACGCCGTCCACAAAAAGGCAACGCTCTCCTCCCCTTTCAGCCATTCCACCATCCCCGTATAGTCCTTTTCCAAAAGAAAGACCGCGATACAGGTGATTGCCAGAAAGCCGACCGCCGCAAGCAGGCTCTTAAAACAGCTGTAGGAGGAAGAGAGAAGCTGTGGCGCTATCTGAATCTGCACATTCTCCATGATGACATTCATCTGCTCGATCACATAAGTCTCGATCCGCTCGCTCTCCCAGCCAAACTTCCCGTCCAACTGACAACAGCAGTCATGAAAAAATGCCTCCGCCTGCCGCTCCACCTGCCGACAGAACGTGGGCAATCCCTGTAACTGCCCGATCCCGACAGAAAACACCGCCCACAGACCCACGCTCGTAAGCAGCAGGATCGGCAAAATGATCCCCACCGCCAGATATTTTTTCCGTACGGGAATCCTTTTCTGCACCCGCTCTAAAGTCGGATAGAGCAGCGTGATCAGCACAAAAGCCAACAGAAAAGGCGCCGCCAGCCCAAAGAGATAACGGAAAAAGAACCACACGAGCGCGGTGACGACACAGCCTTTTATCAGTTTGTTTTCAAAAAAAGCACCCATACCTCTTAGTATGGATGCTTTTCAAAATCTGATTCCCCGAAATGCGGGTCCTTGGGGCGTGATCTCAAAACAAAGCCGCTCGCCCGTCTTTGGATGGCGAAAACACAGGCGGTAAGCGCAGAGCGAAACGTCGCGGATCCCCAGCCTTTCCGATAAGGCAATCGTCTCCCCGTCCGCATATTTGCGGTCTCCCAACAAGGGCATCCCCGCATGCGCCATCTGTACGCGGATCTGGTGATGGCGCCCCGTGTATAGGCGGATTCTGACAAGCATGACGCCCGGCGTCTCCTGCGCCGACAGGATCTCATAGCGAAGACGCGCTGTCTTCGCCCCTTTTACTTCCGGCGGCACGACATGGGACATATTTGTCTTTCCGTCCTTACACAGATAATCCATGAGCGTGTCTTCCCGCTTCCTTTTCTCTTCGCCGCGCAGATCGCAGATGAGCGCCAGATAGGTCTTTTCCATCTCCTCGCCTGCTGCCTGTGCACTCAATGCGGCGGTAGCCGCCTGCTGCTTTGCAAAGACCAGAACGCCTTCTACGGGCTGGTCAAGGCGGTGGACGGCGTGGATGCGCGGTCTTGTCTTGCCGCCCCCGTTTCCCTGCGGCAGATTCCGCGCCAGATAATTTTCCGCCTCGCTCACCATATCCGCCTGCCCGATGCGGGCGGTCTGCGTCGCAATCCCGGCGGGCTTATGACAGACAAGGATATCGTCGTCCTCGTAGAGGATCCACTCATGATTCATGGTTTTATTTCCTCAGACTAGATTTTGAATCGATAGCCGATTCCCCAGATGGTCTCAATGTACTGGGGCTTTGCGGTGTCATACTCGATCTTTTCGCGAATCTTCTTGATATGCACCGTAACGGTGGCGATATCCCCGATGGAATCCATATCCCAGATCTCGCGGAACAGCTCGTCCTTGGAATACACATGATTCGGATTCTCGGCAAGGAACGTGAGCAGATCAAATTCCTTTGTCGTAAAGATCTTCTCCTCGCCGTCCACATAGACTCTTCTGGCTGTCTTGTCGATCTTCAGGCCCCTGATCTCAATGATGTCGTTTACTTTCTGGTTGCTACCCACCAGTCTGTCGTACCGCGCCATGTGCGCTTTCACCCGCGCCACCAGCTCGGAGGGGCTGAAAGGCTTTGTCATATAATCGTCCGCGCCGAGCCCGAGCCCGCGGATCTTATCAATATCGTCCTTTTTGGCGGATACCATGATGATCGGGATATCCTTTTCCTCCCGAATTTTCTTGCAGACCTCGAAGCCGTCCACGCCCGGCAGCATGAGATCGAGAATGACCAGATCGAAATTATCCGTCAGCGCAGCCTCCAGTCCCTTGTCTCCGGTATTCTCGATCGTCACCTCGAAATCGCTCAGTTCCAGATAATCCTTTTCCAGATCGGCGATCGCTTCCTCGTCTTCCACAATCAAAATCTTGCTCATACGCTCTACTTCCTTTCTCCTTATTTCCGCTCCTCATATTTTCTCACAACAAAGTGCATACAGGTTCCTTCCCCCTCTTTGCTGGTCGCCCAGATGTAGCCGCCGTGGTCTTCTATGATCTTCTTGACGATGGACAGCCCAATGCCGCTGCCGCCCTGCGCGGAATTGCGGGAGGCGTCCGTTCTGTAAAACCGTTCAAAAATATTCGGCAAATCCCTCGCCGCAATTCCTTTGCCGTTGTCCTCGATCTCCACGCGGATGGAATCCACTTCATCCAGAATGCGGATATCGATCACACCCTTTGATTTATCCAGATACTTTACACTGTTGCCGATGATATTATTGATCACACGCTTTAACTGTTCGGGATCGGCAATGATCTGCACGGACGGCTCCACCAGATCCTCGTAATTGAGCTGGATGTTTTTCGATTCCAGATCCAGTCCCACTTCCTCCACGCAGTCCCCGAAATAGTCCGCGACATTGATGCGCCGGAAATTGTAGGGAATGCGGTTATTGTCGATGCCGGAGTACATGGTCAGCTCGTTGATCAGGCGGTCCATGTCGTTCGCTTTGTTGTAGATGGTCTTGATGTACTTATCCATCTTTTCGGGCGTGTCCGCCACCCCGTCCATGATGCCTTCCACATAACCTTTGACCGCCGTGATGGGCGTCTTTAAGTCGTGGGAGATATTGCTGATCAGTTCGCGGTTTTTTGCCTCATGCTCGAACTTTTCGTCTAAGGACTCTTTCAGGCGCAGCCGCATATCTTCGTAGTTTCGATAAAGTTCCCCGACCTCGCCCTTTTCCTCTGTGGTCAGCATATACTCCAGATTTCCCTCCGCGATCTGCTGCATCGCCGTGTTCATCTGATTGATCGGTATGAAAATGCCGCGTTGCAGCCACTGAGTCAAAAAAACACTCGTCAGTACCAGCACCAGGATAAAGGCAAGCGCCATATGAAGCACCGTCTTCCGGGAGAACAGGGAACTGACGCGGGTAACGATGAAAAAGCTGCCCTCGCTGCCATCCGTAAAGTAAAAGTCCACTACCTTGATCAGTCTCTTAATGTCGTTGTAATAATATCCCGCTTCCGGGCTTTCTATTTCGCTTCCGTAATCGGGAAGCGTCGGAAAAATCTTTTTCGCCGCGGTTTGATTCCCCGTATAAAAAATGTTGTCGCCTTTTCTGACAATGATATAGGAAGATTTATCCGCCAGATCCTCGGAGATCTCGTCCAGATACGCCTTATCCTCCATGCGGGCAGGGTCTTCCTCGATCTGCCGTCTCACCTTTTCAAGCGCTTCCTGCGTGATGCGGCTGTAATTTTCTATCGTATAGATAAAGGAGGCGTTGTTCCTGTCCGGAAGCCCAAAGCGCGACTCCGCATCTTCGATCCGGCTTCCCACCACGAGAAGCGCAATACCCGTGAGCAGAAGCGGCATCAAAATGATTGTCAGCGACGTAATCATGAGCCTTGTCTTGAATTTCACGAAAAACCCTCCTTTCCGCTCAGGATACCTAAAGTATATCACATTCCGTCTTACAGAAAATAAAACAACTCCGATTATCTTATAAAAAATTTATAAATTCCCATTGACAGAAAGGAAAAATCAGGTAAAATTTAAAAAATAAAACAGCGAAAGGAGATCACACTATGAAATATGTATGTCAGGTATGCGGTTATGTACACGAAGGAGATACCCCGCCGGAGAAATGCCCCCAGTGTAATGCGCCCGCCGAGAAATTCACCGCGCAGAGCGGTTCTATGGAGTGGGCTGCCGAGCATGTGGTAGGCGTTGCCAAGGGCGTCAGCGAAGACATCATGGCTGACCTTCGCGCAAACTTTAACGGGGAGTGCACCGAAGTCGGCATGTATCTTGCTATGGCGAGAGTCGCGCACAGAGAAGGCTATCCCGAGATCGGCCTTTACTGGGAGAAAGCGGCATGGGAGGAGGCGGAGCACGCAGCGAAGTTCGCAGAGCTTTTAGGCGAAGTCGTGACCGATTCCACCAAAAAGAATCTGGAGATGCGGGTCGAGGCGGAGAACGGCGCGACCGCAGGCAAATTCGATCTGGCAAAGCGCGCGAAAGCGGCGAATCTCGATGCGATCCATGATACCGTGCATGAGATGGCAAGGGACGAGGCGAGACACGGGAAAGCGTTCGCGGGTCTGCTCAAGAGATATTTTGGCTAAACGAAATGTTGTAAGGACAAGTTTTTGAAATGCAAGGGGCTGTAGCGCCGAACAAGCAGCGCACAGCCCCTTTTGAAATACAAAAATCAGACGGTATTCTGCCGCCGTAGAAAACTCATTCATCATGTTCCAGAATTTCGACAAATTTTTTCGGATGATATATTGTTACCGCTGTACCGATAAAATCTTTTTCATTTCGCGTCACGATACAATCAATCTTCGACCGCACAGCCGTCTCAACCATGACAGCATCTTCAAAATCTGTCATGCTCGATGAAATAGCATGAAAAACATCATCAGCCATGCTGTCAAGCATACCTATGATTGTTAAAAGTTGATTCAATTTGTCGCGGCTCTCTTTATCGCTGTGCGTACAGCGGTGTGTCAGATAGTAAATATCAGTTGCCGATTTCGCTGTAATACAGCCGACAAAAAGTTCCATTGCCGCCGCTTGCATGATTTTTTTGGCATCCTGCGCATAAGGTTCTCGATTTTGTAAAAAATCCATAATGACACAGGTGTCAAGCAATACTTTCATATTTTAGCAAGCCTCTCTTTCTGCGCTTCTTCTAACGTTATGGCATCGGGAACGCTTCCAAAGAGAGAATTGACAGTATCCACCTTATTTTGATAAGGCATAGTCAGCTTGGCAACAGTTTTCCCATTACGTGTAATGAAAATATCTTCCGTTGCCGCCATAAGAAGATATTTTCCAAAATTCATTTTAAATTCGGTTGCGGTAATTGACATGACATTGTCGCTCCTTCCTTTCGTTTGTTATAGTATACCACAATCGAACGATAAATGCTACCAAATCGAACAATCGATTTCCTAATACAAACCCACCAGATAATCGATCGCCATCTGCCGGATCTCCTCCTGTGCCAGATAGCCGGCTCCATACTCTTCCGCATACTCCTCGCCCATCTCTTCTACCGTCTCGGCATAGTGCGCATCCGCGTCATAGATAAGCCCCGCATCCTCAAAAACCGCCTGCCAGACCATCGCTTCTTTTACCGTCTCCTGCGCCCGCTCCGTGAGTTCTTTCTCGTAGCTGATCTCGTCCTCCGGTTCTGTCTCTCCATCCTCATATTTCAGCAAAGATTTCTGCGCCTTTACATATTTTTTCGGATAGCTGTTCACCGTAGAGTTTTCCAATACATATTCTTTCAGATACTCCTCGAGGTTTTCCCGATAGATCTCATCTTCCACCTTAGCGCGGTACTCCGCCGCCGTAGAAACCTCCTCGGTATCCGCCAGATTCTCCGCCACAAAATCATCCGTCAGCTCCGGCGTAACCATGATCCCGTTGACCGTCACCGCAAAACTGGCATCTTTGCCCGCCAGCTCTTCGCTGTAATTCTCCGGGAACGTGACCTCCACCGTCACATCTTCTCCCGGTTTATGCCCGATCAGCTGCTCCTCAAAATCATCCACGAAGCTGCCCGACCCGATCGTCAGATCATATCCCGCGCCCTGGCTGCTGCCGCCGTCAAACTCTTCGCCGTCAACCGTTCCCACAAAATCAATATTGACCGTATCTCCGTCGGCAATCTCCCGCTGTTCGTCCGTACTCAGTTCCTGATACGATTCCAGCGCGGAATCGATCTCCGCCGCCACTTCCTCCTCCGAAGCCGCGATCTCATCCGTCGGCAAAGAAATATTCCTGTAATCCGCCAGTGTAAGCATGGATGCCATGTCCGCATCCTCGATCCTGCCCTCATCAGTAAGTCCCGCACTGTAATCCTCGTTCGGCGTCGTGCGGATCGCCAGGATATACAACTTTTTCCCCACCGCTCCCACAATGAGCAGCGCAATCACCGCAGCCAGCACAAAACCTGTCGTTCTGGCGGCATAGGCGTTCCTTTTCGCCTTTTTGACCTCTTTCCTGCGTTCTTCCCGCTTTGCCTTACTTTTGCTCACATTTGCGCCTGCATCCGCCTTGCCCGATTTTTTCTTTTCCATGTCATATGCCCTCTTTCTATATGTATGTAGTTATCCTCTAAGCAAACAATTTAACACATTTTTATGACAAAAGAAATAGTTTGAGGAAAATTCACAAAAAATGCACAATTTATTTTTCTTTTAGAATTCCTTTATCGTTTTATCACGGATTCTTCATGATTCTGTTATTGATTTTCTCCTTTTCCGGCAGTATAACAAAATTATCAAAAAACTACCGGTCATGTATCGGATCTCAAAATTCGGTCATACTGATAGAATAGAATGGAAAAGGAGTGATCATTATGTTAAGACCTTCATTACTTAACAACCGTAACTACAAACCTGCATTCTTCGATGATTCCTTTGACAGGATGTTCGACGATGCGTTCCACAGCTTCTGGGGCGGCAACGAGCTGGCTACCTTCGACGCTTTCAAGACCGACGTGATCGATCAGGGCGATAAGTACCTTCTGCAGGCCGAATTGCCGGGCTTCGACAAGTCCGATATCAACATCGACTTAAAGGACGATCTGCTCACGATCTCCGCTTCCCACAAGGAAGAGAAAAACGAGGAAGACAAAAACAAGTATATCCGCAGAGAGCGCTATTACAGCTCCTACTCCCGGAGCTTCCGCGTAAACGACGTGCAGGCGGGCGATATCGACGCTTCCTACAACAACGGCATTCTGGAAGTCAGCTTCCCCAAGAAAGATCTAACCGCCAAAGAAGAAGTGGCAAGGATCGAAGTGAAGTAAAAAACCGTCATTGTCGCAATTTCCCAATGATACAAAAGACAGGGTGAACAGAAATGTCCGCCCTGCCTTTTTTCGACCTTTTCAGAAAATCCGAGTTTACTCCACTGTTTCTACCAGCTCCAGAAATTCCGCCTTATAAACATCATCCAAGTCCAGCCCTCGCAAAGTCTTCCGCACATGGGAAAGCGACGCGCCCTCCGGGTAATCGCTGTGGGAAGCTAAGAGCCCAAACTCCGCCACCGCCGCCGCAAAGAGAAAATCTTCCGAAGGATCTGCCCGATAGCTTTCATCCCCGATTGCATATTCCAAGAGCCGGCTTACGTTTGCCGCAGGTTTTTTGTAGCGGACGCTGACGGTCAGCCACTCTTTCGTTCTGCTGTCGTTTGTGGGCGTTCTCCCCGTCTCATTCAGCTTTTTCCGATATTCGCTGCCGTATTTCAGATCCTCGATCTCACTCTCGCTCAATTTCTGCAACGGCTCCCACGGGATGATCTCATAGAGCACCGTCACGCTGTGCCCGGCTCCGATCTCTCCACCGTCTTTCTCATCGTCATCGAAATCCTGTCTGTCAAGCGCCCTGTTCTCGTACCCCAAAAGGCGGTATGCCGCCACCACATCGGGATTGAACTCCACTTGAAACTTCACATCCTTGCAGACCGTCAGGAGCGTAGCCGTCATCTCCTCCGAAAGCACCTTTTCCGCTTCCCGCAGGCAGTCTATATACGCATAATTGCCGTTTCCCTTATCCGCCAGCGTCTCCATCTTGTTGTCCTTGATATTACCCGTCCCAAAGCCCAGCACCGACAGAAAAATGCCCGACTCCTTTTTCTCAGTGATCAACTCCTCCAGTTCTTCTTCCGTCGTCATGCCGATATTTAAGTCGCCGTCCGTTGCCAGGATCACACGGTTGTTGCCGCCCTTGATAAAATATTCCTCCGCAAGCGCGTACGCTGTCTCAATGCCTTTGCTGCCGTAAGTGCCGCCGCCCGCTTCCAGACCGTTTAACGCCTTTTTGATCTTCCTCTTTTCATCCCCGCGCGCGCCCTGCAACACAATCTTATCCTCCGTCGCATAAGTCACAATAGAGATCCTGTCTTTGTCGGAAAGATTTTCCGCAAGCTTCGTAAACGATTCCTGCAAAAGCGGAAGTTTATCCGGCTCATTCATGGAACCGGAGACGTCCAGCAGAAACACCAGATTGGAAGCGGGTGCAAGGCTGTAGTCAACGCTCTGCGTTTTCAGACCGACCAGTAAAAGCTCCGCCTCCTCGTTCCACGGGCATTTCCCGATCTGTGTCGTCACCCCGAAAGGCTCCTGCCCTCTCGGCTCCGCCAGATCATAAGAAAAATAATTGAGCATCTCCTCGATCCGCGCCGATCCTTCCGGCAGATTTTCCAGATCCCAGCCGTCGCGGATCATCCGCCGCAGATTGCTGTAGGAAGCCGTATCCACATCTGCGGCAAAAGTCGAAAGCGGCTCCCGCATCACATCGACATAGCCTTTCTCCTGCCACTTGCTGTACTCCTCGTTATTTTCCGTTACAATGATCTCGTCCCCGTACTCATAGCAGGAACCCAGATACCCTTCCGGCGCTTTGATTGCTGATTCATCATAGATGCCCTCCATCTTCCGCTCCTGCGCCGCATCGCCTCTTGCCAGATCGTTATAGCCGCTTCCCGTGACATCCGCCGCGCTGTTTTGTGAAAATCCGTCCGCCTGCATCTCCTTGCTTGCGCCGGATGCAAAATCGTCCGCCGCGCTGCTTTCCGCCTCCGCCGTGGCATTCTCGGCGCTGTCTGCTGCTCCTGATGCGCTGCCCGGTGCCATATTCTCCTCACCAGTGCCCGCCTCAGCCGCGCTGCCCTCTGCACTCCCGCTCGGGATTGGCAATAATTCTGACATATCTGTCATATTCTCCCCGCCGGAATCAGTCGGCGCCTCCTGTATGTACTCCTCCACCGTAGGCGCACCATCGCTCTGTGCGCCGCAGCCTGTCAGGATGACCGCTGCTGCCAAACTGAACGCCGTGATTTTTTTGCAACTACCGTTTTTCCTCTTTTTCATAATTTCCTCCTTGTCGAAACATCTTTGCGGAGACACGCGGGCAGAATCTTATCTCCTTTCTCGCTGCGCATCTACCTCTCTATCTGTAATACCTCTGAGAAAGAAAAAGGTTGCAAAAAAATTTTTCTTGACTATACATATAATATATGTATAATATAATTATGGGCGAAATACAATTTGAATGGGATGAAAATAAAAATAGAATCAATAAAGTTAAACACGGTATTGATTTTGAAGAAGCTAAAACTGTGTTTTATGATGATTACGCCATCGTATTTGATGATCCGGATCATTCTGCCGAGGAAGACCGCTTTCTTATCCTCGGCACTTCTCAACAGGAAAATCTATGTATCGTAAGTCATTGTTATCGCGGCAAAGATGAAATTATCCGAATTATTTCAGCAAGAAAAGCAACCAGAAATGAAACAAAAATCTACCATGAATATGCAGGAGGTAACGACTATGAGAGAAGAATATGATGTCAAAAACTTGAATCCCAGAAAAAATCCCTATGCAAAAAAACTGAAAAAACAGGTTACTATCAATATCAATATTGATACGATTGAATACTTTAAAACTTTATCGAATCGCTCCGGAATCCCCTATCAAACACTGATAAATCTTTACCTCACCGATTGCGCTGAAAACCATCGCGAACTTCATATGGCTTGGCAATAAAAATTCAGTTCCTCCCACGCTGCCGCAAGGAACGCTTCCTCGTCCAGCGTCTCGCTTCTAAGCACATACTTGCCGCCGTCTTCGGTCTCGACATACGCTTCCCGGACATTCCCGCCGTCCTTCTCCTCCAGGATCCGGAATGTCATCCCTTCATAACTGCGGATCTTCACTCCGGAAGTATAAAAGCGGACAGGGCGTTTTGCGACTTTCTTGATCGTCAACTCATCCGCGCCAGCCGTCTCCTTTATCTGTTCGTCTGCCGCCGCCGATTTCTTTTTGACCGCATTCTCTTTCTCTGTCGCCTCTGACTCCGCTGCCTCCAGCTTCTCCTCTGCAGCTGTCAATTCTTCCGCCGCCCGCGATAGCCCGTCCGTCCGCCCTGCATCTGCAAACATTGCATCGTCCGCATTCTGCACTGTTGCCAGATCGTTCGTCGCCGCCGTATCTGCGGCGTCCTCCCAAATATCCGCCGCAGGCGCTTCTGCAATCTCCTCCGGCGCAGACGCCTCCGCTTCTCCAGCCGCAAATCCCGCATCGCCTTTTGCCGCCTCAACCGCCGCATCTTCATAAACATCTTCCGCAACAGAGTCGTCATAAGCCGCACCACTCTCAGCCGCTTCTTCGTAAGCAGGCGACGCGCTCATCCCGCTCTCAGGCTGCAAGCCGCGCATCGTTCTGGAAACCGACACCAGAATCAGGAGCGCTGCCGCCGCTGTCAGCGGATAAGTCCATTTGTGGGCAGAAAACGTTTTCCTGTTTCCAGCCTTTGCTTCCGACTGCTCATAAGCCCCCACAGGCGCAGCTTTCCGCGCAAGCCGCATTTCTTCCTCGCGCACAGCCGCTTTCGTCTTTTCGATCAGACTCTTCGGCGCGTGTATCTGCGCGGTTTCTTCTTTATATTTATTTTGGTAAGAATCTCTGTACTGCTCTGCCATATTTACAACTTCCTTTTTCTGCCCGCTGCCCCTGCGACTGCCAACCACATTACAATCCTGCCAAACTACCCCGACTCTTCCCGCAACAGTTCTTTTAACATCTCTCTCGCCCGATGGAGCTGCGATTTGACCGTGCTCTCTTTCTGTCCCGTGGATGCCGCGATCTCCGCAACGGAAAGTTCTTCATAATAGAAAAGATGCACCACGGCTCGATACTTTGGCGGAAGTTTTTGCACCGCCCCTCTGACGGGATGCTCCTCCGGCGGCTCGTAAGCCTCTTCTCCTCTGAGCTTTTCCTCATCTTCCAGATAATCTACGTTTTTATTCCAATACAGAGCAAAGTGTTTTTTTGCGCAGTTGATTGTCACCCTGATCAGCCATGCTTTCACATGCTCCCAGGATTGCAGCTCTCCGATATGACTGACCAGACGGACGAACACCTCCTGAAAAAGGTCGTCCGCATCGGCTCTGTTTTTCATCTGCGTAAGCGCCAGGCGGTACACCATATCGGCATACCGGTCCACCGCCGCCTCCGCCGTGATCTGCTCCTCTTTTGTCATAAGGACCTCTTTTTGTCACTGTGTTTCTATGAATAATACCTTTCAAACGGAAAAAAGGCTGCACTTTCCCAAAACTTTTTTACTGCCTTACGGAATCAACGCCCGCAAAGCCTCCACATCTTCCTCGCTCGTCGCCCAGCTTGTGGCAAACCGCACGACCGTATGCCCCTCGTCGTATTTTTCCCAGATGTCGAACCGTACCTGCTTCTGTAACTGTGCCATCTCCGCATTTTCTAAAATAATGAACTGCTGATTCGTGGGGGAATCCAGAAAGAATCTCTTTCCTTTCTCCCGAAAGATTTCCTTTATTTTTTCCGCCATACCGATAGCATGTCCGCTGATCTGAAAATACAGATCATCCGTAAAAAGCGTGTCAAACTGGATCCCCAGAAGCCGCCCCTTCGCAAGCAAAGCGCCCTTTTGTTTCGCCATCGTCATAAAATGCGGCGGCATATTCTTTTTCGGAAAGACCACCGCCTCCCCGCAGAGCGCGCCGACCTTTGTGCCGCCGATGTAAAACACATCACACAGGCGGGCGATCATGGGAAGCGTGACATCCGTTTCGCGGCTCATCAGACCGTATCCCAGCCGCGCGCCGTCCAAAAACAAAGGAATCTCATATTCTCTGCACACCTCCGCGATCGCCGACAGTTGCGCTTTCGTATACAGGGTGCCATACTCCGTCGGATGCGTCACATACACCATGCCCGGAAATACCATATGCTCATAATTGACGTCCTCCCAGTAACCTTTTAAGTAGGCAGCAAGCTCCTCTGCGTCTATTTTTCCCTCGTGCCCCGGAATCGTGAGCACCTTGTGACCGCTGTGCTCGATGGCGCCCGCCTCGTGGACGCTCACATGCCCCGTCTGCGCCGCCACAACGCCCTCGTAAGGCTTCAACATGGAACTGATCACCACCATATTGGCTTGCGTGCCGCCCACCAGAAAAAAGATCTCCGCATCCTCGCAGTCACAGGCTTTCCTGATCTTCTCTTTCGCGCTCTCGCAGTACGGATCGCTGCCGTAGCCCGACATAGGCTCCATATTTGTCTCTACTAAACGCTGTAAGATTTTTTCGTGCGCCCCTTGTATGTAATCGCTCTCAAATGATAACATAGCTTGTACCCCTTTGCATTTGTATATGAAAAAAGGTGTAAAACCGCATCTTGCAGCAGACTTTACACCTCATTGATACATAATACTTCGATGACTCTATTCTTTTATTTTATCAATTTCTGTAAGATTAATACCGAAAGAAGTCAAAATCACTTTTAACTCCGTATAACGATCTTTCATAAGATTGTAACCGTCAGAACCTTTTTCGGATGCCATCATATAGCTTTGCAGCCTTGAAAATTCTTCAATAGATACTTTTATCATTTCCTTTTCTGTCATATACTGTCACCCACTTTCTTATTTTGATCGGTGCCGTTATACTATTATTGTACCATATTCATAGAAACGAATACAGTAAATCAATTGTACCATATCCAAACGATAAAGTCTATTCTCCGCCGCGATTTTTATATGCAAAAAATGTCACCAAACCGCCCCGTTATCCGTATATAGGATAAGAAATCGGAAACGGAAAGGAGATGAGATATGATGCACAAAAGGGAAACGGATATCCGCGCTCTTTTGCAGACGCACGGTGATGCGCTCTATCGAAATGCTTATCTGCTGTTAGGCAATCCTCACGATGTACAGGATGTCTTGCAGGAAGTGCTGCTGCGCTTTTTCGAGAAAGCGCCCGCCTTTGCATCGTCGGCACATGAACGCGCCTGGCTGCTCCGTGTTACTACAAACTGTTGTATGGACTGTCTGCGCTTTCGCAAAAGACACACTTATACAGACCTGGATCTGCTGAAAGAATGCCTGCCCGCACCCGAACAGCAGACGCACCTGGAAGAACTCTATGCGCTGCCCGCAAAATGGAAGTCCGTCTTGATCCTGCACTACTTTGAGGGCTACTCCGTCAGCGAGATCGCAGGCATTTTACGAATTTCAGAAAACGCCGTGAAAAAACGTCTGCAACGCGGCAGAGAAGCCTTGAAAATTGCATTATCTGAATCAGAGATCGACTATGTACGACAGAAAGGAGTTTGTTATGAATCAAAATGATATGCTGCAAATGAAAAACGCAATTACCATGCCCGCCGATCTGGCTAATGACCTGATGCAAGGCTGTACTGCACCTCGCGCAAAGCGCCCCGCTTTTGCCCGTGCCTCCCGGCTCGCTTTTGCGCTGGCTGCCGCCCTCATGATCGTTGTGTCCGGAACGACCTCTTTTGCCTACAACATTTATCAGGAAAAAAATCTGGCTGTCTTTATGGAAAGCGATCTGTCGCAGACAGAAATCGACCGCATCGGCGAAGAACTCTCTCTGCTTTCCGGCGTCTCCTCCTGCCGCTTTGTCCCAGGCGATGAAGCCTGGACGAAATTCAGCAGCGCCTACTTAAATGAGGAATTGACTGAATCTTTTATCGAAAATCCGCTAAAAGATTCCTTTCACTATCGGCTCAGCGTACAACTGAATGCCGACACGAAAAAAGTGCGGGAAGAAATTTCCCGACTGGAGGGCGTGCGGCTGGTGCAGGATTTGGGGGAACTCAGGGAGTAATAAAATCTAAACGCAAAAAAGCAAGCCTTAAACCGAATCAAGGCTTGCTTTTTTTAACGCGTATGCTATGCTGATGAAAAGAATGTCTGCGGAAAGGAGCATGATGATGAAACTTGCAATCATTGGTGGAGGCAGCAGTTATACGCCCGAATTGGTGGAAGGCGTGATCCTGCACCGGGCATCGCTGCCGATCGAGGAGATCGTGCTGATCGACATTCCGGAGGGGGAGGAGAAAGTGCGGATCAACACTGCATTTGCAGAGCGTATGCTGAAAAAAGCAGGGCATCCGGCAAGCGTCCGCTATACCTTTGACCGTACGAAAGGACTTTCCGATGCGGCGTTTGTCATCACACAGCTTCGCGTCGGCGGTCTTGACGCGCGGGAAAAGGACGAACGGATCCCGTTAAAATATGATATGATCGGGCAGGAAACGACAGGGGCGGGCGGTTTTTTTAAGGCGCTTCGCACCATTCCCGTGATCCTTGACATCTGCCGGGATATGGAAAAAGTCTGCCCGGACGCATGGCTGATCAACTTTACCAATCCGGCGGGCATCGTGACGGAAGCTGTCTTAAAATATACAACTGTGCGTTGTATCGGTCTGTGCAATGTCCCGATCAATATGCGCCATGACGCTGCCGAGCGGCTCGGCGTTCCGGCGGACGAGCTGGACTGCCGTTTTATCGGACTCAATCATTTAAGCGTCATGACGCACGCTTTTTATCAGGGAACCGACTTGCTACGGGAGGCGCTTTTAGCGGACAATGGAGAAAGCGTTGTAAAGAATATCGAAAAAAACAGCGGTATGGACGATATGGCAAGAACGCTCGGCTGTATGCTCTCCCCCTATTTACAGTATTTTTATTTTGAGAGAACATCGCTGCGCCACGAAAAGCAGGAGGCGATCGGGCTGGAGGGTACGCGCGCCGTACAGGTGAAAAAAGTGGAGCAGGATCTTTTCGCCTGCTATCAGGACGAGCAGTTAAACGAAAAACCGGAAGCCCTTGCAAAGCGCGGCGGCGCAAGATATTCGGAAGCCGCCATCAACCTGATCGACAGCATCTGGCACGACAGGCGGGACGTGCAGACGGTCGATACCGCCAATCGGGGGACGGTCAGCCAGCTTGCAGACAATGCCGTGATCGAGACGAATTGTGTGATCGGAAAAGACGGCGCGACGCCGCTTGCGCTTACCGCCGGAAATCTTCCGCCTGTTTTTTTAGGGCTGATGGCGCAGGTAAAGGCGTATGAAAGCCTGACTGTGGAGGCGGCGGTCGAGGGCGATCGAAACAAGGCACTGCTCGCGCTCCTGCATCATCCGCTTGTGCATGAAATGACGGATACGCGCGCGATGATGGAAGAACTGATGGAAGCGCATAAGGCATATCTGCCTGCTTTTTTCAAGGAGGCGAACGGCAAATGTATGTAATGGGAGTCGATGCGGGCGGCACGAAAACGCGCTGCCTGATCTGTGACGAAAAAGAACGCGTCATGGGCAGGGGTGCAGCCGGAGCCTCCCAGCATCAGATATATGGGATAGAACAGACGAAAAAAAACGTGCGGCTCGCTGTGGAAGAAGCATTAAAGCAGGCGAAACTCCTGCTGTCAGATATTTCTTACGCGGTTCTCGGTATGTCGGGCGCAGACGAGGCGGATGATTTTGCCCTGCTCATTCCCGCGATAGAGGAGGTACTGCCCGGCGTACCCCATGAAATTCTGCATGATTCATGGATCGGAATGCGCGCCGCGTTTGGCGGCACAGGTGAGCGCCATGATCCGGAATGCCCGGCGGCGGGAAAAAGTGCATCGGGAATCGGTATGTTCGGCGTAGTATCTATCTGCGGGACAGGCGCGGGGCATGCGGGTATCAACGAACGGGGAGAGCGGCTGACGCTCAGAAACCTTGACTATATCACCGGAAACTGCGGCGGCGGCGCGGAATTGTGTGAGAAAGCGCTTCACTACGCGTTTCGTTCCGAGGAGGGAACCTATGATAAATCCCTGCTGGAAGAGCGCATCCCGCCTGTGTTCGGCGTTCGGACTATGGAAGAAGTGTGCGGAATCATAAAAAACGACGGACCGAACGAAAAACAGCGTTTTGCCGTCCCCGTTGTTGTTTTTGAGGCGGCAGGGCAGGGAGACACGGTCGCCGGAAAACTGTTGACCGACATGGGACGAGAAGAAGGACGTTATGCGGCAGCCATAATCAGGCGGCTCGGAATGACTGCGGATCGCATTCCTGCCGTGCTGATCGGAAGCCTGTTTCAGACAGGGGAACGGTTGTTGATCGACGCATACATGGAGGAAGTGCATGCGGCAGCGCCGCTGGCGTATCCTGTTATCTTAGAGGAGGAACCCGTTTTAGGCGCGGTGCGGTTAGCGCTCGATGCGGTACGGAGGAAATTATGAAGATCATCAAGGCAAAAGATTATAAAGACATGAGCCGTAAAGCGGCAAACATCATCTCGGCGCAGATCATCATGAAACCGAACTGCGTGCTGGGCCTTGCGACGGGTTCTACGCCGATCGGCGCATACGAGCAGCTTGTCGAATGGTATCGCAAGGGCGACCTTGATTTCTCTGCAGTCACGACCGTCAATCTGGACGAGTATAAGGGGATCTCCAAGGATAATGAACAGAGTTATTATTATTTTATGCGGGAAAAACTTTTTTCCAAGGTGAATATCGACACGAATCGGACTTTCCTGCCCGATGGCATGGAGCCGGACAGCGAAAAGGCATGCCGTGATTATAACCGCATCATTGCCGAAGTCGGCGGGATCGACCTGCAATTGCTCGGTCTGGGACATAACGGACATATCGGTTTTAATGAGCCGGGCATGGCGTTTGAGGCGCAGACGCACTGTGTCAATCTGACCGAATCGACCATGAAAGCGAACCAGCGGTTTTTTGCATCGGTGGAAGATATGCCGCGTCAGGCATACACGATGGGAATCAAGACGATCATGCAGGCAAAAAAGATCGTTGTCGTCGTGAGCGGCGAAGACAAGGCGGATATCCTAAAAACCGCGTTTTTCGGCGCGATCACGCCAAATGTGCAAGCGTCCGTTTTGCAGCTTCACAATGACGTGACGATCGTGGCGGATGAGGCGGCGCTGGGGAAAGTGGATTGCCTGTAAAATCCTTGCCGATTATTTTTCATGCCGTTTTGTGTGATATCCATATAAATTATTCGTGTAATTTAATGTTAATATTTCAAAATATTCTCTTGATTTTAACACGAATATGGGTTATACTAAATGCAGTCTCTTATAGAAAAAGATTGGAGGATTGCTTTATGTATCGAAAGATTATCCATTATCTGAATAGCTGGAAAACAAGTCCCCAGCGCAAGCCTCTGATCCTGCAAGGCGCAAGACAGGTCGGCAAAACCTATTCCATTCTGGAATTTGGCCGCACCTGCTATGAGAATATCGCCTATTTTAACTTTGAGACCAACCCTCGGCTGAATGAGACCTTTGCAGAGAATATCAGTCCCGATTATTTGATTCCCATCCTGTCACATATTGCAGGGCAATCGATCCTAAAAGAAAAAACACTGATCATATTTGATGAGGTACAGCTTTGCGAACGGGCGCTGACTTCCCTGAAATACTTTTGCGAGGATGCCCCCGATTATCACATCATCGTCGCCGGCAGCCTTCTTGGCGTCGCCGTGAGCAGAACAAGATTCTCCTTCCCGGTGGGAAAAGTCGATATGAAGACGCTCTACCCGATGGATCTGGAGGAATTTATGCTTGCGATGGGCGAAGACGCGCTGGTAAAGCAAATCAGGGATTGTTTTGAAACCGATACGCCGATACCCGCTGCCCTGCACGATACAGCAATGCAGCTTTACCGCCGATATCTTGTCGTTGGCGGTATGCCGGAGTGCGTGAAACAGTTTGCCGAGACGAAAGACTATATCCTTATCCGCCACACGCAGGATACCATCCTTACAAGCTACTTAAACGATATGAGTAAGTACAATAGCCTGAACGAGATTAAAAAGACAAGACTTACCTACGATAACATCACCGTACAGCTTTCCAAAAAAAATACCCGCTTCCAATACAAACTGATCAAAAAGGGGGCACGCGCTGCGGAATTTGAAAATGCCATCGAATGGCTGTCTCTTTCCGGCATTGTATCGCAGGTTTACCGGGTAGAACAAATTAAGAAGCCGTTGGAAAATTATCGCGATATTGACGCCTTTAAGATTTATGTGTCCGATCCGGGGCTGCTCTGCGCCAAGAAAGATCTGGCCGCAAACGATGTGCTTTATATGGTAGATGAATTGAACGACTTTAAGGGCGGCATGGTGGAAAACTATGTAAATGTCCAGCTTACGACCAACGGATATCGCACTTATTATTGGGAATCCGCACGCGGGGCAGAAATTGATTTTATCATCCAGCGTGAGGGCAGACTGATTCCGATTGAAGTGAAATCCGCAGACAACACTAAGGCAAAGAGTCTGAAAGTCTATATGGAAACCTTTCAGCCTGACTATGCCATCAAACTTTCCGCCAAAAATTTTGGTTGGAAGGACGGGAAAAAGACTGTGCCTCTTTATGCGGCGTTTTGTATTTAAGGGCGGTAAGTTCTATACGTTTTCACAGGATTCCCGATGAATCGTTCCAAACAGTTTTGCTAAATCTTTCGCCGTTGACATTTCTACACTATCCTCATAAGCGCCTGTATAATAGACCGTGATCGTATATTGAGCCAATATTTTTTTCGCCTTTTCATATCCTTCCTCATTGAGTTTTTCCTGATCAATTTCAATCAGTTTTATATGCCCGCCTACTTCAATATTACGACCTTTCGTCTCAAGGCTATAATAGGACAGCCCAATATCGGCAGGGACTATTTCATACATATTATGAAACAAAGAGTTCGTTTCCTTATTCAAAATATCCAGATGACTGATCTTCATTGTCCCCTGCCCATAATTATATAAACTTATTTTTATAATACGGTGGGCTTCACTACAGACAATATCACATTTGGGACATAAAGACGCCTTGTTATACTTTTCTTGTAAAGCAAGCATTTTCTTTTGTAATTCTGCATTATCTTTCGCTACTTTTTTGCTTTCAAATGCCACTACTACCATCATAACTGCGGATACCGCAGATAAAAACACAGATATTGTATTCACATACTCTATTATAAAACCCATGTTTTCGCCTCCTCTTTTGTAATATCTTGTATCAAAAAATATTTGAAACCGTATATTTTTGTCAATTATTTAATAATTGCATATCTTGCGCTTCCAACAACGTAGCATTTAATTTCCCATTATCCGTCCTTGGCAACGGCACATCCGTATATTCAAGATATCTAGGCTCTGCACTCTGTCCCAAGGTCGAAGAAATCAATTCTCTTATCTGATTTTCAAATTGCTTTTGATCAAAGTCCATACTAAAAACACTAATATGATATTTAGGAAAATACTGATATTTATTATCTGGAATTTTTGTTACAATCACCTCTCGAATATTTGGAAGCTGTAATAAAATTTCTTCTATTTGCTCAGGATAAATATTATCCACTCCGCAAACAAAATTTCGTTTTTGCCTCCCGATATATTCATATTCATTCCAATCAATACCCGTTTTGCGTGCTATATCTCCGGTGTTGTACCATGTAGCTCCCTCTTTATCAATCCAAAATACTTTTCTTGTTTCTTCCTGATTTTGATAGTAACCTTTCATCATTCCTGGTCCTTTAACCAGTACTGTTCCCCTTTCTCCCGGATTCACTTCACAAAAATTATGATCTACAATTTTCGTTTCGACATAAGGTATTGCATATCCTATCGTCCCAGGCGTATTCTTTCCACCTACACAAATATGTGTCGGTGCCCACATTTCTGTAAGGCCCAATCCATCTCCAATAACAGCCTTACTTCCTCCTCGACGAATAGCCGCATTCGCTTTTTCTCTTTTGATTGGCTTAAAATATTCCCCTCCTGACACAGCTTGTATTAAATTAGATAAACATCCTTCTTTTAACAGAGGATTTCCATCAATATTTTCCCAATGAACAGGTCCGCCCATAGCGCCATGTGCTCTTGTCCTGATTACTTCCTCTAAAAAATCTTGCGGCATTGCTTTCAATGTTAACGAATAATTTAAATTTTTAGCCAGAGCATAATGTAAAACCATTCTTCCAAACGCCATATGACCAAAAGGAATATTCCCTAAATGTATCATGCCCGGCTCTAAGTAAAAGACGTGATCTAAAGCCTGCACAACGCAATTCAATCCATTTCCAATCAATTCAACCCCTTTATGAACCCCTGTGCTTCCTCCTGTAAATAAAATGTCCGTCGTCTTTTGAGGATCATAATGATTTATATCGGAATCTGCATTCTCCACATTCTCAATCATCTTCAGCAAATTATGTGCATTACTTACAGACAATTGCTCAAAATCGCTTGACGCACAAAAATCAACTGGAAATAAAATTGGTGATATTTTTAAGCTATCTACTGCTTTTTGAGCCTTTTCATATATAATATCTGTTGAAATAATGCGATTAGGTTTCGTCAACTCTAAATCCCGTTGCATCTTATACTCATTATTCAAAGGGCTTAATCCCACAACCGTACATCCGATTTTATCTAGCGCATATAATAAATAAACCGCTTCCGGTGTATTTAACACATTAACTGCAATTTTTTCTTCCTGCCTTATTCCTGCTTTATACAAGGCTTTGGCATACTCATCTATTTTTTCATGAAGCTCCTCATAGGTAACCTTTCTACTTCCAAAACTCAATGCTGTATAATTCATATATTTTTTGTTGCGTTCTTCCAAAAAATCACATCTGGATTGATTGGGTAATTTTTCTACGCATTCCTTTTTTGTGTACATATCAATAAATTTTATTGCATTCTGTTTCATATAATCTCCTTTTTCAATTCGTGTTTATTTTTGATTGACATTCAGTGAATGTCAATCTTGAACAAATTTTATCACAACATAGAGTAAATGACAAGCACTAAATGTCAATATTGCTTATGGAGGGATTCTATGTTTATCAACAAAACAGCAGACGGGAAAAATAATCTGTGCGGCGAAAAAATCACTTCGTTACGATCTAATATGGGAATTTCGCAGCGTGAACTGGCTGACCGATTGCAAATTGCCGGATTAGACATTGATAAAAATGCAGTCCAGAGAATCGAGGCTGGTAAAAGATTTGTCACGGATATTGAATTAAAGGTATTTTCCAAAGTATTTGATATCTCTATAGACGAATTGCTTGCATAACTATATTTGAATATTATGGAATGATTCCGCCGCTGGCTCTCCCTGACCGACACACAAAAAGAACTAATCTATCAATTGATTCAAGAAATGAAATAAAACTGCGATACAGTTCCTTTTTTCTTGCATACTATAAAAACTTATGACATACTATAAGCAGGAAACATTCAACAAATTATTATCTTCTCTCTTTAATAACTATACCTCGCAGTGAAAGGACATGTTTATATGGCATACGATATATTAATGAAAGAAGCAAAAGATCTTCCGGATGATATGCTTGAGCAGGCAATTGATTTTATCAGATTTTTAAAATATGCTTCTCTTATAAATCAGACTAGCCATTCTATAAATGATGATACTGCGTTTCAAAGATCGGTAAATCCATTGGCAAGCGATTTTATTTCTATTGCAGATGATTTTGATGAAACACCCGAATGTTTCAAGGAGTATGTATAATGTATCTTTTGGACACAAATACCCTGCTTTTCTTTTTGTATGACAATACAAAGCTTTCAAAAAGTGCATCAAAAATAATATATAATGTTCATGAAAATATCCTTGTGAGCATTGTTTCTCTTTGGAATTAAGCCGTTGCATCTTGATCAAATAGAACGACTTCCTCGGATTCATAATGATCCGTTTGATAGATTGATTATTTCACAGGCAATTACTGAAAATTTGATAATTATCACCAAAGATGGAATAATACCACAATATCATATTAAAGTAATATGGTAATGCAAAAACGCATGATTTTCCCCATTCCGCCCCTGTCCGCTTTACGACGCAGATGTTCCTCCGGTGTATGATATATTTTATGGAAGAAGCAAATCTTCAACAATCAAATCAATTAAGAGCCGAATATGTATTTTCATAGTGTCCAGGCATGAAACAGGACTCACTTCGTCATTAAGCAAAAGCGGTAATTCCGTACAACCTAATATAACAGCCTCAATACAGTCATCCCGCTGCATACGCCTTATTATTTTTTGGAAGCCCTGTAGGGTTTCTTCTTTTATAATACCCCGCTCTAATTCCGAAGATATTTTTGAATTGATATATTCCATTTCTGCCACAGTTGGTATAACGACTTCGATATGACTGTTGTAAAACGGTTTCTTAAAAAAATCCTCTGTCATCGTAAAAATCGTTCCAAGCAGACCAACTTTACGTTTATTCAATCGGATTGCCTCTTTACACGCAGCTTCCACGATACTAATTAGCGGGACTGTCGATCGTTCCTGTAATCTGTCAAATACAATGTGCGGCGTATTTGCCGATAACGCGATAAAGTCAGCGCCGCCTGCTATCAGGTTTTTGATCGCCCTCATTAAATAATCCGTCAATTCATCATATTTCTGCTCATCGCATAATCTCAAAACATCAAATACATTTACGCTTTCAATCGCTAAACTCGGGAAGAAATCGTTCCCGACTCTATTTTGTACACCATAAACAATATCGTGGTAATAAGGGATCGTTGATTCCGGTCCCATCCCGCCTACTAGCCCTAATTTTTTCATATCATCACCGCAAACACGCCCACAATTTCGTCAAATATTTCTAAGATTCTAACAGTTCTTCCAGATTTTTCTTTAATACCGGAATATCTTCCAGCAATGTATTCCAAACAATCTCCAAGTCAACATGTTCGTAATCATGTGCATGTAAATTTCTCATTCCGATGATTGCATGCCAAGGAATATTTTTACTACTTTTTCTCATTTCATCCGATAATCTATTCGCAAGTTCCCCAATCTGAATAATGCACATATTACAAGAATACTGAAACGAAATATCCGTTTTATAACTTTCAAAATTGGCATCAAATTTTACCATAAGAGTATTAATGTCATCACAATATTTAAGTATTTTCTTAACCATCAAATTATCTTCATTCTTCATATAAAAGCACCCCCTCCCGCATAATCGCGGAAAGAAACTCTTTATCCTCAATCCCTGTAGTCACAACATCAACATGACATTCCAAAGCATTCTCCAATTCATCGACAAAAGCGAAATACTGAAGCAGACTTCTCAATTTCCCTCGATCAATATACAAATCCACGTCACTGTTTTCTTTCGCCTCGCCTCTGGCATAAGAGCCAAATAAACTCATTCGTCCAATCCCATACGCCTTTGCAATAGGTGTTGTTTTATCCTTTATTTCATTGATTGTATACTGCATAAACAATCCTCCCCTACTGGCTCCGATACCTTTCCCCCGTACACTGTGGCAGATTCACCGACAGATCGCGCCGCACATGGGTGTCCGCGTAATCGCTGTCCGTCCTGTTAAAGTAATCATACTCGCCGCCCGGCGTATCGTCCCAAGTCAGATCGACATTGTAATATCCGTCATCCAGCGCCACGATGTTCCATGCGTGATCCGTCCCCGCATACCCCGTACAGTAATAGCAGGGGATCCCCAGCCGCTGCATGAGATACTGGTAGGCTCTCGCATAGCCCGCACACACGCTTTTCCCCTCCACCAGCGCACTGTATGCGCTCTGGTTCATATCCGCGCCTTTCTCGTACTCGATCTTGTCGAGCAGAATATCGTGCAGGCGTTTCTCCTTTTCGTAAGGCGTCCCCAGATGCTCCACCTGCGTCAGCACGCTGTTCGTGGTATTATAAAACTCGGTGGAAGCCGCCGCCAGTTCTTCCTGTGTCATATTAAATTCCAGCTCGAGTTCCGCGCAGATCTTGTTGCGGTCATACTTACAGGTAAACACCGTGTTCAGCCAAAACAGTTCAGGATGGTCGTTGTAGACCGCCATCACCGCATTTTTCAGTTCCGCCACGAGCACTTCTTCGATCGGCACAAAAGCGGCGTTCATCACGGTAGCATTGGCAAAGATCTGCCGATACAGGTGTTGACCCTTCTGGTCAAGCATCTGATAATAGGGATAGAGCGCCGCATCAAAAAAAAGACCGTCACCCGTCTCGCCATATCCCAAAGTGCTGGTGTACTCTTCTCCATCGGTATCGGGCAGCTCTTCGGATTTTTCCGTGATAGGCTGATAGCCCCCTTTTCCGCTCACAGCCTCGGGCACTTTGACGTCCAGCTCGGAGGGCGCTTCGTATCCGCTCGTTCCTCTGACCTGCTCCCTGTCGTTTCGATCGGCGGCAGCGTTATCGTAATAATCATCTCTGTCCGAAGACGAGTTGTCTTCCGGCTCCTCCGCAGATGATTCCCCTGCTGACGGTTCCTCCGTATCCGCCGCTTCGCCTGTGTCCCCGTCAAAATTCTCCCACGGTTCCGTCTCGAAAGATTCCTCCGCAGGCGTCTCCCGCTCGGAGGCATCCAAATCAGGTCCGCTCTCTTCCTCTTCTTTCTGCGGAAACCCGTTCCCTGAGACCAGCGAGGAAAGCGTCTCGGTAATATTCGGATTGGTTGCGGACAGGATGATGAGGGCGCACAACAGCGCCGCCAAAACACCGATGCCTGTCAAAATACCCTTTACGATCTTCATAGTCGTGTCTGCGCTCCTTCGCGCTGCCTATCTCATTTGAACTCCACAAAACTTTTCTCTCGGCGGCTTTCGTGCCGCAAAATAACCGCTGACGTCGGCGGCATCACCAGCCTGACTTTGCCTGCGATCACAGGGTATTCTTTTTCTTCCGTCGTATAGCCGTCCGCCGAAGTCAAAAGCAGCCTGCTCATCGCGCACTCCTTCGGAATGCCCAGATACCACACGGAAAGTTCTTTCGTGATCTCGTGGCCGTTGTTATTGACGAGAATCAGGGACTGCGCCTCTCTGGTAAATCTGCCGTACCCGATCACGTTGTAATCCGCCTCCACCTGTTTGATGGATCCTGTCAAAAACTCCTGATGCGTCTTATGGATCCGAATGATATCCTTATGAAAGGCGATCAGTTCCTTATCCTCATGCCCCCAGGGGTAGGTGCGGCGGTTATCGGGATCCGTAAAGCCACAGACGCCCGCCTCATCGCCGTAATAAATAGTGGGGGCGCCGGGCCAGGTCATCTGGATCACCACAGCCTCCCGCAAAACCGCTTTATCGACGCCCTCATTTGCCGCATGAGGTCCCAGCGTGTTGGTCCTGCCGACTCTGTGATTCGTGCGGGTCAGGAATCGGGAATGGTCGTGATTGGAAAGTTCATTCATTGCCACCAAAAGGGACGGCGTCATAAAATTCGCGCTGTGATGGCGCATCGCGCCCCAGAAGCTGTCGGCGTTGCCGCGCATATCCTCGCGGTAATCGTCGCTGTGTTTCTGCATACCCGTCAAAAACCATGTCACAGGCTCCATAAACGCATCGTAATTCATGACGGTGTCCCACTCCTGCCCTTGCAGCCAGTCTCTGGGGCTGCCGTAATGCTCCGCCAGAATGATGGCGTTCGGATTCGCCATCTTGACCGTCTTGCGGAATTCTTTCCAGAAATAATGGTTAAATTCCGGGCTGTGGCCCAGGTCCGCCGCTACATCCAGCCGCCACCCGTCTACGTTATAGGGGGGAGACACCCATTTTCTGCCGATATACAGCACATAGTCCAAAAGCTGTCTGGAATTTTCGTAATCGAGTTTCGGCAGCGTATCGTGCCCCCACCAGCCGTCGTAGGTATTATTATAAGGAAATTTATGTTCGTCGTGGAAGCGGAAATAATTGTGGTAGGGACTGTCCTTTGCGATATAAGCCCCCTTTTCGTACCCGGGCGCGTTCTCGTAGATCCGCTCCTTATCCATCCACTTGTTAAAGGAGCCGCAATGATTGAACACACCGTCCAGAATTACTTTCATGCCTCTCCGGTGCGCTTCTTTCACCACCTCGGCAAAGAGTGCATTGCTGGCTTCCAGATTCTCGCGGTTCGAGACGCGGTCGATGTAGCGGGTGGCAAAGCGGTTCTCCGTCTGCCCGTTTTCCAAAAGATTCCCCTCATCGTGCACGATCTTCCCGAAATGCGGGTCGATATAATCATAGTCCTGAATATCGTACTTATGGTTGGAGGGCGATACAAACAGGGGGTTAAAGTAGATCACATCCACCCCCAGATCCTGTAGATAGTCCATCTTATCCAGTACGCCCTGCAAGTCGCCGCCGTAAAACTCGCGCACGCCCATCGTCGCCGGATACTTATCCCAATCCTCCACCCGCACGGTCTTATCCCCGATATACTGGTACTCGTTCGTCAGCACGTCGTTTTTGGGATCGCCGTTGTAGAAACGGTCCACGTAGATCTGGTAAAATATGGCGCCCTTCGCCCAATCAGGCGTTTTGAAGCCCGGCACTACCTGAAAATGGTAATACTCGTTGATATCTTTGACCACGCCCCGCCTGTCATAGAAACAGGAAAGTTTTCCCGCCGTGATCTCAAAATAATAGACCACCTTTTCATTCTCCAACTGGACCGTATGCGCGTAATAGTCGAAATAGGCGTCCGACTCTTCCTTTAACATCAGGTGTTTTTCGCCTTTACTCACAAAAAAGACTTTATCGATGTTATTCTTGCCGGAGCGGAAACGCACCGTGACCTCGCCGTATGCGCTTGGCTCGGGCGGCGACAGATAATCCGCCGTCGTATCCGAAAACAGGGCTTTTCTGTTAAAGACCGGACGCATACTCGCAAAGTACTGCTGATTCTTTTCCGCTTTCTGATATTGATTGATGTCCATAAGCAGCCTTCCTTAAAAAATCTATATGTAGTTATTTTATCCTATATATTGTAGATATTCAAGTCTATTTCCCCCTAGAATGCGAACAAGACAGTTTCGCAACTGTCTTGTTCAGAGAAGGTATTTCTTTCTTATGGGGTATAGCAAAAAACTATATAATGTATTGGGGGGTTACAAGAAGTATATTAGCATAGCCCCTGTTTGTCTACAATACTCAGGATTCACAAATATTACAATTTTCGCATCCTGTTTTTGTCTATTTTTCACAAAAACCGCTGCTTATTCCTGCTCGCCGACCCGTTCTCCCAGCTCTTCGGGCTGCGGATAATAGACGTCAAACAGCCCCTCGAACTCTTCGCGGCCGATCTTTTCTTTCTCCAGAAGCAGTTTCGCGCACTTGTGGAGCACATCCTCATGCTCCATGATGATATCCTTCGCCTTTTGATAGCACTCGTCGATGATGCGCTTCACTTCTCTGTCGATCTCGCCGGAGACCAGCTCGCTGTGCGCTTTCGCGTGCGCAAGATCCCTGCCGATGAACACTTCGTCGTCATCGTCGTCGTAATTGATCACGCCGATATTGTCGGACATTCCATACCGCGTCACCATCCTGCGGGCAGCTTTCGTCGCTTTCTTGATATCGCTGGACGCGCCCGTGGTGATATCGTCGAAAATGATCTCCTCCGCAATGCGCCCGCCGAGCGAAACCATGATATCTTCCAGCATCTTGCCCTTGGTCAGGAACATCTCGTCCTTTTCGGGCAGGGGCATCGTGTAGCCCGCAGCACCCAGACCCGTGGGGATGATGGATACCGTATAGACAGGACCCACATCCGGCAGCACATGGAAGAGGATGGCATGCCCCGCCTCGTGATAGGCTGTGATCTTCTTCTCTTTCTCCGAGATGATGCGGCTCTTCTTCTCCGTGCCGATGCCCACTTTGATAAAGGCTCTCCTGATATCCTCCTGCCGCACAAAGGTGCGCTTGTCCATCGCCGCATTGATGGCTGCTTCATTCAAAAGGTTTTCCAGATCCGCGCCCGTAAAACCTGCCGAAGTCTGCGCGATCTGCTCGAGATTCACGTCATCTCCCAACGGTTTGTTCTTTGCGTGTACTTTCAGGATATCTTCCCTGCCCCGCACGTCGGGAGCAGCTACCGAAATCTTTCTGTCAAAACGCCCCGGACGCAGAATCGCGGGATCCAGAATATCCACACGGTTTGTCGCCGCCATCACGATGATCCCCTCGTTGGCATCGAAACCGTCCATCTCCACCAGCAGCTGATTCAGGGTCTGCTCTCTCTCGTCGTGGCCGCCGCCCATACCGGTGCCGCGGCGCCTTGCCACCGCATCGATCTCATCAATAAAAATGATGCAGGGTGCGTTCCTCTTTGCATCCGCAAACATATCGCGCACGCGGGATGCGCCCACACCCACGAACATCTCCACAAAATCGGAACCGGAAATGCTGAAAAACGGAACGTCCGCTTCGCCCGCGATCGCCTTGGCAAGCAGCGTCTTACCGGTACCCGGCGCACCCTCTAAGAGCACGCCTTTGGGGATACGCGCTCCCACTTTGGTGAATTTTCCCGGCTCTTTCAAAAACTCCACGATCTCCTGTAACTCTTCTTTCTCTTCCTTTAAACCCGCCACATCGCTTAAGGTGATCTTGTTTTCGTCTCCTATCGTAAGTCTGGCGCGGCTCTTGCCGAAATTCATCATCTTACCGCCACCGCCGCCCGTATTCTGGGAATTCATCATCACAAAGAAGAAAGCGCAGACCACTACCACGATCAGGATCGGAAGAACACTATTTAAAAACCAGCTCTCTTCCGGAACGCTTTCCACCGAACAGTCTATGCCATACTCTCTGACGAGCGCTTCCATCTCCGTCACGTCCGTCACATAGAGCGTTTTCTCTTCGCCGCTCTTTAAGACCACTTTCAAAGAACCTGTAGGCGTCTCCTTTCCCGGACAGACCGTCACCAGCGCCACTTCATTGTTTTCGATCTGCCGCTCGAACTGCCCTCTGGTATAGCCGCTTGCCGGCACCCGGAGCGTTCCGACCCAGACTGTAAACAACAACAGACATATGATGATTACAAAATACAGATAATACCCTTTACCACTCTTGTTCATGTACGATTTCCTCTGTTTCCGGCACGTTATTGACCGGATTAGTCAAATTTTACAACGCCTATATACGGCAGGTTCCGATACTTCTGGTCATAATCCAGACCGTAACCCACCACAAATTCATCGGGAATCTGAAATCCCGTATAATCCACTTTTACCTCCACCACACGCCGATCCGGCTTATCTAAAAGTGTGCAGAGTCTCACCTCCTCCGGTCCCCTGTCCCGCAGCATATCGAGAAGATAGCTCAAGGTGCGCCCGGAATCTACGATATCCTCCACCACCACTACATTTTTCCCTGTCAAAGGCTCGTCCAGATCTTTTACGATCCTGACAACGCCGCTCGATTTCGTATCGCCGCCGTAGCTGGATACCGACATAAAATCCAAAGATACGGGAACGGTGATCCGCTTCGCCAGCTCGCACATAAAAAAGCTGCCGCCTTTCAAAACGCAGACCAGATGAACCTGCTTTCCCGCAAAATCTTTGGAGATCTGCTCTCCGATCTCCCGAATCCGTTCGTCAACCTGCGCTTCCGTCAACAGTACTTCTATTCTCTCCGCCATCGTTTCCTCCACTCGTAAACTGTACCTCTAAAACCCGTTTTGTCGTTTCTCCCACATGAAAACCGCTGCTTGTCCGATACCCCGGAACCCAGAGCACATGATTTCCGTCCGCCAGCACGACAAGACCGTCCCGCTTTGTCTTCGGTATTTTTTCATTGATCAGATACCGTCTGAGCGCCTGGGTGTGCAGCGCATCGTCTATGGTCAGATAATCTCCCGCTTTCCAAACACGCAAGAGTAAAGCCGTAGTTATTTTATCATAATCAAACCATTTCGTATATCTATTTTCGGGAATATTTTGTTCTTTTTTGTAGAAAAGGGAATCTTCGGGGATCGTCTCCCTCTCCCACAAAGTGAATGTGAACGCGCCTGTTTTCGGCGGTTTGCTCTCCGATGACCGCCGCAAAGTCAAAATGTCATACTCCTTACACGCCCTGATCGCGTACGGCAGAAAAAGGCTCCCGCTGCCCCCTTTCTCTGTGAGCGCAAGCAGCCCCTCTATGTGCCGCAGACCGATATCCTTGCGGTAGGGAACCATATGCTCCAGCGCGCGCAGAAAGACGCGCTTCTGCATGACAGGGTCCATGCTTTTCAGCCGATCGAGGCGGATACGCAGACTTGCCGCAGACTCAACCGCTGTCTGTCCGCCGCCTGCTGCCGTATCCGACGCTTCCTCCACGCAGTCCATATAAAGTTTTTCCGTCTCCCGCGTCAGATAATCCTCCGTTTCAGCCAAAAGATCCGCCAGCTCTCCCATGTGCGCCACCGCTCCGTTACAGATCTCCTGCTCTGCGACAGAAAGAATGTGATGACGGATGCGGTTGCGGGCATAAGCATCCTGCCCGTTCGTGCCGTCCTCCCGCCAGGAAAGCCCCTCTGTCGTCAGATACGCTTCTATTTCCGTCCGCTCAAGCCGCAGCAGAGGACGGATCACCGCCTCCCTGACGGGACGGATCGAGGAAAGCCCCTTTATGCCGCTGCCACGGAACAGATGAAAGAGCATGGTCTCCGCCCGATCCTGCGCATTATGAGCAACAGCGATGCGGCGCCGCCCGCTTTTCTCTCCCGCTTCCGATACCGCTTTTTTCTTCTTTTCAGCAGCCGCCAATTCGACAAGCGCTTCCTCAAACGCCTGATAGCGCAGCCGCCTGCCCGCCTCCTCCGTGGATACTTTACAGCGGGCGGCATATCCTGCCACGTCCGCTTCCCGCAGGAAAAAGGGGATCTCCCACGCCTCGCAGAGCGTTTTCACAAAGGCGGCGTCCTCCCCCGCCTCCTCCCGCAGCCCGTGGTTTACATGTACCGCCGCCAGCAAAAAAGACCTCTCTTCCCGCAGCCGCCGCAGGATATCTAAGAGGCAGATGGAATCCGCGCCGCCAGAAACCCCGACGACTACCAGATCGCCCGCCGCGATCATATCCTGCGCGTCGATATCCTTTTTTACTTTTTCGTAGATCTCATCGCTCATCGCTCTGTTTCTCTTTCCGCCGCCGCTCCCCGGGCATTCTTTCTTTCCGAAACTTTCTGCCCGAATACGCACGCTTCTATGATTGACTACGATATGTCTTCCTGATTCCAGATGCCCGCCACAAGCACCGTCATGTCGTCCCGAATCCGTCCCCTGCCCTGTCCGATCGCATAGGCGAGGATCTGATTGGCGATCTCCCCCGGATTCTGATACTCCATCCTGCCGATGATCTCGGGAAGCACCTGTTCCCCCATCCCTTCGGCAAGCGCTTCCAGCACACCGTCCGAGAGCAGGATCACATAGTCGCCGCCAAGCAGCGTCCTTGTCTGGATCTCCGGATTCATCTCCCCGAACACGCCCAGAGGAACGCTCTGCGCAGACAGCCTGTCCACCAGCCGCCCTCTTTTGATATAAGTGCAGGCGGCTCCCACTTTCATAAACTCGCAGTTCCCCGTGTAGAGGTCGATATCGCAGATATCCAGCGTGGACATCGCCTGATCCTGCCCTGCCGTCACCAGCGCGCCGTTCACCATCTGCACTGCCGTCTCCTTGCCGAATCCCGCTTCCAGAAACCGTTCCATCATCTCGATCACCCGCTCGGACTCCCTGCGGGCAGCCTCTCCGGAACCGACGCCGTCCGAGAGGAGGATCAACAGCCTCCCCGTATCCGCCTCGCAGAAAGAATAGCTGTCCCCCGATACTTTTTCCGACTCTTTGACCGCCCTTGCAAAGCCGGTGAGCAGATGATAGGGCGGTTCCTCCAAAAAATAATAAGTATTATCGTTTTCTGTCAGATACGGCGGCGTGTTTTTCGCCATACACAGCCTGCGGTTCATGGCAACCGACAGATAATCCGCCACATCTTCCGCAGAAATATGTTCCGTCTCCGCAAAACGGGTCCGCCTTTTCCCCGCCTGCCGCATGGTAAGGCTGATCTCCCGTCTGCCGTCCTCATGTTCCAGTTCCAGATAATTTTGGAGCAGGATACCTGATTCCCGAAGAAGCAGCGACATCTGCCGAAAACGCCGTTCCCCCAGCGGGTGGCACCGACAGGTTTCTTTTGCTACCGCCGCCAGAATATGCGACATTTCTTTCAAATGCTCTGCAATCAGCCCCTGATTTTCCTGCATCCGCCTTTTGCAGAGATATTCCTGCCTGTCCGCAGGCTCCGCCGCCGCTTCGTCCTCCTGTCCGCTTTCGAAAAGCTCCGCCAGATCCCGAAACGATTCCGCACAGCTTAAAAGCTTCTGCTTTCCATATTCCGGTATGATCTCCACCCTGTCATCTCTTTTAAGCTGCATCTGTTTTTTCATATTTCCCTCCATTTCGAAGCAATTTTTGCGGAGCATGACAGCCTGTCCATGACAAGCGCAAATGCCCGCACGACCCGCCTTACACATATATATGAAAGGAAAATGAAATTTATGAAAAAAACAAAGACAGATCCCGGACCTCTCCAAAATCTGTCTATTTTTCATCCTTAAAGATAATCTCTCCCTCGTACACCAGACCCAGTTTCTCTTTCGCGACTTCCTCCACGAATTTCTTGGTCTGCGTATACTTTCCGTATTCTTCTATTTCGGCGGATCTGGCTTCCTCCGCTTCGATCTCCCGCTGCAAAGCCGCCTCCCGCTCCTGATAAACAGCCCGTTTCTCCCGCAGCTCCACGCTCTTGACCGTGACCACGAGCATCATCATCAACACCACCGTGGTAACCAAAAGCATGGCCAGTCTGTTCTGCCGCCTTTTTCGATATGCTGCTTTTCCTGCCATGCCCCGCGTGTTCCCCCTCTGGCGCCGTCAACGTTTACATAAAACCATTCTAAGGGTTTTTATGCAAACCGTCAACCGCTTTTTAACAATTTTTTTACATTTTTCCAAACTTTTCGCCAAGTGTAGAACAAGTGTTTTCCCCGCGCAAAACAGGCGTTTGAGCGGTTTTAGCACAATTTGTAGGACACGAAATAGCAACCACATAATCTTGTGTAAGCACGTTGACATAATATTTACAAAATGGTTCCGCACGAAAATTTTATACAAGATCATCCCGATCGCGGCTCCCAGAATGGCAAACCACCGCAGCGTCCCGTTGTTCTCCCGATATAGCATATAGAAGACGGCGATACCGCAAGCCAGCCAGAAAAGCAGATCCTCCAGAGAGGTCAGAAACGCACCGTGCCGGAAGAGCTTTCGCAGCACACGGATCCAGTCATAGACAAAAGTGACAGCCAGCCCCATAAGAACGGAATGCGCAAAAAAAGTCAGCTCCTGCACGATCTCCCGGCTCATATCCTACCCCTTCCATCCCGTCACTTAAACAGTCTCGAAAGCAGGGATTCCCCTTTCGTGCCGTAACCTGCGCCCTCCGAGTAGGTAAAACTGTCGATCCGCCCGTCGATGTCCACCTCTCCCTTGTCCAGAGAAAGGCGGCTCACATGCAGTTCGGCGCCCTTGATCATCAACATCCCCTGCTCCGTCTCCAGCAGAATCTCGTTCACGTCAAAAGAAAGCACATCGTTCACACCGCTTAACGCGCAATTCTTCCTGCCCGTGAGCATCAGCTTATGCTGTCTCTTTGCGCCGCCGCTTAAATCTTCCATACACGTCCTCCTGTCCCTGTCCCGTTTACGGTACTGATTCAATGTATGTCTGATCTCTCCAAAATATGCCTTTTTCGCTGATTTAGAACGCGTCTTCGCTACGTCAGGTAGCGGAACAGTTCCTTTGCCTCCTCCTTGCGCACCGTCTCCTGCACGTCGAGAACCTCCACTTTCACCTCTTTATTTCCGAACTGAATGGTGATGATATCGCCCGCTTTCACATTGGCGGAGGCTTTGGCGGGTTTGTCGTTGATAAAGACCCTGCCCGCGTCGCAGGCTTCGTTTGCCACGGTACGGCGCTTGATCAGGCGCGATACTTTCAAATATTTATCCAGTCTCATATTTCCTCCTGTCTGGCAGATAAGCAGACTCAAAATGCCGCTTATCTGCGGAAAAAGGGCTGTATGCTTTGCATACAGCCCTCGTTCGCTCTTTTTCAGTTCCGAATTATGCGTTCAGCATATCCTTTAAAGCCTTACCAGCCTTAAACTTGGGAGCCTTGGATGCTGCGATCTTCATAACAGCGCCGCTCTGAGGATTTCTGCCCTCTCTCGCCGCTCTCTTGGAAACCTCGAAGGTACCGAAACCAACCAGCTGTACCTTGCCGTCCTTTTTCAGCTCGCCGGCAACTACATCCGTAAATGCCTTCAGAGCTTTCTCTGCATCTTTCTTAGATAAGCCTGCCTGATCAGCCATTGCTGCAACTAATTCTGTCTTGTTCATTTTGAACTCCTCCTCTTAAAATGAGTTATCTGATTCTGGTCTCCCTCGGAAACCTATATATATTTATAGCTTCTTTTACGCGGCTTGTCAAGCAAAAAATGCCATTTTTACGCCATTTTTCGGGTTTCTTTCCTGCTCCGTCGTTATGTAAATTAAGTATTCCGAAACTATTTCCTCCGTTGTCAGAATATTCACTCATATTTATCAATTAAATCGTCAACTCTGTCGCGCAGGATCTGCTCCTGCGGCAAGCCCGCAATCCTTGCCACATCGCTGACGCGCAGAAGAAGATCACCGAGAAGCGTTTGCAGCTTCCCGTCATCCTCCCCCGGCACACAGTTCTGCAAATCCGCCGCCAATTCACAGATCGCCGCCGTGTCCTGCGCGTAAGTGCTCCCTTTCTCGTAGTGCTTGTCTATCTTTTTCAGCACTTTGACCGCTCTGGTCAATGCCGGGAGTTCCTGCGGGATCTCCTGCAAGGGCGATTTGATCCACTCCTTGTCTTTCTTTTCCTCTTTTTTGATCTCCTCCCAGTTGACAAGCACTTCGTCCGGCGTATCCGCCTCGCCCGTCCCGAACACATGAGGATGGCGGCGCACCATCTTGCGGCTGACCTCGTCCACCACGTCTTTCATGGTAAAGAGACCCTCCTCCTCGGCGATCTGCGCGTGCATGACCACCTGGAGCAGGACGTCGCCCAGCTCTTCGATCATATTCTCGGGATTTCCTGTCTTGTCATAAATGCGGATGGAGGCAAGCAGCTCCGCCGCCTCCTCCATCATACAGGGTTTTAAGCTCTCGTGCGTCTGCACTCTGTCCCACGGGCAGCCGTTCTCGCCCCGCAGAGTGGCAATGATCTCAAGAAATTCTTCGTAAGTATATTTCTTTTCAGACATATGGGTCTCCTCTGTATGTTTCTTTTTAAAACTTGTAGTCTATTCCGCTCTGTTTCATAATCGCATTTGCTGTATGCCGCGACTTTATCTTTGTGTCAACTGTTACATGGCGCTGGCTGATCGGACTATACCATATGTCATGGTCGCCTTTTCCCCGCCGATAAAAAGTGCATCCGTTTTGAGACAGAATCTGTCTTACTTTTCTTTCATATTCTGCCATTACAAAATCACTCTTTCATGGCGTTCCGACTTGAACGTAAGAGAAAAAGTCTGAGACTCCGGCGCATTCAATGCGAGAAGTTCTGGAACCGCAAAACGTGTGCGCTCCAAAAGAGCGTCAAATGACCCTGATTCAAGAACCAGTCCCGGAATATCTTTACTGGTTGCTATCCACACATCTGCTTCATCATCCCATGTAAAAGTTATGATATATTCCATAGTGTATTCCTCCTTATGTATCACTTCCTCTTAAATAAGGATGAAAAGAAGTCACGGATAGGGTGGGATTCCTGCCGGATCGTAAACTGCTGCGTCGTCATCTGATCCCCTGTCCCAGTTTCCCCGCCTGCGTCTGTACCGTCCCCGTTTTCCGTTCCGGCGCCCGTACCGCTTTCGCCGCCGGTTTCTGTGTCGGTGCCTGCACTGTCTCCGCCGCCGGTTTCCGTGTCGGTGCCTGTACTGCCTCCGTCTCCGGTTTCTGTGTCGGTGCCCGTACCGCTTTCTCCCTGATTATCGCCCGGCGTTGTTGTCGTTTCGCCAGACGACGTCACTGTCGTCGTTCCCGATGTGGTCTCTGTCGTCCCGTCAGATGTAGTATCCGTCGGCAGCGGAGCCGTCCCCGTCGTCGCGCCGCTGGGATTTTGATTGTCATTGTTTCCGCTGCTATTTCCGTTGCCGGAATTGCTGCCGGAACTGCTCGTCTTTTCCAGATTGGAGAAAGAATAAGTCTCGTCCCTGCTGTTGTTTTCCAGGTAGATCGTATAACTCTTCGTCTGATAGCCCGTCTTTTTCAGGGTGATCTCATGCCTGCCCGGCGATTTTGTGAAACGGACCGGAGCAATTCCCACATAATTGCCGTCCAGATACACTTCCACGCCTTTGGGCGAATCCACATATACCTTATTGGTATTGGAGGTCGTCAGTGCATTCTGGCTCAGAGTCGAGAGATCGTTTGCGCTGACGCTATTCGGTTTTACGGAATCCAGCGTATCCTGCCAGGGAATGCGCTCCGTCGTATTGTCGCTGACAGAACTGCTGCTCGATTTACGGGTCTCCTCCAATGTAAAGGAGATCGCAGCGTGTTCCGATCCCACCTGGATATATTTTGTCAGGGTGTCATAACCGCTCGCTTCCACCACCACCTGATGAATGCCGTAGCGCAGTTCCACCGCCGTGCCCGCATCAATAGGCTTTCCGTCTACGCTGATCTTTGCGCTCGCAGGTGTCACCTCAAACAAAATCATGCCGGTCTTGTCCTCCGCGATCTCCACATCGCCCACATCGAGGAGCACTTCCTTGTCTCTCTCCACCGTGATCTCTTTCACACAGCCGATGCCGTTGTTGTCGAGCACGACCTGATAACTGCCCTCCGGCACAGTGATGAGCATGTCCTCCGTGATCTGACGGATCACGCGGTTTCCCACCTCGATCCAGCCGCCCAAAAGGGGCTGATCGTTTTTCAGCCGCAGATAACCGTGGCCTCTGTCCACATTGACGCTGTAGATCTTGTGGTCGATCCCGGAGATCGTGACTTCATCCTGACTCACCACTTCTTCCGTCCCCATGCGGCGGCCATCCGACAGGACGACCACGCCCGCAGGCAGAGAATAGGTCTGAGAACCGATGCTTGCCGTCCTGTTGATCCCTGCCAGATCGTAATTGCTGACGTTGTCGTACACCCAGGCTTTCGGGCTCTTCTGGATGCTGGCAAGTTTCTTTTTGCCTTTCAGAAAGGCAACATCCACGATATCGCCCGCCTTAATCTGGGAGATCGTCATAGGACCCTCGTATTTATCTTTTACATAGGTGGTGCCGTCATAGTAAAGGGTATACTGCTTTCCCGTATCCATATTGATCAGGGACACCGCCTTATTGGCAGCATCTATAGACAGGACCACCGCCGTGTCGGCGGAGTCATAGCTGCCTACCGTGGAAACGGAAAAGCCCGTATCCACCACCCGGTCTTCCTGATTCTTAGCCATGCCGATACTGCTGGCCTCCGAGGTACACCCGGTCAACGTAAGTGCCGCGATCATCAATGGTGCGACTGCGCTTGTCATTCTTCTGTGCATCCTCATCATGCTGCTTATCCTTTCTGCTATGGCGCACAGGACGGAAACAGGCTCTTCAAAAAGAGCTTTTTCTCTCTCTCCTGCGCAAACAGTTTTTCCAGCTTCTCCATATTTCTGCCGGGGATCCATGCCTTGCCGCTGTTATAATAGAAGTTCACGATCTTCCAGAACTTCTCCGGATAGGCAAAGCGAAGATACAGCTGCCTGTAATCCCTCTCATCCATCGGTCTCACTCCATTATAGCCTGTAAGGAGGAGATCTCCAAGTGCCTGCGACCAGTTATTTTTTTCCAACAGCTTTCTCATAAACAGATAAAGATCCCTGACAGGATAGTCTCTGACACATTTTTCAAAATTGATGAGAACGCTGCCCTCTTCCGTCTGTATGATATTATGATACTGGTAGTCGCCGTGGCACACGACGGGGAACGAAAAAGAATCCTCCCCATAGGCATAATAACTCAATTCATCAGTAATTTGCAAGGCAATATCCAGAAAATAGTCATAATGTTTCATCAAATAGATCTCAAAATCGGTTTTCTGGCTCTTTTCATGCAAAAATCTGCGGACTTTTTTTAGTTCCCGGTTATGCTTTCCGTACTCGCTGCCCATGTGATAAACAGGCTGCTCCGCAAGGACGGCGCTTCCGGAAAGGTCGCAGACATCGTGGAGTTTTGCAAGGGTTTCCGCAGCCTGACCGCATTCCGCGGCATTTTTATGGTCGCACTCCTTCCCCTCACAGTACGTCTTTACGATATAAGCCGTCCTGTCCTGATCTCTGACGATCAGCTCATCCTCCTTTGTCCGCACGAGCATTTCCGCACGGACAACGCCGCTTTCCCGAATATGGGAGAGCAGATATTCCTGAAAAGCGATCTTTTCCACAGGGCCGCCGTATTCTTTCATAATAAGTAAACCGCGGTCGGAATCGCACAGGATCGCCCCGCGCCCTTTCCAGGTACGGCGCACCTCTATCTCATATTGATCAAATAAACTGACAGCTCTGTCATTCACAAAAATACCCCCTGCCTGATTCTGACTGTTACATCTTATGACCGACAGAGGCGATTCATTACAGTTTTTGTCAATACTTTTCCTAACCTACAACCTCCTGCACAGGGCAAGGAGCTTGTCCTTTTCATTCAGCGACGGGTCGTCCAGCACCCGTTCCAGAAGCGTCTGCAGCATTTCCCCGATCTGTCTCCCGGGCGGGATCCCTTCCGCGATCAGATCGCTCCCCGTAACGGCGAGGTCTTTTAAGCTGACCGCATCTTTATTTCTTAAAATCTCCTGATACAATTTTTCTATGTAGGCGACCTTTTCCAGTTTTTCCTCCCGCATATAATCGCTCTGCGCCGCGATGTCCGCCCGCCGCACGGTAAAGATCATGGAAAAGATCTCTTCCCCCATACGATTGATTGCCCGCCGCACGGACGCCTCTTTCGGCGCGATATCGTAGTCGTGGTAGAGCACGAGTTTTGTCACCTTGTCGGTGGTGTCATTGTCGAATTTCAGCCGCCGCATGATCTTTCGGGTCATTTTTTCCCCTGCGGCGGGATGCCCTTTATAGTGGGTGGTGCCGTCCGCATCCTGTGTCAGCGTCTGCGGTTTTCCGATGTCGTGAAAGAGCATTCCCAGGCGCAGCACTTTATCCGGCTCCACAAACAGCATCGAGTGCAGAATGTGTTCGCCCACGCCGTAACAGTGGTGCTTATGTTTCTGGGGCGTTTCCATACAGAGGTCAAACTCCGGCAGGATCTGCGCCGTAATGCCCAGCTCATAAGCTGTCCGCAGATAGTCGGGATGGGGAGAGGTCACCAGCTTTACCAGTTCCGTCTGGATCCGCTCCGCGCTGATCTTTTGCAGGTTGGGCGCAAGCAGGCGGATCGCCGCGCCGGTCTTCTCCTCGATCGCAAAACCCAGTTGGGCGGAAAACCGCACAGCCCGCAGCATCCGCAGTGCGTCCTCGTCAAACCGCTCCTGTGCCTTTCCCACACAGCGGATCACACCGCTTTCCAGATCGGCGAGACCGCCGTAAAGATCTACCAATCCGCCTTTCTCGTGATACGCCATCGCGTTGATGGTGAAATCCCGCCGCCGCAGATCCTCCCGCAGGCTTGCCGTAAAAGACACTTCGTTTGGATGCCTGCCGTCCTCGTATCTCCCATCGACCCGATAGGTCGTCACCTCAAAACTTTCCCGTTCCACAAGGACCGTCACCGTGCCGTGTTTGATCCCCGTGTCCACCGTTCTCGGAAAAAGGCGTTTGATCTCCGGCGGTTTTGCCGAGGTGGTGATGTCCCAGTCGTCGGGTTTTCGCCCAAGGATGGAGTCCCGGACACAGCCGCCCACCGCGTATGCCTCAAAGCCTGCCGCTTCCAGCGTCGTTATGATCTTTGTCACTTTCTCGGGCAGTTGTATCCGCACGGGAATCTCCTTTCCTTAATAAATACCGTCAGCCGATGCTCGGCCCCTTGAAGATCTGGTTGACATCTTCCAGATGAACATCCGGTTCTTCCTCCTTTGCGAGGGACCCCACCAGCTCTTCCATCTCTCTTTTCGAGAGCACGCCGCGGCTGCGCTCCACAAATTCTTCTTTCTCGTCGTCCGACATGTCTACGAACCGATCCATAGCCGGGCGGTTTCCCGCAAATGCCAGCCCCAGACCGATCGGTAATGTGTTGTAATCCATTTTTATCATTCCTTTCTGCCTATGATCCGAACTGTTCCGGAAAGATCGTCTGAAACGATCTTTCGTGGAACCGTCTACCATCAGCATTTACGCAAAAAGGAAAATATAT
Source organism: bacterium (assembly GCA_023666335.1). GTDB lineage: Bacteria > Bacillota > Clostridia > Lachnospirales > Lachnospiraceae > UBA3282. The sequence goes on from JAMPCE010000006.1 coordinate 44,730, forward strand.
TCAGGAAAGCGTCGCAATGCCCCGTAATCTGATATCTTCACAGGACGCGCCCACCAGGATCTCATAGTCGCCCGCATCCGTGATAAATTCATGCAGATCCGTATCAAAATAGGCAAAATCTTCCGGCTTTAACGTCAGATTGACTTTTTTTGTGCGCCCTGCGGAGAGCTTTACTTTTGCAAAGGCTTTCAACTCCTTGTCCGGTCTGTCCGTCTTCGGGCTGATCGGCGCCACATATACCTGCACGATCTCCGCTCCGGTGCGCCTCCCCGTGTTTTTGACCGATACAGTCAATTTAACGTCCCTGCCTTTTTCCACCTTCAATTTCAGATCGTTGTACTCGAACCGGGTGTAGGAAAGACCGTGCCCGAAGCAGAATGCCGGTTTGATCCGCTGCCTGTCGTAATGACGGTAGCCGCAGTACAGACCCTCTTCCAGCGTGATCTTTTCCCAGATGCCGAACTGCCCGTTCTTTGCCGTTGCAGAGTCCTCGTATTTTTCAGGAAACGTTTCCGCCAGTTTTGCGGACGGATTTACCTCGCCGAAAAGAATCTTTGCAAACGCGTTTCCTGTCTCCATCCCCGCATAGTAACTCCACAGGATCGCCTGCGCCCTGTCGCGCCAGGGCATTTCCACGGGCGAGCCGCCCACAAACGTAATGACGGCGTCCTGTCTGACTTTCAGAAGTTCCTCGATCAGAAGATCCTGCTCGTAGGGCAGCTTCAGATCGGGTCTGTCAAATCCCTCGCTGTCATAGTCGTGATTCAAACCGCCCACAAAGATAACCGCATCAGCCTCCTTTGCCAGCGCAAGCGCCTGCTCAAAGAGCACTTTGTTTTTCTCATGAATCTCCGCCTTTTCTTTCTCGATCTGCGCAAGCCGCTCCTCATCACCTCTCCTGTGATCCGCTGTATTGTCTTCCAGAGCGGTCCGCACCGCCTGTCCCACCGTCGTATTTTTCAGGTCGTCCAGACTCGAAGCCTGCCAGTTCGTCTCAAAAGTCTTAGGCTTCGGGGGAACATAGTAGCCCGGCGCGTACTCCACTTTCACATTGCCGCCCAGATACATCTTAAGACCCGCCAGCGGGCAGATCTCGTAGAGCGCCTTGATCTCCGCGCTGCCGCCGCCGTCGGAATGGACTTTGGCTGCATTTGCGCCGATCACCGCCAGTTTTTTGATCTTTTTCGCATCCAGAGGAAGCGTGCGGTTCTCATTTTTTAACAGGATCATGGATTCCTCCGCCGTGCGCAGGATAGCCTCCCGGCTGGACGGCGCGTTATATGTGCCCTGCTCGCGGTGTACCTTTTCAGGACCGATCATTTTCAAACGGTACATCATGCGCAGCAGGTTTTTCACCTTGGCGTCCACCACGCTCTCCGCCACTTCGCCTTTCTGAATCAGCTCTTTTAAAGGATTCGCCAGAATATAATTATCAAAATCCGGAAAGATCGACATCTCCAGATCCATCGAGCATTCCGCCGCTTCTTTTGTGTTGTGCACGCCGCCCCAATCGCTGATCACCGCGCCGTCATATCCCCATTCCTCCCGCAGAATGCGGTCTAAGAGCGTCTTGCTCTCGCAGCAGTACTCGCCGTTTATCTTATTGTAAGCCGCCATGATGGAATAGCTTTGGCCCTCCTGCACCGCTGCTTTAAATGCGAGCAGATAGAGTTCGTAGAGCGTCCGCTCGTCAATGGTCTCGTCCACGATCAGGCGCCCCGTCTCCTGCACATTGGCGGAAAAATGCTTGACGCAGGCCGCTACATCGTTTTCCTGCACCCCTTTGATAAAAGGCACCACCAACGCCGCCGTCAGCGCCGGATCCTCGCTCATATACTCAAAATTCCTGCCGCATCTGGGGTCGCGCTTGATATTGATGCCCGGCGCCAGGATCACATCCTTGCCGCGCCCTCTTGCCTCCATCCCCAGCACATGTCCCATTTCGCGGGCAAGCTCCGGATTCCATGAGGAAGCGAGCGCGCTGTTGCTGGGAAGATAGGAGACCATATCGTCCTGATTTCCCGCAGGGATCCACCTGTCGCTCATAAATTCCGCGCGCACGCCCATCGGTCCGTCGTCGCACACGATCCCGGGAATCCCCAGCCGCTCGACTCCTCCCGAAGCAAACAGCGCCGCGCCGTGGATCATCGTTATCTTCTCATCCAACGTCAGCTTTTTCAGCAGCCGCTCGATCTCCCTTTCTCGCTTTTTTACAATTTTTGCCTCATCTTTTTTCACCATGCTCTGCTGCCTCCTGTTTCCTTTTCTTTATTCCTAATCCCTCTCCGGGATCCACACCCGCATCTGGTTCAATCCCCGGTTTCCCCAGGTATAATACGGCACAAACGTGATCTGACAGGGCTGCGCTTTCTGCCTGTCAAAACTGTAAAGCGCTTCGTTTACCGTCTCCCGATATCCTTCCGCATACAACTTTTGAATCCCGAACAGCTCATTCGGCAGATACTCGCCCACCGTCACCTTGCCGTCCCGTTTCAGGCTCAAAGAGAGGATATCGTTTTCGTTATCTATGCCCTCCGCACAGTAAAGTAAAGGTCCTCTCTGTAAGGCTGCCCTGCCCGTATTGGCGGAGACGCGGCTGCTGGTATACACGCGCTTTACCGAAAGGTCGAGCTCCACCGTGATCACATCGTCCGCCGTGTATTCTCCTTTCAGATCCGCATAGCCGTCCCGGACCACGCAGTCCGTTTCTTTTCCGTTTAAGAAAATCTTCGTCTGTCCGCTCCACGCGGGAATGCGGATCATAAGCGGCACGGTCATGCTGCTCTTTCCCTCCTGCGGCGCAAAGCGGTAAGTCAGCTTCCCGTCATACGGATACTGTGTCTCTAAGACCACCTTTCCGCCAAAACGACCGCTTACGTCAAGTGTGCCTGCAATATACAGATTGGAAGACAGCGCGTCTTCTTCTATGCGCCAGGCGTATTCCGCAACGGACCCCAGAAGCCTTGCCACATTGGGCGGGCAGCAGGCGCAGGTGAACCACTTGGGTCTGACGGGCAGCGCGTGCCTGTGCGTCTGCGCCTCTCCGGATATGCCGGGCAGCACCTCCAGCGGATTGACATAGAAGAACTTCGTGCCGTCGAGCTGCATCCCTGCCAGCACACAGTTGTAAAGCGCCCGCTCCATCACGTCCGCATACTTTCCGTTCCGTTCCAGAGAAAGCATCTTATTGGAGAAAAAGATCAGACCGATCGCCGCGCAGGTCTCCGCATAGGCTGTGTCGTTCGGCAGATGGTCGTCCTTTGTAAACGCCTCCCCCTCATAGGCGGAACCGATCGCGCCCGTGACATACATCCTGTGCTGCGTGATGTTGTTCCAGAGCGTCTTACATGCCGCCGCAAGCTCCTGATCTTTCGTCTCCGCGGCTGCATCCGCCATGCCCGTATAAAGGTAGACTGCGCGCACGGCATGTCCCACCGCCTTGTCCTGCTGCCGCACCGGCGCATGATACTGCGCATACTCCTTATCCTCGGGATTATTGCCCCAGACGCGCCAGGAATCTTTTTCCATTTCTTTCTTATAATAATCCGAATCGACGCCGCGCACGTTAATAAAGTGCAGGGCAAGTTCCTTATACTTTTCATTCTTGGTGCAGCGGTAGAGCCGCATCAGGGCAAGTTCGATCTCGGGATGCCCGGGATACCCCGCCGCTCCCTCTTCGATAAAATGACGGTAAATGTGATCCGCCATGCCGCACATGATCTCCAACAGCCTCGTCTTTCCCGTGCACTCCGCATAAGCCACCGCCGCCTCGATCATATGCCCCGCACAGTAAAGCTCGTGCGCCTCGTGCAGATTCGTCCACCGCTTCTCCGGCGCTTTGACCGTAAAATATGTATTGAGATAACCGTCCTCATGCTGTGCTTGACCGATTAAGTCAATGATTTCGTCGCACCGCTTTTCCAGCGCCGCATCGGGATTCTGCGCCAGAGAATAAGCCGCGCCCTCCAGCCATTTCGCCACGTCGCTGTCCTGAAACACCATACCGTAAAATTCTCCGTCACAGCTTCCGGTCTTTAACTTTTTCGCCGCCATGCGGAAGTTTTCGATACAGTGGCTCTTTTCCGCGCCCTCGATCTGATCGTTCAGCGCCCGCTCCTGATAGGGGAGCACCACATCTTTCACCAGTTTTTCGTAGCGGCCGAAAAACCCCTCGCCGACCGTAAAATTCTTTATCAGCTTCAAATCCGCCATCAGTATTCTCCTTGTCTGTAATTTGTTTGTACTCATCTTGTATTATATTCGAAAACAGACCGCAAGGAAATAGGATAAGTGTGATTTTTCAATCTAATTCTTTCAGAAACATTGACAATACCCTTAAAAATGTTGTATTATCATAGTTGTTCATAAAGAATCGCTGGATATCGAAGCGTGGCTCAGTTTGGTAGAGCGCTGCGTTCGGGACGCAGAGGTCGCAGGTTCAAATCCTGTCGCTTCGACTGGAAAACACCGGGTCATGAAAGATCCGGTGTTTTTTGAACTTTAAGGAGGGGCAGCGCCGTGTTATTTTATAATTGGCTGGAAGTATACTGTACTTCTGAAATGGAAAAATTCTTTATTGCCAAGAATCTGTTGAATGAGCGCGAAATTCCATATAAAACAGACATCATCAATCATCATTTAAGGCTTTTGGGTAATACGGGTCCCGCTTTGTGCAGAGACGGCAATGTGAAGGATTTTTACAAAATTTTGGTAAAAAGGGAAAATGCACTTCAAGTCAGGCATTTATTATCTGAAATTTGATATTACAAATAACGCGGTCTGACAGTTATCTGACCATATTTCCTATGGCTTCTTCCACCGCCGCATTCAAACTTTTTCCGTGTTCCATCGCATAAACAGCGATATTTCGATGAAGTTCAGGACTGATTCTGATGTTAAACGTTCCTTTATATGCCTGTTCAGGCTCTACATTGCGCCCCTCGCAATCAGACAAATATTCATCGATCACGTTTCGGAAATCCTGCTCCAATTCCCGAACGGAATCTCCTTCATAAGATAATAAAGATTTGATTCCGACTACCTTTCCGTAAAGGCAGTTATCTTCTTTTGAATACTCCACTGTGCCATTATAATTTTTATAAGATAACAAACTACTCATAGCAAACCATCCTTTCTTAATTTCTCTATGACCTGATCTAATACATACCTTTTTAAGATTCCATTTCTTCAAAAGTAAAGTCCCTTGGTTTTTTCAGAAGTCTTTTTATCAATTTATCTTTTTTACCCATAGTAAACTCCCCTTTTCTTATATTCTACTACTGCCCATAGAAATATGCAACTATTTTTAGTTGCTATTTCAAGCATCTACCGCCCCACGCATAATCCCCCAAAAATCGGACACTCTGATAGCATGGAGAAAAAAATATCCTCGCACGGATTCGACTTTTATGTATTATTATTCTTCCTCACCGCCTTTGCGGGCTGGGCGTGGGAAGTCATTTTATTCCTATTTACAAAACACGCCTTTGTCAATCGGGGCGTCTATGAGGGGCCTTACCTTCCGATCTACGGCGTCGGAGGGCTCTTGCTCTGCATACTGCTCTTTCGCCTGAGAAAAAAGCCTTTCCTTGTGTTTGTCCTGTCCCTGCTTCTCTGTACGGTTCTGGAATATCTGACCAGCCTTTTTCTGGAGCGCAGGTGGGGCGTCCGCTGGTGGGATTACAGCGGTCATTTTCTGAATCTGAACGGACGGGTCTGTCTGCTGGGCGCGGTGTTCTTCGGGCTCGGCGGAACGGCTCTGGTCTGTCTGCTCCTTCCCTTTTTTGAAAAGCTGTACGGGCGGATCCCGCAAAAATGGCGGACTGCCTGCTGTCTTCTGCTGCTGCTTTTGTTTATCGCGGACGGCGCCTGGTGCGCCACTCATCCCAACACCGGAGCGGGTATTTCCATGACGTCGGGCGATTTTGCCTTTTTTCGAAAGTGATTTTCATTTCTCTTGTTTTTTCCTCATAAAAGGTGTATTCTTATGTAGCAAATTTTTGTGGGGAGGTTTGTTATGGAAGCCTATGAAGTGTTACGGGATCTGGCAATCATTATTTTTGCCGCAAAATTTTTCGGCGTACTGGCAAGGAAATGCAAAGCGCCTCAGGTGGTCGGACAGATCGTGGCGGGACTTCTGATCGGTCCGTGTCTGTTAAATTTAGTCGTTCCCTCCGATTTTATCACACAGATGGCGGAGATCGGCGTCGTCCTTTTGATGTTTGAAGTAGGGCTGGAAACGGATTTAAAAGAATTGGTAAAAACCGGACCTGTCGCTCTTTTGATCGCCTGCGCAGGCGTATTTATTCCACTGATACTCGGCTCTTTGCTGTATATGGGCTTTTACGGCTTCGCACCCTGGGGCAGCGAAGCCTTTTACCGGGCAGTCTTTATCGGCACGATCATGACCGCCACCAGCGTGAGCATCACGGTCGCTTCCTTGCAGGAACTGGGTAAGATCAAAGGCAAGGTCGGCACAACGATCGTGAGCGCCGCCATCATAGACGACGTGATCGGCATCATCGTGCTTACGTTTGTCATCGGCTTTAAGTCTCCGGATTCCCATCCCGGCATGGTCATCTTAAAAACGATCGTTTTCTTTATCATTGCAATAGCGGGCGGTTTTGTCCTGTTCAAGGTATTTCTGGTTTTGGACGAACGCTATCCGCATACAAGGCGGATCCCCATCGTGGCGCTTGCTTTCTGCTTCGGTCTTTCCTATGTGGCGGAAAAGTATTTCGGCATCGCGGATATCACGGGCGCGTATATCGCCGGCATCGTGCTCTGTAACTTAAGCGACAACACCTACATAGAACGCAAGGTGGACGTGAGTTCCTATATGCTGTTCGGCCCGCTGTTTTTTGCCAGCATCGGCTTAAAAACGGACTTTAACGCCATGAATGCCACGCTGCTCGCCTTTTGTCTATGTTTTGTAGTCGTTGCGTTGCTCGCAAAAATCATCGGCTGCGGTCTGGTCGCCAAGCTCTGCCGCTATTCTTTTTCCGACTCCCTAAAGATCGGCGTCGGCATGATGACGCGCGGCGAAGTGGCGCTGATCGTGGCGCAGAAAGGGCTGTCCGCAGGTCTTCTGACCGCCGACTATTTTATGGCTGTGATTCTGCTGATCCTGTGCTCCTCCATCGCAACGCCGATCGTTCTGAAATTTTTATATAACAGAGATGACGCAATAAAGGAAAGGAGAGCATAATATGGGAGCTTTTGGTACATTTGACCCAAACCGCGACCCGATGCGCAACGCCGCTCTCAGTGCGCAGTTTACAAACTATGAGCATAAGAGAGACGAAACGCGCCCATCACCCGTAAAACGCAGGATTGCCTACGCCGTCATGGTCCTGCTGATTGTTTTTTTGATCGCTGTCATACTGTTGTTTATCCTATAGCGGACGCATGCGCGACGATTTTTTATAGAACTTTCGCAAGCTCCGCCTCTATTTCGTCCTGCCCTACGGCTCCGACGATATTGCCGACAGCCTCCCCTTTCACAAAGATCTTCATATTGGGGATGTTCATGATGCGGTAGGTTCTGGCGATACCGTCCTCCTCGTCAACATCGCACTTGCCGACCTTTACTTTGCCGTCATACTTCTCGGCAAGCTGCTCGATAATCGGCGCCATCATCTTACAGGGACCGCACCATTCCGCATAAAAATCCACCAGCACGGGGATTTCCGACTGTAAGACTTCCGTTTCAAAATTTTCGGTTGTAAATCTGTACTCCATCTTTTTCCTCCTTTTTGTCTCGTTTGATCACATATTTATAGATCGGATTTCCTCTCGAGGAAAACCGCTCCTCATACTCCGTCATGACATTGCCCTGCATCATCTGCGCGTCATGGTGCAGATCTTCCGTCATCTGTAAAAGTTTCCATCCCGCCGGCGCAAGTTCTCCCAGCGCAAACTGAAACAAATCCCTATTGTCCGTCTTAAACTCGATCACACCGTCCGCTTTTAGTATCTCATCATACCGCCGCAAAAATTCACGCGAAGGAAGTCTTCTTTTTGCATGCCTGTCTTTCGGCCAGGGATCGGAAAAATTCAGATAAATGCGGTCTACTTCACCTTTCGCAAAAACCGACGTGATCTCCTCCGCCTCCATGCGGATAAAATAGAGATTCGGCAGCGGCTCCGCCTCCAGCTTCTGGATCCCGCGGATCAGCACGCTGGAATATTTTTCGATCCCCAGATAATTGACGTCGGGATTCTCCCTCGCCAGATCCATGATAAAACGTCCCTTCCCCATGCCGATCTCAATGCGGATGGGATGGTCATTTCCGAAGACCTCCCGCCAGCGTCCTTTTTTCTCCTGCAGTTCCTGTATCACAAGCGGACAATCCGCAATCACTTCCCTGGAACCCGTCACGTTTCGCAGCCGCATTTCTCAATCTGCCTTTCTTTTATAATTCTGTGACGATTGTACCATATTTTGTATTTTTTGTGAATACACTACTGTTTTTCCTCAAAATAGTGTATGATAAGTATGTATATGATATGGCAGAGAGGTTTTGTAATATGCTTTCGTCAAGTAATACCCTTTTCCAGATAAAAAAATCACGGGGCGCGGCATTATTTCTTGCGCTCTCGCTGGCTTTCGGCTCCTTTTACGGCAGTTCTCTCACCGCGCAGGCGGCTTCCGCGGAAGAGTTACAGGAAATGGCAGAAGCCCGCAAGTCGCTTCCCGTACAATCCAATGAGATCGACAATTGGCCAAACGGTCCCCAGATCGGCGCCGAAGCCGCTATCCTCATGGACGCCAACACCGGCGTGATTCTTTACGCAAAAAATATCCACGAGCGCCTTTACCCCGCCAGCACGACCAAGATCATGACCTGTCTGCTCGCCGTGGAACGGGGAAATCTGGACGATACCGTGGAATTCAGCCACGACGCCGTTTTCAGCGTGCCTTCCGACGGTTCTAATATGGGCATGGACGAGGGCGAATCCCTCTCCCTGGAAGAATGCCTCTACGGCATCATGGTAGCCTCCGCCAACGAAGCCGCCAACGCCGCCGCCGAGTATATCTCCGGCTCTATCGATGAATTTGTCGATCTGATGAATCTGCGGGCAAAAGAAATCGGCTGTACGGACACGCATTTTGTCAATACCAACGGTCTTCACGACCCCGAACATTACACCAGCGCCTACGACCTTGCCCTGATCTCCAGCCTTTTCTTTCAAAACGAAATGCTCTGCAAGATCAGCAACACAGCCCGCTATCACTTTGAAGCTACCGCCACTCAGCCGGATGACTTTTACAAGAACAACAAGCATCAACTGATCAACGGCGATATTCCTTATGACGGTATTCTGGGCGGAAAGACCGGTTTTACGAGCGATTCCCGTCAGACGCTCGTGACCTGCGCGGAACGAAACGGCATGAAACTGATCTGTGTTGTTTTTAAGGAAGAATCCCCGAATCAGTTTTCTGATACCGTGGAACTTCTTGACTATGGTTTTCAGAATTTTCAGGTACTCAACGTATCCGAGAATGAACAAAAGTATAATGTGGAATCTACAGGTTTTCTGCGGATCGGCAACGATGTGTTCGGCAGCTCCAAACCGCTGCTTACTCTGGATACGGAAAGCTATGTCATCATTCCCAACACGACCACGTTTCAGGACCTTGATTCGACGATCAACTATAACGAATCGGAAGAAAATCGGATCGCGGAGATCGAATATACCTACCACGATATGTATGTGGGGAAAGCGTATTTAAATCTTGCCGCCGACAGCGCCGCCGGATATGAATTTGACACAAACATGACCGCTGCCGACGTCAGTGTGGAAAAAGTGGAGCCTGCTGCGGAAAAGGAGCCTGCTCAGGACACAGTCTTTATCAACATCAAAAAGGTGCTACTCATCATCCTGATCATTGCCGCCGTCCTCATCACGCTGCTGATGATACACGCCGTCATTGTGAACAGCAGAGCCGCCAGACGCAGAGAGAACCGTGTGAAACGCAAGCGGAAGAGACAGTCTTCCCTGCATATTGATTTTCACGATTTTGATCTTTAGATCTGAGAACGGAAACAAATGAAAAAGCCGTAAATGCAAAATCCCTGCATCTACGGCTTTTTCAGCGTTCCCTGCGAGAATCGAACTCACAACTGGGGCTTAGGAGGCTCCTGTTATATCCATTTAACTAAGGGAACTGATCTTTATAAGGGATAATTGATATATCCCTGCATCCAAATGACCCCCTTGAATCGGCGGCCGATCTGCGGCTCTCCGTACAGATCCTGCTTGTTGATACAAACATCAAACTCCAGATCGTTACAACTTAAGTGCATGACATAGATCTCTTCCCCGGTAATGCGGTTGACCCGCAGGGAAATGTCCATAATCTCTCCCAGCACGGAATATTGGTCACACTCCACGCCGTAAGGCATAAAATAGGTATCCACCAGACTGAAAACATCTTCCGTGAGGATTTTTTTGGAGATCGTGGAATAGATATCCATATCCTCCAGCGTCAGACTCTCGATCGCATCTTCATCCCCCAAACGGGCCGCCGCGATCAGTTTATTGCGGCTGGTAGCGACTTTTTGACTTCTCTGTCTCTCGCTCTCGTCTTTTCCGATCGGTAATATAATATTACCACCAATCGACAATCCTGACAATGTCAAAGTTGTACCCGTGATCGGGAGCATATTGGCACTCTGTGCTTTCACATAAGGAACAATGTTTTGCAGATAAAACACCAGGCTGACGCCCACTTTGATATCGTCGCAGACGCCCGCATAAGATTCCTTGTCCGCATGGCGTTCCACGGAAACATCCTCGCAGGAGCTGATTCCCGTACCGCGCAGATAGGGGTAAAAATAATCGTAGGTAAACTTCTCGTCCGCGTCAAATTCCCCGCAGACGGCAATTCCCATACCGGGCGCGAAATCTTCGCAAAATTCCGCAAGTATGGTGTTTTCGCTGTTGGAAGTATAAGAGCGGTATTTTGCGTTCATGATCACATCCGTGACCAGACGCTGCTCCTCCCGCCTGTCGCTTAAGCCGCTAAATCCAATTGCCCGCATATATTTATGCAAAGATCTCACCTCCCGTCAATATCATATATCATGAATCCTATCTGATCTCCGTCATGCCGCCCATATAAGGCCGCAGCACTTCGGGAATCCGCACGGAACCGTCCGCCTGTAGGTTGTTCTCCAAAAAGGCGATCAACATTCTGGGCGGCGCCACCACGGTATTATTCAAGGTATGCGCAAAATACTTGCCTTCCGCTCCGTTCACGCGGATGCGGAGTCTTCTCGCCTGTGCGTCTCCCAGATTGGAACAGCTGCCGACTTCAAAATATTTCTTCTGTCTGGGGGACCATGCCTCCACATCGTAAGATTTTACTTTCAGATCCGCCAGATCGCCGGAGCAGCACTCGATCGTCCTGACCGGAATATCCATAGAACGGAACAAGTCTACCGTATTCTGCCACAGCTTATCAAACCACATGGGCGATTCCTCAGGTTTGCAGACTACGATCATCTCCTGCTTTTCAAACTGGTGGATGCGGTACACGCCTCTCTCCTCGATGCCGTGCGCGCCCTTTTCCTTGCGGAAGCAGGGGGAATAGCTGGTCAGGGTGTGCGGTAACTCTTCTTCCGGAATGATGGTGTCGATGAATTTACCGATCATGGAATGCTCGGAAGTTCCGATCAGATAAAGGTCTTCCCCCTCTATCTTATACATCATGGCGTCCATCTCGGCAAAGCTCATAACGCCGTCCACCACCGCGCTCCGGATCATAAAAGGCGGCACACAGTAAGTAAAGCCCCTGCCGATCATAAAATCTCTGGCGTATGCAATGACTGCGGAGTGCAGTCTCGCGATATCGCCCATCAGATAATAGAAACCGTTTCCCGCCACACGTCCGGCGGCGTCCATATCAATGCCGTGAAACCGCTCCATGATCTCCGTGTGATAAGGAATCTCAAAATCGGGAACGATCGGTTCGCCGTACTTCTGAATCTCTACATTTTCCGTATCGCCTTTGCCGATCGGGACGGAAGAATCAATGATATTGGGAATCGTCATCATATCTTTTTTGATCTTCTCGCGCAGATCGTTTTCCTTTGCTTCCAGCTCAGAGAGTCTGGCGGCGCCTGCTGCCACTTCGGCTTTCTTCGCCTCGGCTTCCTCTTTCTTTCCCTGCGCCATCAACCCGCCGATCTCTTTGGATATCTTATTTCTCTTTGCGCGGATCTCATCCGCTTCCTGCTGGGCTGCCCTGACTTCCGCATCCAGTGCGATCACTTCATCCACGAGCGGAAGTTTCTGTTCCTGAAATTTCTTTCTGATATTTTCCTTTACCGCTTCGGGATTCTCCCGCAAAAATTTAATGTCGATCATGCTGTCCTTCCTCTTTCTTTACTGATTCGAATCATTTCAAGCCGTCTATTCTTCTACGCCTTCAATGTACAGATCGCTATATTCCGTCATATCTTTTATCATATCCACCGCTGTCCCGTTTCGGTCCCTGGTGATGCGGATCACCGGCCTGTCCGGAACCTGTCTGTTCTGGTAGAGCACGATGCCCGTCTCGCCTTCATTTGTCCTGACGACCGTTCCGGCAGGATATACGGCAGTAAATTCTAAAAGAATATCGACAATTCTGCCGTCAAATTTAATATCCCTGTTCTCCCGCAGATAACGGACCGCTTCAAAAACCTTCGACCGCTCGCAGCCGATCCCGCAGATCATTTCGTCAAAAGCCTCACAGATCTGAATGATACGGCACTCTATCGGTATATCCGTAGTCTTTAACGGATAACCTGAACCGTCCAGCCGTTCATGGTGATATAATATCATATTTTTTACGGTTTCGGATATCCAATTTTCGTCACGAAGCGTCGTGTATCCATATATTGGATGTTTCTTATATTCTGCATATTCCATCTCCGAAAGTTGATCCGGATTTCGGTTCTCATAAGGAATATCCAGATAGCGCAGTCCCAGATCATGGAGCAGACTGCTGACACCTATGTCATGTACTGTCTCCTGCGAAAGCCCCATCCGAAGCGCAACCAGCGTCGCCAGACTGCAAAGGCTGATCGAATGCTCATAAAGATCGGAACTTCTCTCCTTAATGTCGTAGATTTTCTCCACGACTTCTTCCTCTTCCAGAATATTCGTGATAATGGTATCCGCCGTCTGCGCAAGTTCCATCAGCCTTTCATTGTGGCTGTAGGTATGTTTTTCCAGAATATTCTTCACTTTGGACTTAAAGCCCGCTTCCACATCCTCTTTCAGGATCGCAACCTGCTTCGTATCCGGCATTTCCTCTTTTACATAGACGTCCCGGATATGCAGTTCTTTCAACTTTTCAATATATTCCGGTTTCAGCTGTGTTCCTGCCGAAAGCAGAATCGTGTATTCCGTTGTCATGGCGTCTTTCGCCAAAACTTCTGTCCCTGTCAGATTGTCAACCTTACACAATCTCATTTACAGGCCTCCCCTTACTATCGTACCCTTTCATTTCCGATCACAAATCCATCGCCATATCAAGCGCCTTTTTTTCTTCATCCCCCAAGGCGATATCGCACAGTCCGGCTTTAATCTCCTTTGTATAAGAATAGCAGCCCTCCGCGCTGTGAACGGAATTGATGATAAAACCATTGTCATTTTCATCTAACAGCGCCAGCGAAAAACTGAGCTGCCCGCCCATCTGATTGAAAGCATCGTACTTTACGATCCCCATCTTCTGGAATGCGCCCTCGAATTTTCGGTACAGGTTCTCGATATCCTTTCGGTTCTTGTCCATAGACGCCTTGATCAGCTTATTGTCCTCGTAAAGTCCCATGATATCTTTTTCCAGACTCTTCGCATTTTTGCCGCCCATAAACTTCTGATACCGCTTCGACAATCTGCTAAACCGTACGAGCAGTACGATCACCAGAACGAGCAGAAAGAGTACCGCCGCTGCCAGACCGATGAATACATAGGTCAGATCTATGCCGCCAAGTCCCATATCTTCCAGTAATTGATAACTCATTTGTCCTTATCCTCTTTTATCTGCCGGTCAATAAATCCGTAAGTTTCTCCAGATCGTCGTGCGTGTAAAATTCAATTTCCAGCTTTCCGGCGCCCGCCCCTTTGGAAGTGATCGCCACTTTGGTGCCAAGCGACTGTTTCAACTTTTCTTCCAGATCCTGATAGACGGCTTCGAGCGCTTTGTCTGTCACCGGCTCTTTCTTTTCTTTCGCCGGCTTATTCAAATCTTTGACCAGCTTCTCCACATCGCGAACGCTCAGTTTTTCGTCAAATACTCTCTGCGCTATCGTATACTGCTGTTCCGCGTCTTCAATGGAGATCAGGGCTCTCGCGTGTCCTGTCGTAATCATATCATCAATGATCATCTGCTGTACTTCATCGCAGAGTTTCAACAGCCGCATGGAATTTGTCACCGCAGTCCTGCTCTTGGAGACCCGCTCCGCCACCTCGTCCTGCTTGAGATTGAATTCCGTGAGCAGTCTCTTGTAAGCCTGCGCTTCCTCGATCGGATTCAAGTCCTCCCTCTGGATATTCTCGATCAGGGAGATCTCCACGATCTCCTGCTCCGTATAATTGCGGACGATGACCGGCACTTCTTTTAAGCCTGCCAGCTTTGCTGCCCGCCAGCGCCGTTCTCCGGCGATGATCTCATAATGCGTCTTTCTGTCCTGCACAATAAGGGGTTCTACGATCCCGTACTGTTTAATGGAATCCGCCAGCTCCTGCAAGGCATCCTCGTCAAAATTTTTTCGGGGCTGCTCTCTGTTCGGCTCCACCTTTGTGATTTTGACATAAGTGCCCTGCGCGCCGTCCTCTCTTTTTTCGTCCGCCGCTTTCGCCTCTGTCTGCGTTACTGCTACCGGGATCAGAGAATCCAATCCCTTTCCTAATCCTCTTGCTGTTTTTCCAGCCATACTAACCTCCATGTCAGAGCAGTTTACTGCGATGACACGCGTCGAGAATTTCAGAAGTTTTTCGCAGAAATACTTCGATTCTCGACTGCGATTCCGAGTTTGTGGCTCTGACACAAACTCGCGATTGAAAAATCAGTGCTTCAGCATGATTTTTCAATCTAATCTCACTTTCATCTCGCGATCACTTCATCTGCAAGCTGCATATACGCTTCCGCCCCCGCAGACTTTGGATCATACATATGAATAGGCATTCCGTAACTCGGCGCCTCCGCGAGCCTGATGTTTCTGGGAATCAATGTGTTGTATACTTTCTGCTTCAAATGGTCCTTGACATTCTCCACCACCTGCATGGAAAGATTCGTGCGGGAATCATACATGGTAAAGACCACACCCTCCATATCCAGCTCCGGATTCAGCCTCTCTTTTACAAGATTGACAGTATGTATTAACTGACTCAAACCCTCCAGCGCATAATATTCACACTGGATCGGAACCAGCACCGTATCCGCTGTGGTCATGGAATTGATCGTCAAAAGATTGAGAGACGGCGGACAGTCGATCATGATAAAGTCATACTTGTCCTTCACCCAGTCGATCTCATTCTTTAAGATAAATTCCTTTTTATCGACGCCGATCAATTCAATCTCCGTTGCCGCCAGATTTACATTCGACGGAATGATGGAGACGCCTGGTATCACGTCCGCCAGAATACATTCGTTGATCGAACACTCGCTTAAGAACAATTCGTAGATCGTATTTTCCAGTTCATTCTTCTCCACGCCAAAACCGCTGGTCGTATTTCCCTGCGGATCCGCATCGATCACCAGTACCTTTTTTCCCTTTACTGCCAAAGAGGCCGACAGATTGATCGCTGTCGTTGTCTTGCCGACGCCGCCTTTCTGATTGGCAATCGCAATGATTCTTCCCATGTTTTACCTTACCTTTTTCGTATTTTGATGTCCGTTTACGATTATATCACTAATCCACATGATAAGCTATCTTTTTTTTCTGCTATTCTATGGTAAATCTATGGCATCAGTTTTTCTATCGTTTCCGGATAGCGGACACCCCACTCTGACCGCAGCGAATCCATGATCCGCATCATTCTGATCGTTTCGCTGTGAGGCATAGACGGACATTCCAGTTTTCCCTCTTTGATACAGGCAATCGTTTCTGTAATCTCATATTCGTAACCGCTGATCTGTTCCGGTACATCCACTTCGCGGAGCAAATTCCGATCCCTGTCATAAATCCTGATCTGTTCCGGATTATTGATATTCTCTACGACCATGCAGCCGACTGAACCGTAGAACACACCCTGACTGTCGGATTTTCCATGAATCCCCGAATTTAAGACTGCCATCCTGCCGTCCTCATATAAAAAGACCATCGCATTCTCGCCGTCTACTCCGGCATCCGTAAGCTGCGCTGCCGATATCATTTTATTCACGCCGTCTCCAAAGTGCATATACGCAAAATTCAGTGGATAGATACCGACATCCAAAAGAGCGCCGCCTGCCAATTCCGGTTTCACGATCCGTTCCTTATCGCAGAGCGGATAATTTAAGTTTGCCGTCAGTTTACTGACTTCCCCTATCACTTTTTCCGCAAGCAGATCGTTGATCATCTTCCGCGACGGCATATATCTCGTCCATATCGCTTCCGTCACCAGCAGCTTTTTCTTTTCCGCGATCCGAAAAATCTCCTCCGCCTGTTTTGCATTGACCGTAAAACTTTTCTCGCAAAGGATGTGCTTTCCGGCATCCAGACACATTCTCATATGCTGATAATGATGCGAATGCGGCGTAGCGATATAAACAAGCTCTATCTCTTCATCTGCAAGCATTCCCTCATAAGAACCGAATGCGTGTGCAAAACCATGCTCTTTTGCAAATGATTTTGCTTTTTCAAGATCTCTGGATGCCACTCCGTAACATTCTACCTCCGGCATCTTGTTCATCGTTTCCGCCAATGTGCCCGCGATACTGCCGGCGCCAAGGATTCCGATCTTCATACTCTTTCTCCCTCCTTATTTTTAATCTTGGTTTCTTTTTATTTGATTCGTGCCCATTTCTGTTGTATGAAGTTTATTTATATTTTTGATGAATGCGTCCATTCCTTGCCTCGCATTCTAATGTTTCACGGTCTATTCTTAGAATGTTTCACGGATTTTATCACAATATCTTGGGTTAAATTGTTTCATGTGAAACATTATCTAGTGTCAATACTCCACTTATTTCCAAATGTTTCACGTGAAACATTTGAGTAATATCTATTGACCTTTTTGCGATGTTTTTTATATTAAGTGATTTATAATAGTTCTTTCATATTCGATGTCATTCAAGCCTCTTAATTCTTTTTTCTATTACTCGAATTGTACAGATAGCATAACCAACGCAGACACGCTTGCGCTCCATTTCGGGCGTAATGGTACTAAGTTCGGAAGTTGCGTTGCAACTTCAAACCTCACTAAGTACCAACGTCCTACAAGGGTCTGCTTATAGTTATCCTATCTGTACAATTTGCCAAAGTTCTATCAATTAGCTTCACATACCTATCCATAAATCTATTATCATCACAACATATATTTTGAATTAAGGAATATGATTTCTTAAGGAGTCCCTTAAAATGCGTCAGCACTTAGCGAGGTTTGAAGTTGCAACGCAACTTCCGAGCTTAGTACTGCTACGCATTTTATGGAGCAAACGCGCGACGACGGAGAAATCATATTTCTTAATTCATTTATTAACGTTGATATGATACAATATATCTGTTACGCTTGGAATGGAGCGCAAGCGTGTCTGCGTTGGTTATACATTTGTACATTCTACAATATCAAAATCCCTGCTACGCATTTTATGGAGCGAAAGCGCGACGACGGAGAAATCATATTTCTTAATTCATTTATTAACGTTGATATATGGATATATCTGTTACGCTTGGAATGTGGTAAATTCCTACGGATATTAGCAGAGGAAAATTTCTGCGAAATTATCCTCACGAGCACTGTTCGCAGGCTCGCCACTACACTTAAAATAAAACGCAAGCGTGTGTCTGCGCTGGTTATACATTTGTACATTATATTTACAATCGAAACCACTCTAATACAATTTGATAATATTATTCTTAATCGCAAACACCGCCGCCTGCGTCCGATCTGAAACCTCTATCTTCTTAAAGATATTGGAAATATGATTCTTCACAGTCCGCTCACTGATATTCAAATTTGTAGCAATCTCTTTATTAAACATCCCATTCGCCACCTGAACCAAAACCTCCAACTCACGATTCGTCAGCATAGCAACTTTATCCTTATCTTCATCACGGCTTATCAACTGATGATTCAACGCCGGAATCAAACTGGACTGTATGTAATTTTCGCCATCCTGTACTGCCCTGATCGCCTTTTTCAATTCTGACGATTCCGAGTCTTTCATAATATAACCTTCTACGCCAATGTCCACCGCATTCATCAAATATTCCAATTCGCTGTGAACTGTCAAAATCAAAACTTTGACCGGAGACTTGTCTTCTTTCATTTTTTTCAAAACTTCGATTCCATTCATTTCCGGCATATTGATATCCAAAAGCAAAACTTCCGGATCATACTTTTCGATATGTTCCAGACACTCAACACCGTTGGCAGCCTCCCCCACTACTTCAATGCTCCCGTCGAACTCCAATAATTGTCTCAGCCCCTCCCTGATCAAACTATGATCGTCCGCGATCATAACACGAATACTCATCCTGTCACCTCTTCCCTTTCTGTTTTTTGTGAATGACCCTTATTTTTTTATAATATTGATTTCAACTGTTGTTCCGCTCTGCGTATCAATCCGCATCTCGCCGCCGAGCAGGAAAACTCTCTCCTGCACAACCAGCAGACCAAAATGCTTTCCCTTTTTCGCAGCCTCTTTCACGTCAAACCCTGTTCCGTTATCTTTGACTCGGATCCGATAATCGCTCTCTGTTTTCTTTAAGCTGACCTCAATCTGATTTCCGCCGGAGTGCTTGATTGCATTCTGCACACATTCCTTGATAATGTGATAGATCATGATCAAATAAAAATTTTTTTCTTCCTCCGAAAAATCATCCTCGATCTCATCAATATCCGCATGAATCTCAAACCTGCCATCCTGGTTCATCACAGAAAAAATATTAAAAAGCGCCTCCCGCAAGCCCAGATCATCAAAAGTCATCGGACGCAGATCATAGATCCTGTTACGAATATCATCAATCACTTTGCGCAGACCGGATTCTATCGTAGCAAGTTCCAGTTTTGCCTTGATGGGATCCTGATCCATATAGAGGGACGTCAATTCCACCTTATGTACCAGATGTGTCAGATTTTGCAGGGAACTGTCATGCAGATCCCTCGCGATCCGTTGGCGTTCCTTTTCCTGCACATCCAATGCAGAAAATTGTTTCATGTGAAACGCCGGATAGTCCGCTTCCGCACTTTTCCTTTTTGCCATAAACACCCCCAACAGAAATAATCTCCTTATATGCTATCTTAACCTAAAATGAGATAGAAGAAAAGAATATTCTGGTAAAGAATCATAAAAAATGGTAGAATGAAACCAGTAACAATAGATTGGAGAAAAAATATGAATAAAAAACTCACCACCGCCGTCATGCTGACAGGCACTTCCATTGCAGCGATCCACGGAATCAATCGGTTACATACTTCTCTCAGTACGGTCAAAAATCTTTTAGACACCTCCGAAAATTTTTATTATGAGTGGCGTTTCGGAAAAATACGATATCAGAGAAAGGGAAGCGGCAGCCCTCTTCTTTTCATTCACGACTTGACGGTGGGAAGTTCGAGTTACGAATATCACCGCCTCATCAATAATCTGACAGAGAAGCACGCTGTCTATTCTCTGGATCTGTTAGGTTATGGAAAATCCGACAAACCGCCGATGACTTACACCAATAATCTCTACGAGCAGCTTGTCACAGATTTTATCAAGTCGGTGATCGGTAAAAAAGCTTCTGTTGTGGTGACAGGAGAATCCGTTCCGTTTGTCATGATGGCATGCCACAATAATCCGGATCATTTTAATAAGATTGTCTGTATCAATCCGCAGAACCTGTTTTTGCAAAATCAGATTCCTTCCAGACAGACCAATCTGTTTAAGCTTTTGATTGAGACGCCGATACTCGGCACGTTTGTTTATCATCTGCTTTCCAACAGGACGAGTATCGAAAAAGATTTCTGGAAAACCTATTTCTACGACCGCGGGGAAGTCAAGGAAAAATATATTTACAATTATCTGGAAGCCGCCCACTTAGATGACTATCATGCAAAATATGCTTTTGCCAGTTATGTGGGAAAATACATGAACATGAGTATCGTCAATGAACTGAAAAAAATCGATAACAGCATCCTGATGATCGGCGGGGAAAAAGAAAAGGATATTCGTACCACCATTGAAAATTACAAATATTACAATCCTGCCATCGAGGACTGCTATATTCCCGATACAAAACATCTGCCGCAGCTGGAAGCGCCAGACGAAATCTTAAATCAGCTTCGGATGTTTTTATAAAGGTTTCTTATTTGCCGTTCCGGCTTTCCTGGGATATTGATGCGGGGTCGGACGGCATTTTTCTATCACGATGAGAGTTCTGTTGATATCAGAAAAAGGCAGCAGAAAAGTTTTCTGTTCCCGCAGTCTTCCCCCCAACACTTCGATAGCATGACCCGCCTGCTCCACCTCTGCATCGTCCGCCTTATAAGAGACAAAACATCCCCCAACCTTTACATAGGGAAGACAATATTCCGAGAGGGTAGAGAGATTCGCCACCGCCCGCGAAACGCAGAGGTCGAAATGTTCCCGCAAAAGCCCGAGCTTTGCAAAATCCTCCGCTCTGCCATGAAGCGCCTCCGTCTCCTTAAGAGAAAGCGCCTCTATGACTTCCTGCAAAAAACCGACCCGTTTCTGTAAGGAATCTAAAAGCGTCACCTTAAGATTCGGAAAAGCGATCTTTAAGGGAATGCCCGGAAACCCCGCTCCGGTTCCCACGTCAAGCAAAGAAAGTTCCCCGCTTAGATCAAACGCTTTCACCAGAGAAAGGCTGTCGATAAAATGTTTTTTCAACGCCTCGTCAAATTCCGTGATCGCCGTCAGGTTCATCACTTTATTTTTTTCGATCAAAAGCGCATAGTAATCCAAAAACTGTTCCACCTGTTTTTCCGATAAGGTAATGGAAAGCGCATCCAGATCTTTTTGAAATTGAGAGAGATTGCGCCGTATCAAAATAACACCTGTTATCCTTTCTTTATTTTTCTGCTGCATCAGAAACTGCAACAGTATTTTTCCGACTTTCCAAATACACCAAAAGCACAGAGATATCCGCCGGAGACACGCCGGATATGCGGGAAGCCTGTCCCACCGAAACAGGTCGGTAAGCGATCAGCTTCTGCCGCGCTTCCAAGCGCAGACTCCCCACTTCATTGTAATCCAGATCCGCAGGAATCTTCCGCTTCTCCATCTTTTTATAGTGCTCGACCTGCTTTAACTGCCTGTCAATATACCCTTCATACTTTATCTCAATCTCAACCTGCTCCGTGACATCCGCCGGAAGCGGTTTCCTGTCGGTATCGATCTCAGAAAGCATCTCATAGGAAAGTTCCGGACGGCAGAGCAGTTCCGCCATACTCACTCCTGTTTTCAAGGCGGCGCTTCCGTGCGCTTCCAAAAATCTTTGTATCTTTTCGGAGGCGCCCACGATCGTATTTTTCAGCCTTTCGATTTCTGCCTCTATCTTTTCTTTCTTCTGTAAGAGAGCCTGATAAGTCTCCTCAGAAACCAGCCCAACTTCATAACCAATCTTACGCAATCTTAAATCCGCATTATCCTGACGCAGCAAAAGGCGGTACTCCGCGCGGGAAGTCATCATCCGATAAGGCTCAAAATTTTCTTTTGTCACAAGATCGTCGATCAACACGCCGATATAAGCCTGCGAACGATCCAATACGATCTGCTCCCTGCCCTGTAAGTACAGGGAAGCGTTGATTCCCGCAATCAATCCCTGTGCTGCCGCTTCTTCATAACCGCTGCTGCCATTAAACTGCCCACCGCTGAAAAGCCCTTCCACCGCTTTCAATTCCAAAGTCGGATAGAGCTGCTTCGGATCGATACAGTCATACTCAATCGCATAGGCATTTCTTACGATCTTACAGTGTTCTAAACCCGGCACCGTCCGATACATGGCAAGCTGTACATCTTCCGGAAGAGAAGAGGACATGCCGCTCACATACATCTCATTCGTGTGAAGCCCTTCCGGTTCAATAAAGACCTGATGCCTGTCCTTATCGGAAAATTTGACCACCTTATCTTCAATCGACGGGCAGTACCGCGGTCCCGTCCCCTCTATGATACCCGCATAAATGGGAGATCTGTCCAAATTTGCCCGAATGATATCGTGCGTCTGTTCGTTCGTGTAAGTCAGATAGCAGGATATCTGGTCGATCTGCACATCCTCCGGATCCGTGGAAAAGGAAAACGGAACGACCCTCTCATCCCCGAACTGTTCCTGCATTCTGGAAAAATCAAGGGATCGTCTGTCCATTCTGGCAGGCGTGCCCGTCTTAAAGCGGCGCATCTCAATTCCCAGCGCGAGCAGAGAATCCGTCAGATGGTTTGCCGCCTGTAGACCGTTCGGCCCCGTGTAAGTGATGGCTTCCCCACAGAGACACCTTGCTTTTAAGTAAGTGCCCGTGCATAAGATCACCGCCTTACATTCATAAACCGTTCCCGTAAAAGTTTTGACACCGACTATTTTCTTTGACCGCTGCTGCGTTTTTGCTTCTTCTTCGATCTCTTCCGTCAAAAGCTCACAGACTTCCGCCTGCTTGATCGTCAGATGCTCCTGATTCTCCAGAACCTTTCTCATCGCCCTGGAATATTCCGCCTTGTCCGCCTGCGCCCGCAGAGAATGCACCGCAGGGCCTTTTGAGGAATTTAACATCTTGGATTGGATAAACGTCTTGTCAATGTTTTTCCCCATCTCGCCGCCCAGCGCATCAACTTCCCGCACCAGATGCCCTTTGGAAGTGCCGCCGATATTGGGATTGCAGGGCATGAGAGCAATGCTGTCCACACTCACCGTAAAGATCACCGTCTCAAACCCCAGCCTCGCGCAGGCAAGCGCCGCCTCACATCCCGCATGCCCCGCACCCACGACACACACGTCACATTTTTCCTTTAATCCGGTCATACATCATTCCTCGTTTATCTTACAATACTCTTACGCTTGCGAAACACATTTAAATACTATACTGATTGTACAATAACATAATCATAAGCAGACCCTTGTAGAGCGTCAGCGCTTAACGAGGTTTGGAGTTGCATAGCAACTCCCGAGTTTAGCGTCTGTTACGCTCGGAGCGGAGCGCAAGCGAGTCTGCGTTGATTATGTTATTTGTACGATTTTAACAATCAAAACTGCGTTTCGCAATCAGAAACCTATATAATCTTTTTATTTGCCAATACAAAATTCTGAAAATATCTTCTCCACCAGATCATCCTCAACCGCTTCCCCCAATATCTTCCCAAGAGAAGCATAGGCGCCCATCAGATCGATCGAATAAAAATCTTCCGGCATATGATCTTCCAGACTTTTTCTTACCTGGCGGATGCTCGCAAGCGCATCCAGGATTGCCTCTTTATGCCGAAGATTCGTGATATAAAGTTCGTCCTCGGAAACGATCTTTCCCTGCAAAAAAGAATCCTCGATCAGAGTTTTTAACGCATCCAGCCCTTTTTCTTCCTTTGCGGAGATCCGCAGAATAGAAACAGAAGAGTCTGCACGATCCTTATATTGACCATTATGGTCAAAAATCTTATTTATCAGATTTTCCACTGTCTTTTGATCCGTCACTTCCGGAAGATCTGATTTATTTAAAAGAATAATCGTCTTTTTTCCCTCGATCAATCGCAAAATAGCTTCATCATTTTCATCAAGGGCTTCGGAAGAGTCGATCACATAAAGGATCAGGTCGGCATCTTCGGAAATCTTCTTCGCCCGCTCCACACCGATCTTTTCCACGGTATCCTTCGTCTCTCTGATACCTGCCGTATCTATCATATTTAAAGTGATCTCTCCGAAACGAATCGTCTCCTCCAGCGTATCTCTGGTCGTTCCCGCAATATCCGTGACAATGGCGCGCTCCTGTCCCGCAAACAGATTTAATAAAGAAGATTTTCCGACATTCGGCTTTCCGAGGATAACTGTACGGATCCCTTCTTTTAAGATCCTGCCATCATCGGCGGAAGATAAAAGCCGAACAAGTTCTTTTTCCATCTCATCGATCTTCTTTGATAAAGTTTCCTCATATCCTTCCAGACTGATATGTTCCGGATCATCCAGCGCCGATTCGATAAAAGCGATCTCATACAAGATCTGGTCCCGAAGCGCAGATATTTTTTTGGAAACGGAACCGCCAAGCTGCTTCACGGAAGTTTTCAGGGCAAATTCATTTTTTGCATGAATGATATCCATCACGGCTTCCGCTTCGGAAAGATCGATCCGCCCGTTTAGAAAAGCGCGTTTCGTAAATTCTCCCGGTTCCGCCATGCGGGCGCCGGCACGAATCACTTCCGTCAAAATCTTTTTCACCATCAGCGCGCCGCCGTGACAGTTGATCTCTACCGTATCTTCTCTGGTATAACTGTGAGGCGCTTTCATAACGGAAACCATCACTTCATCTAAAACGTTATCATCTTCATTGACAATAAAACCATAATGGATCGTGTGGGACGGATATTGTTCCAACACTTTTTTCCTATCTCTGTTTTGATAGATATGATTGACAATGGATACGGCTTCCCCGCCGCTTACCCGGATGATACCGATTCCCGCGTCCGACAGAGCGGTAGCGATCGCTGCGATCGTATCTGAAAAGAACCGACAGGAAAGCATCCCTGCCGATTCTTTTGATGACTCGCAAACTTGATTTTTAAGATTCTTCGCTGTCATAACTCTTCTCAAACTTCCTGTCGCTCTTCTCATATCTTTTCAGGACAACGACCACATGGCGGAAAGGCTCTTCCCCTTCACTGTAAGTCGTCACATACCTGTCGTTTTGAAGCGCGGAATGAATGATTCTTCTCTCATAAGGATTCATAGGCTCCAAAGATACGGGACGCTTCGTCCTCTTTACCTTATAGGAAATATTCTTCGCCAGATTTTCCAGCGTCTCTTTTCTTCTCTTGCGGTAATTTTCGGTATCCACCTTTACTCGGATGTAGTTATCCACATCTTTGTTCACAACCAGAGACACCAGATACTGTAAGGAATCCAGCGTCTGCCCTCTCTTGCCGATCAGGATCCCCATTTCATCACCGGAAAGCTCAATATCCATCGCGCTCTCCACTTCATCATACTTCACATCACATACAACGGTAAGATCCATCGCGGCAAATACGTCTCTTAAGAAATCCTTTGCCTTATCTTCCACAGAACCCTTTACCCGCACTTTGATCACGGCAGGCTTTGCGCCGAGTCCCAAAAGTCCCGCTTTTCCTTCATCAACGACTTCATATTCCAATTTATCGCTGGTCACGGTAAATTTCTGACAAGCTTCTGTGATCGCATCGTCCACTGTCTTTGCAGATACTTCGATAAAATCCATTGTTATCCCTCCTATTTACTATTCTTTTCGTTGTATTCCTTTACCATATTCGCTTTCGCCATCATACTGCCCGACTTTGCATTTTTACTGTAATACTCCGTCGATTTTTTGACAGGATTCTCTTTCTTTTCCTCTTTGGAAAGCGTCTGTGTCGCCGCTTTCGACGCAACGCCTGCCTTTTTGGTATTCATATTGGCATAAGCCGCCATCTGCTGTGCCTGCGCGTTTGCCTTTTCCATCTTTTTCTTTGCTTTTTCCGCATTCTTACTGATCACTTCGTCCAAGTCCATCTTATCAATGTGTTTGTTGATCAGAATCTGCTGAATGCTTCGAACGACCGCACCTGCCACCCAGTAAAGTCCCATACCTGCGGGAAGCGTATAACAGAGAACAGCCGACATGATCGGCATCACCATATTCATCGTCTTCATCGACTGCATCATGGTGTTCTGCTGCTCATTGTCGGAATTTGTCTCCTGCTGCGGCATGAGTTTCACATTGATCCACTGTGTTACCGCCGCCAGAACGGGAATCGCAAACGCTGCAATCATCATCACAACGGATCCTGCCGCCCTCGCTTCACTGAACGTAAAGGAAGGAGAATTCGACATACTAAGTCCCAAAAAGTTATTGTACCGATCGAGAAGCGATAACGTCTGATCCACATCGGCGGATAAATTGGAAAATTGTTCCTTGATACTGAGCCATTCCGCGGAAGACGCTTTGTTCAACACATCGACAAACGTATTCTGCACATAGCTGGTAACGCCGCCTGTAAAATTCTCGTTTTCAAACTGCCTGGAATACATACTGGCATTGGAAAAAGTCCGAATAAAGTCCACGCTTCCCTTTTCCGCGATCAGTTTGTCCACCAGCGGAAAAAACGCTTCTTTCACTTTTCCCACATAAGCGGGAATATTGTAGATCACGCGGTAAAGCGCAAGCAGGATCGGCATCTGGATCAAAAGCTGCACGCAGCTTCCCGAAGGGGATACGCCGTATTTCGCATAGACAGCCTTTGTCTCCATATTCATAGCCATCATGGATTCATTATCCTGTTTTCCTTTATACTTCTTCTGGATTGCCTGCAGTTCCGGGTTCATCTTTGCGGAAAGTTTGGAAAACTTCTGCTGTTTGATCGTGAGAGGCATCAACAAAAGATAGATCACGATCGTAAACAGGACAATGGCAAGTCCGATATTGGGAATGCCGATCTGATCGATCACATAAAAGATGCCTTCCATGATATAACCCAGCAATCTGGCTACAGGACCGATAATTTTACCGGTATCCTTAGTCAACAAAATACCTGACAAAATAGATTACCTCCTTTAAGCATATCGCTGTCCGATCCGCCTGTTCCGGTCAGGGTACGGGATCATACCCTCCTTTGGAAAAGGGATTACATCTGCAAATCCGATAAAATGCCAGACATCCGCCTTTCAGCGCGCCGTATTTTTCCACAGCCTGGAGTCCGTACTCCGAGCAGGTCGGAAAATAGGGACATTTCGTGCGCTTCATGGGCGAAAGATACTTTCTATAGAATTTTATCAGGCAGATCAGCACTTTTTTCATCATCATTTACGGTTTTCTTCATCCTTTCAAAATACGATGAAGTTTTGATAGATGTAATAGCGACCGCTCAATCTCGTGATATCCGACAAAAGCGGCGCTTTTTCTCGCAACGACTACTATATCTAAACCACTATTAAATATATTTTCGTGTAGCCGATAACTCTCTCTCACCAGTCTCGCAAAGCGGTGTCTCACAACGCTGTTCCCCACTTTCTTGCTGGCGGATATTCCCAGTCTGTTTACGTCTTTGTTGTTTTCCAGTACATACATCACCAGATACTTGTCTGCGAAACTCTTTCCGTTTCCGTAAACATTCCGGAATTCACTGTTTTTTTTAAGGGATTCAGAAAATATCACGATACTTCTCTCCTGTCGTTAGAAAAAGGCCGCATAAATGCGACCTATGCTGATAATCTCTTTCTTCCCTTTGCACGTCTTGCAGCTAAGACTTTTCTTCCACCTCTGGTACTCATTCTCTTTCTGAAACCATGCACTTTCGATCTATGTCTTTTTTTCGGCTGAAATGTCATTTTCATCGTTTTACACCTCCTTCATCGGACCTGATCCGTTTATTCAGAATATTTTTAGTTTATATTTTTTGGAAAACAACATGATGATTATATATAATTCACAGGAAATCGTCAAGTAAAAACAGGCATATTTTTGATTTTTCTGCGAAAAATTTGTTTTTCTTACCAAAAATAATCCACAATATGTTCATAAAATGTGGATAAGTAAGGTGGATAACTTATTATTTGAATTTTTAGACTGTTTGTATTATTATATAGGGTAGGATAATTTTGATGTAGGAAGAATAAGGTAGTATATCATGGATGATTTGCGCTCTATCAGGGAAAATTGGGAAGAAATCAAGGAAACCGTCAGGAAAGAATTTGAACTTACTGATGTTTCTTTTGATACATGGATCAAGCCGCTTCGGTTTTATAAGGAAGAACAGGATCATGTCGTCATTATGATCCCTTCCGATCAGTCCCATGCCCTCAACTATATTTCTTCTAAATATAAGAACTTTTTTAAGGTCATCATCTCGGAGATGATGGAAAAGACTTATGACATTTCCTTCATATTGGAAAAGGATGTTCCGGAAGAAACAGAAAATATCTTTCCGGAGACGAAAAATTCTCCCTCCGCTAATTATGAAAATGCGAGTCTGAACCCAAAATACAAATTTGATACTTTTGTCGTAGGCAGCAATAACAAATTGGCGCACTCCGCAGCGTTAGCCGTAGCGGAATCTCCGGGAGAAGTATACAATCCGCTCTATATTTATGGCGGAGCGGGCCTTGGAAAAACACATTTGATGCATTCGATCGGTCATTTTATCCTGGAGAGGAATCCCGACAGGAAAGTCCTCTATGTTACTTCGGAAAACTTTACCAATGAAGTCATTGAAAATATCCGAAGCGGCGACGCCATCAAACTGAGCAAGATGCGTGAAAAATACAGGACTGTGGATGTTCTGATGATCGACGATATCCAGTTTATCATCGGAAAAGAGAGCACGCAGGAAGAATTTTTCCACACCTTTAATACGCTTCATTCCATGAATAAACAGGTCATCCTTTCCTCGGACAGACCGCCGAGAGAGATGGAGACTTTGGAAGAACGGTTCCGTTCCCGTTTTGAGTGGGGTCTGATCACAGATATCCAGCCACCGGATTATGAGACGAGAATGGCGATCTTAAAGAAAAACATTGAATCTTACCATAAAGAAATAGATGACGAGGTATTGGATTATATTGCCGTCAACATCACAACGAATATCAGAGAGTTAGAGGGAGCCTTAAATAAAATTTTTGCTTTTTCCAAGTTAAATAATGTAGATATCAACATGGATAATGCGGAGGAAGCGCTCAAAGATGTGATTTTTCCAAATGAAAAAAGGGAACTCACTCCGGCTCTGATCATTGATGTGACAGCGGAGCATTTTGGTATCCGTCCCGAGGATATCATTTCCAAAAACAGGGCTTCCGAAATTGTGATGCCGAGACAAATCGTTATGTACTTATGCAGAAATTTGATGAACATTCCGCTGCAAACGATCGGAAAGATTCTTGGAAACAGAGATCACAGTACTGTTTTGCACGGCATCAAAAAAATGGAAGCGGAAATAAAAACAAACGAAGATCTTGTCAATAAGATAGAGATCATTAAAAAGAAAGTAACACCTTAACAGTTATCCAAAACAATATAAACATTTTAAGAAAAAACCATGAGAATAGAATGTGAATAACCTAAAATTGACACTTATGTCATTTTTATAAAAAAAGGAAACCTATGGATAACCCTTCATTTATCCTTTGGTTATCCTGCGTTTTTAACATTCTTTTCCATCCTGATCCATCAGAAAAAATCTGAACAGGATGAGGTTATTCACATATCTACATCCTTTATGATGAAGAAGAAGAAAGTATTATATCTTTTATTAAGGAAAGCAGGATCCTAAAATACAAATTTTACAGGAAAGGAAGTTATTCACAGATGAAAATTGTATGTACAAAATCAAATCTCTTAAACGGTGTACAGACGGTATCAAAAGCCGTACCGAACAAAACGACCATGTCTATTCTGGAATGTATTCTGGTAGACGCTTCGCAGAATGAAATCAAACTGACTGCCAATGACATGGAACTGGGAATCGAGACTGTGATCGAAGGAGAAATCGTTGAACAGGGAACAATCGCTCTGGATGCAAAGATTTTTTTGGAGATTGTCAGAAAACTTCCCGACAATGACATTACGATAGAGACGGATTCTTCTTTTAAGACGACGATCGTGTGTGAAAAAGCGAAATTCAATATTATAGGAAAGTCCGGAGAAGATTTTTCTTATCTGCCTGAGATAGAAAAGAACGATCCTGTCGTTGTTTCTCAGTTTACTTTAAAAGAAGTGGTACGGCAGACGATTTTTTCTATCGCAGATAATGAAAACAATAAACTGATGACAGGCGAGTTGTTTGAGATTCAGGATGATACCTTAAAGGTGGTGTCTCTTGACGGTCATCGTATTTCCATCAGAAAGATTGCGCTGAAAAATGCTTATGAAAGAAAGAAAGTTGTCGTTCCCGGAAAGACGTTAAGTGAAGTCAGCAAGATCCTTTCCGGAGATATGGATAAGGATGTTAATATTTTCTTTACGGACAAACACATCCTGTTTGAGTTTAACAATACGCTGGTCGTTTCCAGATTGATCGAAGGAGAATACTTTAAGATCGATCAGATGCTTTCGAGTGATTATGAGACAAAGATCAGGATGAATAAGAGAGAACTGCTTGACTGTATCGACAGGGCGACGCTTCTGGTAAAAGAGGGAGATAAAAAGCCTGTCATCATTACCGTGGAAGATACTTCCATGCAGCTTAAAATGAATTCTACCGTCGGCAGTATGGATGAAGAAATTGATATCGAAAAAGAGGGGAAAGATATCAAGATCGGATTCAACCCGAAGTTTTTGATTGATGCGCTGCGGGTGATCGAGGATGAGGATATTTTGATCTATATGGTGAATCCGAAAGCGCCGTGTTTCATCAAAGATGAGAAAGAGAGTTATATTTACATGATACTGCCGGTGAACTTTATCAATGTGGAGTAAATATTTTATGTGTTATATAATCCATAAAAATTGATTTTTCGTCGTCACGCTTTCGCTCCGCAAAATACGTAATGGTACTAAGTTCGTGAAAAACCTCACTAAGTACCAACGTATTTTGAGGGACTCCTTAAAAAATCAATTTTCATGTATAATGTAAAGAAGATATCAATATGAAAATGATAATGATAAAAGACGAATATATAAAACTGGGACAGGCGTTAAAACTTGCAGGGCTGGTGGAATCCGGCGTGGATGCTAAGATGGATATACAGGAAGGTCTTGTAAAAGTAAATGATGAAGTCATATTGCAGCGGGGGAAAAAAATCTATCCGAGCGATGTGATCGAATATGAAAGACAAAAGATCACGGTAAAAAAAGAATCTTAACAGAAGGCAGACAGATTTTGGAACGGTAGGAAAAGATGGTCATCAAATCATTGGAGCTTGCGGATTTTAGAAATTATGATTCCTTACAGATTGATTTCAGTGAGGGAACCAATATCTTATATGGCAACAATGCGCAGGGAAAAACAAATATCCTGGAGGCAATCTATCTGTCGGCTACCACAAAATCCCACAAGGGAAGCAAAGACAAAGACATTGTCAATTTTAACAAAGAAGAAGCGCATATCAGAACATATCTTCTAAAAAACGAAGATGAGATCAGGGTGGATATGCACCTTCGTAAAAATAAGACAAAAGGAATTGCAATCGACGGGCAAAAGATAAAAAAAGCCGCCGAGCTTCTGGGACTTTTAAATGTCGTGTTTTTTTCGCCGGAGGATCTTTCTATCATTAAGAACGGTCCCGCCGAGAGAAGACGTTTTGTGGATATGGAATTATGCCAGTTGGATTCCTTTTATATTTATAATCTGAATCATTATAATAAGATCGTCAATCAGCGGAATAAACTTTTGAAAGATATGTACTTTAATCCTTCGCTCAGAGATACCTTGAATATATGGGATTCCCAGCTGGTATCGTTCGGCAGTAAGATCATAGAGAGAAGACAGCTTTTTGTAGAGCAGTTAAATGAGATCATTTATGAGATCCATAAAAAATTATCGGGAGATCAGGAAGAACTTACCATAAAATATGAACCTGACGTTTTGATCGAAGAATATGAAAAGGCATTGGTCTCCTGTCAGGAACGGGATGTTAAATTAAAGCAGACGACGGTTGGTCCCCACAGAGATGATTTTTCTTTTATGACGGGAGATATCGATATCCGAAAATTCGGATCCCAGGGGCAGCAGCGGACGGCGGCTTTATCTTTGAAATTGTCTGAGATCGAACTTGTGAAGAAACTGACAAAAGATAATCCGGTGCTTCTTCTGGACGATGTGTTGTCTGAGCTTGACAGCAATCGACAGAATTACTTACTTCGTACGATCGGTGATATCCAGACGATCATCACCTGTACGGGATTGGATGAATTTGTCAATAATCGATTTGAGATCAATAAAGTGTTTCAGATAGAAAACGGCAGCATCAAAAAAGGAGATAGTTAGAGAATGGCAGAAAATTTTGACGAAAATGTAAACGGAGAATACGGAGCGGACCAGATACAGATTCTGGAAGGCTTGGAAGCGGTCAGAAAAAGACCCGGTATGTATATCGGCAGCACTTCTTTGCGTGGACTTCATCATCTGGTCTATGAGATTGTGGATAATTCTGTGGATGAAGCGCTTGCCGGTTTTTGTACGGAAATTCATGTGACGATCAATCAGGATAATTCCGTTACGGTGGAAGATAACGGCCGCGGGATTCCTGTAGGCATCAATCATAAAGCAGGCATTCCCGCTGTTGAAGTGGTGTTTACTGTCTTACATGCCGGCGGAAAATTCGGCGGAGGCGGATATAAAGTATCGGGCGGATTACACGGTGTAGGCGCATCTGTGGTCAATGCCCTTTCCGATTGGCTGGAAGTGGATATTTATCATGAAGGGAAAGTTTATCATCAGCGTTATGAAAAAGGACATGCCTGCAATAAATTAAAGGTCATTGGAGACTGCGAGCCTGATAAAACGGGGACAAAAGTACAGTTTAAGCCTGACGCTGCGATTTTTGAGGAAACGGTGTTTGAGTATGACACGCTAAAGACCAGACTGCGCGAGACCGCTTTTTTGACGAAAGGCTTAAAGATCATTCTGGAAGATGACAGGGATGAACAAAAACAGAAAAAGACTTTCCATTATGAGGGCGGTATCAAGGAATTTGTCAGCTACTTAAACAGGAGCAAAGAATTTTTATACGAACAGATCATGTATTTTGAGGGTATGAAAAACGGCGTTTATGTGGAAGTCGCTTTGCAGCATAACGATTCCTATAACGAGAGCGTTTATACTTTTGTCAATAACATCAATACGCCGGAGGGCGGCACGCATCTGGTGGGTTTTCGGAATGCGCTCACAAAAACCTTTAACGATTATGCGAGAAACAATAAGCTGTTAAAGGAGAGCGAAGCAAACCTTTCCGGTGAAGATATCCGAGAGGGATTGACTGCTATAGTCAGTGTTAAGATCGAAGATCCGCAGTTTGAGGGACAGACAAAACAGAAACTCGGTAATTCCGAGGCGAGAGGCGCGGTGGACAGCATCGTCAGCGAGCAGCTCACTTACTTTTTGGAGCAGAATCCTGCGGTGGCGAAAGTGATCTGTGAAAAATCCATTCTTGCGCAGAGAGCCAGAGAAGCGGCGCGGAAAGCAAGGGATCTGACCCGCAGAAAAACCGCGCTGGAGGGAAGTGCGCTTCCGGGAAAGCTGGCTGACTGTTCCGATAAAGATCCGAAAAACTGCGAGATTTATATCGTTGAGGGAGATTCCGCGGGAGGTTCCGCAAAGACGGCAAGAAGCCGTGCGACACAGGCGATTCTGCCGCTTCGCGGTAAAATCTTAAATGTAGAGAAAGCGCGCCTTGACAAGATCTACGCGAATGCGGAGATCAAAGCGATGATTACGGCTTTCGGTACGGGGATTCATGAAGATTTCGATATCTCAAAACTACGCTATGATAAGATCATCATCATGACAGATGCCGATGTGGACGGCGCGCATATCGCGACTTTGATGCTCACGTTTATTTACCGCTTTATGCCGGAACTGATCAAGCAGGGTCATGTATATTTGGCAAAACCGCCGTTGTATAAGTTAGAAAAAAACCGCCAGGTGTGGTATGCTTACAGCGATGACGAACTGGAAAAACTGTTAGCGGAAGTGGGTCGTGATCAGAATAATAAGATCCAGCGTTATAAGGGGCTGGGCGAGATGGATGCGGATCAGCTCTGGGAGACCACGATGGATCCCGAAAAACGCATTTTGCTCCGTGTTAATATGAATGAAGAAGAGGAGTCCGAGGTAGACCTCACCTTTAATACCCTGATGGGGGATAAAGTGGAGCCGCGGAGGATCTTTATCGAGGAGAATGCGAAGTTTGTAAAGAATTTAGATATTTAATTATTTAGATTGTACAAACAAGCATAATCAACGCAGACTCGCTTGCGCTCCATTTCGAACGTAATGCCGAGCCTGCGAAGCAGTGCTCGAGTGGTTAATTCCGCAGGAATTTACCACATTTCCAAGGGTCTGCTTATGGTTATGTTGTTTGTACAATCATAACAATAATTTAATATACTTAGAAAGGAACATGACATGGATGATAAAATATTTGACAAGATAGAGGAAGTCGATCTGAAAAAAAAGATGGAAGATTCTTATATCGACTACGCGATGAGCGTTATCGCTGCGCGCGCGCTTCCCGATGTGCGGGACGGCTTAAAGCCGGTGCAGCGCCGCGTTCTCTATTCGATGATCGAATTGAACAACGGCCCGGACAAGCCGCACAGAAAGAGCGCCCGTATCGTCGGTGACACGATGGGTAAATATCATCCACACGGCGATAGTTCCATTTACGGCGCTTTGGTCAATATGGCACAGGAATGGTCCACCCGATATCCGTTAGTGGACGGACACGGAAATTTTGGTTCCGTGGACGGCGACGGCGCGGCAGCCATGCGTTACACGGAAGCGCGCCTGAGCAAGATTTCTATGGAGCTCCTTGCCGATATCAATAAAAATACAGTCGATTTTGTGCCGAATTTCGATGATACGGAAAAAGAGCCGCTGGTGCTTCCCAGTCGTTATCCGAACCTCTTGGTAAACGGCACTTCCGGTATCGCGGTGGGTATGGCGACGAACATCCCGCCTCATAATCTGCGTGAAGTCACGAATGCGGTGGTAAGGATCATTGACAATCAGGTGAATGAGAGCCGCGAGACGGAGATCGATGAACTTTTGCAGATCGTGAAAGCGCCGGATTTTCCGACCGGCGGCGTGATCCTCGGTACACGGGGCGCGGAGGAAGCCTACCGTACGGGGCGGGGAAAAGTGCGAGTCCGCGCGGTGACGGAAATCGAGACTATGGATAACGGAAAGAGCCGCATCATCGTGACGGAACTTCCTTACATGGTGAATAAAGCGAACCTGATCTTAAAAATTGCCGATCTGGTGAAATTAAAGAAGATCGACGGCATCACCGATCTGCGCGATGAGACGAACCGCGAGGGAATGCGGATCGTGATCGAACTGCGCAGAGACGCCAATGCCAACGTGATTTTAAATCAGCTCTATAAACATACGCAGCTCCAGGATTCTTTCGGCGTTATCATGCTGGCGCTTGTCAATAACGAGCCGAAGGTGATGAATCTTCTGGATATGCTGACGCATTACTTAAACCACCAGAAAGACGTCGTCACCAGAAGGACGAAATACGATCTGGATAAGGCGGAGGAAAGAGACCATATCTTACAGGGTCTGCTCATTGCCCTTGACAATATCGATGAAGTCATCAAAATCATGCGGAGCAGCCGGACGACGCCGGAAGCAAAGGAAAGATTGATGGAACGGTTCGGGCTTTCCGATGCACAGGCGCAGGCGATCGCGGATATGCGTCTTAGAGCGCTCACCGGTCTGGAAAGAGAAAAGCTGGAAAATGAGCATGAAGAACTTTTGAAAAAGATCACGGAATTAAAAGCGATTCTTGCGGATGAAAAACTCCTGCTCGGCGTCATTAAGGATGAAATGCTTTTAACGGCGGAGAAATACGGCGATGACAGGAGGAGTAAGATCGGGTTTGATGTTTATGATATCAATATGGAAGATCTGATCCCCAAAGACAATACGGTGATCGCCATGACAAGTCTTGGTTATATCAAACGCATGACCGTGGATAACTTTAAGTCTCAAAACCGCGGCGGCAAGGGCATCAAGGGGATGCAGACGATCGAGGAGGATTACATTGAGGATCTTCTGATGACGACGACGCACCACTACCTTATGTTCTTTACGAATTACGGGAGGGTTTACCGTCTGAAAGCGTATGAGATTCCGGAGGCGAGCCGTACGGCGCGGGGCATCGCGATCGTCAATATTTTGCAGCTGAATCCCGGTGAAAAGATTTCCGCGATGATTCCTATTAAGGATTATGAAGAGAATAAAAATCTCTTTATGGTCACCAAAAAAGGAATTGTAAAGAAAACTTCCGTCATGGAGTTTTCCCATGTCAGAAAAAACGGTCTGGCGGCTATCAATTTACGGGACGACGATGAATTGATCGAAGTCAAGACAACTTCAAACGAGACCGAGATTTTCTTAGTGACAAAACACGGTATGTGCATCCGCTTCCGCGAGACGGATGTGAGACCTACCGGACGCTCTTCTATGGGTGTGATTGGTATGAACCTGTCGGACGGCGATGAGATCGTCGGGATGCAGCTCGACCACCAAGGCGATTCTCTTCTGATCGTCTCGGAAAACGGTATGGGTAAGAGAACGTATCTCACTGAATTTACGGCACAGAAGCGCGGCGGCAAAGGCTTAAAATGCTATAAGATTACGGAAAAGACCGGAAATGTGGTGGGCGTCAAGGCTGTCAACGACGATCACGAGATCATGATGATCACGACGGAGGGTATCATCATCCAGCTTCGTATGGAGGATATCTCAACGCTCGGCAGAATCACTTCCGGCGTGAAGATGATCAACTTAGACGGCAAGGTAAAGGTCGCAAAGATCGCGAAAGTACGGGAAAAGATCAGCAACGGCGAGGAAGAGTTTGAAAATATCGACGACGCTATGGAGGATATCCCGGAAGAAGAAAAATACAATCTTCCCGATGAGGTCGATGACGGAAAAGAACTGAATCTGCCGAAGGAAGAAGAAGACGAGTAAGCTGTTCTGATATGGATGAATATAAAAAACAACCTTGACTGAATTGGTCAAGGTTGTTTTCATATTACCGTTCAAGTGTGGGTCATTCTTTTTCCGGATTATTTCGGTTGATGATGACCGCTGCGATTCCGCAGGCGATTCCAAACGTTGCATAAATGGGCGCAGCGTATTCCCAATGGGCTGTTAAAAATCCAAGAATCAGGAAAAGGATCGTTGCGATCATCATGATACATCCGCATACCATTCCTGTCTTTTTTTGATATTTGTAGGTCTGCGAATCGCGGTCGTGTATGAGGTTATAGTGCCGGATATTATATCTGCTCTCCTGTGTCCCTGCGTAGGTAAAGAGAATAACAGAGACTGTCAGGCACAGCATAAAGACTGCGCCTGTGAGCATATCCGTGTCCACGGAGGGAAAGGAACTGCCGAAAGCCACTTCTTTTTCCGTAAAGACAAAGTCGAAACCGATCGCTAAAATAATTCCGAAAAAGATGAACACGATACCCGAAGCGATCCACTTGATGAATTTCTTTTGAAAGGCGTCCCGTTCTTCTTTCGTGTAAAAATCTTCTATGTAGGGATGTTCCTTTTCAAAACGGTCGCTTTGCAGTCCGGCAACGACAAAGATTGTAACCGCGATCGCTATGAAGATAAAAAAACCAGTTGCAGCTAACGCCTCCGTATCAAGGCCCGGTCTTTCCGGAAGGATTCCCATCAAAAAAATCATGCTGGTAAGACCTGTCATGATCAGCCCGACGCCCAGCGTGACCTGTCTGCTGAATTTGTCGAAAAAGCTGTCATACTGATATTTGTCTTCTACATATTGTTCGCTGACGTCCTGTTTGACCAGATCGTCCAGCGTACAGTGAAAAAAATCTGTAAGCTGTAAAAGTTTATCCATTTCCGGATAGCTGGTGTCGGATTCCCATTTTGAGACGGACTGTCTCGATACTTCCAGACTTTCCGCCAACTGTTCCTGCGTGATGTTGTCCCGTTTTCGTAAAAACTGTAAATTTTGTCCTAAGCTCATAGTTTCGCCTCCTATTTCTTTCTGTTGTAACAATTGCAATGATGTCAATTAGAAATTTTTCCTGCAGGCTATGAATATATTTTAGGACGACGGAAATGGAAAGAACATCAATTTCATGTTGCTTTTGCATATTTTGATGTCAATCTACGGTTGCATCCGTGTAAATACGGCATTTTCAGACGATCTTTTCAAAATCCTCCGCGCCGTGCTTGCACAGGGGGCAGACAAAATCCGGAGGAAGTTCTTCTCCTTCATAGACATAACCGCAGATTTTGCAGCGCCAGCCTTTCGAGACGGAAGCCTCGGGCTTTGGCTTTACAGATTCGTGATAATAAGCATAAGTCATCGGTTTTTCGTCTGAAAGAATCTCACAGTCCTCCACGGTACAGATAAAAAGAATATGTGTGCCCAGATCGATGCTGTTTACTACCTTGCAGTCAAAAAAGGCGGCAGTGTGTTCCTTGATATAAGGAAGTTCCTGCTTTGTCATGGCAAAGGGATAATCCACGAATTTGTCCGTATCGCGGCCGCTCTGAAAACCGAAATGCTGAAAAAGCGAAAAGGGCGCGGATTCGGATAAAAGGGAAAGTGTAAGGATCTTCGAGTTTTGTACGATCTCGCAGGTCAGATTGTCCTTGTTGATCGCTGTCGCGATCTGCAGGGGTTTACTCGTCACCTGCATGACTGTGTTGACGATACAGCCGTTCATTTTCCTGTCAAATTTGGACGCCGCCACATACAAACCGTAGGGCAGTTTCTGTAAGGCTTTTGTGTTCATATGGATTCTCCTTTTTATGATATATTAAGATTGCCTGTATTCCCTTATAAGAACACATCATAAATATTTTATGCAATCTCATCTTAAAATATTATAAATTATAATACCGAAAAAGAATATAGGAAAATCATATGAGATTGAAAATATAATAAAACAGGGCTCTATTGATCACTTGAGTTTCCGTAGAATGTAATTCAAAAGCGGAAATATTGAACCAGGGTACTTTCAGGAGGAACTTTGAAACAGCCAAAGAGGCGGCTGCGTGTTTAAGGTGTACTTTAATAAGCCCTGCGGCCGCCGGGCATCCAAGGCATATTTAGTTAAGGCGTTTAAATAATCAGCTTAAGACACAGTTGGCGGTAAGCAGGGCGCTTTGTCCGAAACCAGAGCCTGACACCCTGCTTTGCGTAGCTTAAGATGCCGCTTATGCCCTTTGCCAGCCGGTAATAGAGGAAGCATACTTTTTCCTTTACAGGGTCAGCCATCTGTATGATGGCAGCTTTCAGGGCATTCGATTCCGGTTTCATGGACAGATGTGCCAGAAATGCCATGCACAGGGTAATGTAAAAATTCAGTGCATTGATGGCAGTAAGTTTCCGTACACGGAAATTTTCAAACTGAAACACCTGTTTCTTGCAGCGGAAGTATTCTTCGATACGCCATCTGGAAAAATAGGTTTTCGCAACAGCAATGACATCCTCTTTAGACCGGATCTCTTTATTCGTGGCAAGCATCATGGGATGCTGTGTGATGCCATAGACAAGGACAAGGTAAATAGGCTTTTTGGATGCGGTGATCCGCACCTTTACATGGGAGAGATACGCCTCGTGTTTTTTACCTTTATAAAAAAGGGGCATTTTTATCTTACCCTTGCGCTGGTCTCTGAGGCGCGCTGCGGGTATCCATTTCCCGTGGAAATAAAGTTTCCGCTTTGCGGTAAGGCGGATGACGTAATCCTGTTCCAGAGCATCCAGTTTCAGGAACATCTTATTGTCATCATAGCCCCTGTCCA
This sequence comes from bacterium, assembly GCA_023666335.1. GTDB lineage: Bacteria > Bacillota > Clostridia > Lachnospirales > Lachnospiraceae > UBA3282. The sequence goes on from JAMPCE010000006.1 coordinate 84,535, forward strand.
TGACAAAGGTGGCTTTATGGAAGAGGGAAGCGCCCCGCTCTATGGCCGCAAAGGTGATATCGTTGATGGAAGTAAAGTTTTTCTCCGTGGAGGAATGCAGTTCGGAGAAGAAACTGACAGGGCTGCCGCCATCCGTAAGGACACAGGCTTCGGTGACATGATAGCCGTCTGCATAGACGTTTTTTGTCTCTGTACTCCTGGAGCCGTCCCTGACCCGTCCGAGGGCTTCGAACTTACAGCCGGCGGGCTTGACCACATCGCTGTCGTCGATGAGGATGAGGGGATCGGAGGGAGCCCATTTGCGGATGAGGGAGAGATAGGAGATAAGGGCAGGGGCGGGAGTGCCCTTGAGCAGATGCAAGGAGAGGCGTTCCACGGTGTTGACTTTTTTGGCGGGTTCATGGAGTTGGTCAGTGATATCGGTCAAAAGGCAGCTTTTGGAAGCGAGGATACCGTAGAGCATATCAGCGTTAAATTTTTTAGCTGGTTTTATGAGGTTTTTGGAGATTTTATTGGAAAAAGATAAAATTTCCCGTTTCAATTGATAAGTATATGTAGTAGAATCAAACATAAGGGAACCCTTTCTTTATTGTTTAGCGTAGATTTTGTTTAGCAGCTTAATTCTACTACAAAAAGGAAGGGATTTCCTTATATTTTTGGCATTTTTTGAAAGTTGTTTACTGCGATACCGGGAAGA
>JAMPCE010000070.1 GCA_023666335.1 bacterium
GTATGCTATAGTAGCAAATGCCGAAGACAGCAGGTGCCGTATTGCCGGCGTAAGAGTCCGCCTGCCGAGGAGAGAAGTGATTACATTGATTCTATCGCCCTCCCTGTCTTTACGGGGAGGGTTTTTGATTACTCCTTTCGGCGCAAAAATCTATAAGGAGGTAATGTCATGGCAAAAGTGGAATTGAAGAAACCGATCGTAGATGAGATCGCCGCTGCCGTAAAAGACGCCCAGTCAGTCGTTCTGGTTGACTACCGCGGTCTTACGGTGGAACAGGACACACAGCTTCGCAAAGAACTGCGCGCGGCTGGGATCACCTACAAGGTCTACAAGAACACGATGATGAATTTTGCATTCAAGGGCACGGACTATGAAGCGCTGCTTCCCTATCTGGAAGGTCCCAGCGCGGTCGCGATCTCTACAGAGGATGCGACGGCTCCCGCCAGAGTGATATGCAAATTCGCAAAGACCGCGGAAGCCCTTGAGGTAAAGGGCGGTATGGTGGAAGGCATCGCTTACGATGCAAAGGGAATCGGCGAGATCGCAAAGATTCCTTCCAGAGAAGAGCTGCTGTCCAAGCTCCTTGGCAGCATCCAGTCTCCGATCACGAACTTCGCACGCGTGATGAATCAGCTTGCCGAAAAAGGCGGCGCATCCGCAGCCGAAGCGCCTGTGAAAGATGAGGCGCCCGCGGAAGCAGAAGCGGCTCCCGCAGAGGCGGAAGCGCCTGCAGAAGCGGAGGCACCCGCAGAGGCTGAGGCGCCTGCCGAAGAAGCGGCTCCCACAGAGGAAACGCCCGCAGCAGAGTGATCTTAGTAACCCGGTAAACGACAGAGTTCATTCGCAAAATTGCAGCTTTGGGCTCTGAGAGGCAACAAAATCATAATGGAGGAAAACAATCATGGCAAAGTTATCTACGCAGGAAATTCTTGACGCGATCAAAGAGTTGACAGTATTGGAGTTAAACGACCTCGTAAAGGCTTGCGAGGAGGAGTTCGGCGTATCCGCAGCAGCGGGTGTGGTCGTTGCGGCAGCAGGCGGTGACGCAGGCGCGGCAGCAGGCGAAGAGAAGACCGAGTTCGATGTAGAGCTGACCGATGTAGGTCCGAACAAGGTTAAAGTCATCAAGGTGGTTCGTGAGGCTACCGGTCTTGGCTTAAAGGAGGCGAAAGATCTGGTTGACTCCGCACCGAAGATGGTGAAAGAGGGCGCTTCCAAGGAAGAGGCTGACGACATCAAGGCAAAACTTGAGGCGGAGGGCGCAAAGGTTACCCTCAAGTAATCTGCGGCAGACGAAAAAAGGACCGTTCATGTGCGGCGCACATGGACGGTCTTTCGCATTTTACATTTCTAAAATTCCTTATTGACTCCCACGAGGACTTGTAGTAGAATGGATAGTGCACTATTGTGGTGTGCTATGCTTTTTTGTGGTCTGATTTTTGACAAAAAGCATGAATGAATCATAAAGAACGGGGTGAAATGTCAATGGAAAAGAACAGAATCCGTAAGACGGCAGCCGGCAGAAATACGCGAATGTCCTATGCACGACAGAAAGAGGTTCTGGAAATGCCGAACCTGATCGAGGTTCAGAAGAATTCATACCAGTGGTTTCTGGATGAAGGCTTAAAGGAAGTGTTTGACGATATTTCTCCGATCTCCGATTACAGCGGGCACTTAAGTCTGGAATTTGTTGACTTTGAGCTGTGTGAGGACGACGTCAAATACTCGATCGAAAAATGTAAGGAGAGAGACGCGACCTACGCAGCCCCTCTCAAAGTGAAAGTCCGTCTGATCAATAAGGAAAAGGACGAGATCACCGAACATGAGATCTTCATGGGCGATCTGCCGCTGATGACGCAGACGGGTACCTTTGTGATAAACGGCGCAGAGCGTGTCATTGTCAGCCAGCTTGTGCGTTCCCCCGGCATATACTACGGAATCGGTCACGATAAGATCGGTAAAAGGCTATTTTCCGCAACAGTGATTCCCAACCGCGGCGCATGGTTAGAGTACGAGACAGACTCTAACGATGTCTTTTATGTGCGCGTTGACAGGACCAGAAAGGTGCCGATCACGGTGCTGATCCGCGCGATGGGCGTCGGTTCCAACGATGAGATCAGGGAGCTGTTCGGCGACGAGCCGAAGATCGAGGCGAGCTTTGCAAAGGACACCTCCGAGAACTATCAGGAGGGTCTGCTTGAGCTGTATAAAAAGATCCGTCCCGGCGAGCCTTTGAGCGTCGAGAGCGCGGAGAGCCTGATCATGGCGATGTTCTTTGACCCCAGAAGATACGATCTGGCAAAGGTCGGCAGATATAAATTCAATAAAAAGCTGATGTTCCGCAATCGCATCAGGCATCACATCCTTGCGGAGGACGTGGTGGATACCCTGACGGGCGAGATTCTGGCAAAGGCGGGCGATAAGGTGACGGCGGAGACGGCGGATGCGATCCAGAATGCCGCAGTGCCTTCCGTGCTGATCCAGACAGAGGAGAAGAATGTCAAGGTGCTCTCCAATATGATGGTGGACATCACGAATTTCGTGGACTGCAATCCCAGGGAACTTGGCATCACGGAACTTGTCTACTATCCCGTGCTGCGTCAGCTCTTGGATGAGTACGAAAAGGATCCCGAGATGCTTTACGAGGCGATCCGCAAGAATGTACACAATCTGATCCCGAAGCATATTACAAAGGAAGACATTCTGGCTTCCATCAACTATAACATTCATCTCGAGTACGGCATCGGCAACGACGACGATATCGACCATCTTGGCAACCGCCGCATCCGTGCGGTGGGAGAGCTCTTGCAGAACCAGTACCGCATCGGTCTTTCCCGTCTGGAGAGAGTGGTGCGCGAGCGCATGACGACCCATGACGCGGAGGAGATCTCGCCGCAGGTGCTGATCAACATCAAGCCCGTGCAGGCGGCGGTGAAGGAGTTCTTCGGATCCTCCCAGCTCTCCCAGTTCATGGATCAGAACAATCCGCTCGGCGAGCTGACCCACAAGAGACGTCTCTCCGCGCTCGGTCCCGGCGGTCTGTCCAGAGATCGTGCCGGATTCGAAGTGCGAGACGTGCATTATACGCATTACGGCAGAATGTGCCCCATTGAGACCCCCGAGGGTCCCAATATCGGCTTGATCAACTCCCTTGCATCCTATGCAAGGATCAATGAATACGGTTTTGTGGAGGCGCCTTATCGAAAAATCGACAAGAGCGATCCGGAGAATCCGCGCGTCACGGACGAGACGGTCTACATGACGGCGGACGAGGAGGATAATTACCATGTGGCGCAGGCTTCCGCGCCCCTTGACAAGGACGGATATTTTACGAGAAACAGTGTGTCCGGACGTTATAAGACAGAGACCCAGGAGTACCCGAAGACGATGTTCGATTACATGGACGTGTCTCCGAAGATGGTATTCTCTGTGGCGACGGCGCTCATTCCGTTTTTGCAGAACGATGACGCGAACCGCGCCCTGATGGGTTCCAACATGCAGAGGCAGGCAGTTCCGCTGCTCTTTACCGAAGCGCCCGTCGTGGGAACCGGTATGGAGCCGAAAGCGGCGGTGGACTCCGGCGTCTGCGTGGTGGCGAGGAAATCCGGCGTGATTGATTTTGTGTCGGCGGACATCATCAAAATGACCTGCGATGACGGGGAAAAGGATGAATATCATCTGATGAAGTTCTCCCGCAGCAACCAGTCAAACTGCTATAACCAGAAGCCCATCGTGCAGAAAGGGATGCATGTGGAGGAGGGCGAAGTCATTGCGGACGGTCCTTCCACCGCAGGCGGCGAGCTGGCGCTCGGCAAGAATCCGCTGATCGGCTTTATGACTTGGGAGGGCTACAACTACGAGGATGCGGTGCTCTTAAGCGAACGACTGGTGCAGGAGGATGTCTATACCTCCGTTCATATGGAAGAGTACGAGGCGGAGGCGCGCGATACGAAGCTGGGTCCCGAGGAGATTACCCGAGACGTGCCCGGCGTTGGCGACGATGCCCTGAAAGATCTGGATGACCGCGGCATCATCCGTATCGGTGCGGAGGTGCGCGCCGGCGATATTCTGGTCGGTAAGGTGACGCCGAAAGGCGAGACGGAGCTGACGGCGGAGGAGCGGCTTTTGCGCGCGATCTTCGGCGAAAAGGCGAGAGAAGTGCGTGACACTTCCCTGAAAGTGCCTCACGGCGAATACGGTATCGTTGTGGATGCCAAAGTATTTACCAGAGAGAACGGCGACGAGCTGTCTCCCGGCGTGAATCAGGCAGTCCGTATCTATATTGCGCAGAAGAGAAAGATTTCCGTCGGCGATAAGATGGCAGGCCGTCACGGCAACAAGGGCGTGGTTTCCCGCGTGCTGCCCGTGGAGGATATGCCTTATCTGCCAAACGGCAGACCTTTGGATATCGTGCTGAATCCTCTGGGCGTGCCCTCGCGTATGAACATCGGGCAGGTGCTGGAGATCCATCTCTCCCTGGCGGCGAAAGCCCTCGGCTTCGATGTGGCGACGCCTGTGTTTGACGGGGCGAAAGAGGACGATATCATGGACACGCTGGATCTGGCAAACGATTACGTCAATCTGGAGTGGGAGGAATTTGAAAAGAAGCATAAAGCGGAACTGTTACCCGAGGTGATGGAGTATCTGTCTAAGAACAGAGAACACAGAAAACTCTGGAAAGGCGTGCCCATTTCCCGCGACGGTAAGGTGCGGCTTCGGGACGGCAGAACGGGCGAATACTTTGATTCCCCCGTCACCATCGGCCACATGCACTATCTGAAACTCCATCATCTGGTAGACGATAAGATCCACGCGCGTTCCACGGGTCCTTACTCGCTGGTGACGCAGCAGCCTCTGGGCGGTAAGGCACAGTTCGGCGGTCAGCGTTTCGGTGAGATGGAGGTGTGGGCGCTTGAGGCGTATGGCGCGGCTTATACCCTGCAGGAGATCCTGACCGTGAAGTCCGACGACGTGGTGGGCCGTGTCAAGACCTACGAGGCGATCATCAAGGGCGATAACATCCCTGAACCCGGCATTCCGGAGTCTTTCAAGGTGCTCTTAAAGGAGCTGCAGTCCCTGGGATTGGATGTCAGGGTGCTGCGCGACGATCAGACCGAAGTGGAGATCATGGAGACCATCGATTACGGCGAGAGCGACTACCGCTACGAGATCGAGGGCGATTCCAGAGGGTATGACTACGAGCGGGAATCTTTCGGTTCTATGGGATATCAGCGTCAGGAGTTTGACTTGGACAGCGGCGAGCTTGTGAGCAGCGACGAGGAAGAGGCGGACGCGGACGCTGTGGACGACGAGGCATTTGAGGAAGTTTTTGAATAGATCAGGAGGAATATAGAGCATGCCGGATATGAGACAGGAAGCGTATCAACCTATGACATTTGACGCGATCAAGATCGGGCTGGCGTCGCCGGAAAAGATCAGGGACTGGTCCAGAGGCGAGGTCACAAAGCCTGAGACGATCAATTACAGAACCTTAAAACCTGAGAAAGAGGGGCTTTTCTGCGAAAAGATCTTCGGTCCCAGCAAGGACTGGGAGTGCCATTGCGGTAAGTATAAAAAGATCCGCTATAAGGGCGTTGTCTGCGACCGCTGCGGCGTCGAGGTGACGAAGTCCAGTGTCCGCAGAGAGCGTATGGGCCGCATTGAACTGGCGGCTCCGGTATCCCATATCTGGTATTTCAAGGGGATTCCCAGCCGTATGGGACTGATTCTCGACCTCTCGCCGAGAGTGCTGGAAAAGGTGCTTTACTTTGCGTCCTACATTGTGCTGGACGGCGGCGAGACGGATTTGGATTACAAGCAGGTGCTCTCCGAGAAAGAGTATCAGGACGCCAGAGAGACCTGGGGCAATAAGTTCCGTGTCGGCATGGGCGCGGAAGCGATCAAGGAGCTTTTACAGGCAATCGATCTGGAGACCGAGGCTGCGGAATTAAAAGAGGGCTTGCGGGAATCCACGGGTCAGAAGCGTGCCCGCATCATCAAGAGACTGGAGGTCGTGGAGGCGTTTCGGGAATCCGGCAACCAGCCCGAGTGGATGATCATGGATGTGATTCCGGTGATTCCGCCCGATCTGCGCCCTATGGTACAGTTGGACGGCGGTCGTTTTGCGACCTCCGACTTAAACGATCTTTACAGAAGGATCATCAACAGAAATAACCGCCTGAAACGGCTTTTGGAGCTGGGCGCTCCGGATATCATCGTCCGCAACGAGAAACGTATGTTACAGGAGGCTGTGGACGCGCTGATCGACAACGGCAGGAGAGGTCGTCCGGTGACAGGTCCCGGCAACAGGGCGTTAAAGTCCCTGTCAGATATGCTGAAAGGTAAGTCGGGACGTTTCCGTCAGAATCTGCTGGGAAAGCGTGTTGACTACTCTGGTCGATCTGTTATCGTCGTCGGCCCCGAGTTAAAGATCTATCAGTGCGGTCTGCCCAAGGAGATGGCGATCGAGCTGTTTAAGCCTTTCGTGATGAAAGAGCTGGTATTCCGCGGCATTTCGCAGAATATCAAGGCAGCCAAAAAGCTGGTGGAGAGACTGGACACGCAGGTATGGGATGTGCTGGAGGAGGTCATCAAGGAGCATCCGGTGATGCTGAACCGTGCGCCTACCCTGCACAGACTCGGTATTCAGGCGTTTGAGCCGATCCTGGTCGAGGGTAAGGCGATCAAGCTCCATCCCCTCGTATGTACCGCATTTAACGCCGACTTTGACGGCGATCAGATGGCGGTCCATCTTCCGTTGTCCGTGGAGGCGCAGGCGGAGTGCAGATTCCTTCTGCTTTCTCCGAATAACCTCTTAAAGCCGTCCGATGGCGGTCCGGTAGCGGTTCCTTCTCAGGATATGGTGCTCGGCATCTATTATCTGACGCAGGAGAGACCCGGCGCGGCGGGTGAGGGCAAGTTCTTTAAGAATGTGAACGAGGCGATCCTTGCCTATGAAAATAAGGTATGCACCCTGCATTCCCGGATCAAGGTCAGAGTGACGAAGAAGAATGCGCAGGGTGAGGAGGTGTCCGGCAACGTAGAGTCTACGCTCGGCAGATTTCTCTTTAACGAGATCCTTCCGCAGGATCTGGGCTTTATAGACAGGAGCGATCCGGAGAATCTCCTGAAACTGGAAGTCGATTTCCATGTCGGCAAGAAGCAGTTGAAGCAGATTTTGGAGAAGGTCATCAACATCCACGGCGCGGTGCGCACGGCGGAAGTGCTTGACCTGATCAAGGCGACCGGTTATAAATATTCCACGCAGGCGGCAATGACCGTATCGATCTCCGACATGACGGTGCCCGCGCAGAAAGCGCAGATGCTGGAGGAAGCGCAGGCGACCGTGGATAAGATCTCCGTCAATTTCCGCAGAGGTCTGATCACGGAGGAGGAGAGATACCGTGAGGTCGTAAAGACCTGGAACGATATGGATAAGGAACTCACTGATGTGCTGCTTGCCGGTCTGGATCAATATAATAACATCCATATGATGGCGGACTCCGGCGCCCGCGGTTCCAACCAACAGATCAAACAGCTTGCGGGTATGCGCGGTCTGATGGCGGATACGATGGGTCGTACCATCGAGCTGCCGATCAAGTCGAATTTCCGTGAAGGACTGGACGTTCTGGAGTACTTCATGTCGGCGCACGGCGCGCGGAAAGGTCTGTCCGATACCGCGCTGCGTACCGCGGACTCCGGTTATCTGACCAGACGAATGGTAGACGTGTCGCAGGAGCTGATCATCCGCGAGACGGACTGCTGTGAAGGAAAAGACGAGATTCCCGGCATGACCGTCAAGGCGTTTATGGACGGCAAGGAGACCATCGAGGGCTTGAAAGACAGGATCACGGGACGTTTCTCCTGTGAGGACATCAAAGATAAAGACGGCAATATGATCGTCAAGAGAAACCATATGATCACCCCGGCGCGCGCAGAGAAGATCTTGAGCGTGGGTGTGGACGGAAAGGGCAAGCCGATCGTGAATGAGAAAGGCGAGTCCGTAGGCGGCATCAAGATCCGTACGATCCTGACCTGCCGTTCCCATGTGGGAATCTGCGCGAAGTGTTACGGCGCAAATATGGCGACGGGCGAAGCGGTGCAGGTCGGTGAGGCTGTCGGCATTATCGCGGCACAGTCCATCGGTGAGCCGGGTACACAGCTTACCATGCGTACGTTCCATGCCGGCGGTGTGGCGGGCGACGATATCACACAGGGTCTTCCCCGTGTCGAAGAATTGTTTGAGGCGCGTAAGCCGAAAGGTCTTGCGATCATTGCGGAGTTCGGCGGTGTAGCGACCATTAAAGATACGAAGAAAAAGCGCGAGGTTGTCATCACCAACGACGAGACAGGGGAATCCAAGACCTATCTGATTCCTTACGGTTCCCGGATCAAGGTGCTGGACGGCGCGACGCTGGAGGCTGGCGACGAACTGACCGAGGGCAGCGTCAATCCCCACGACCTCTTAAAGATCAAGGGGATCCGCGCGGTACAGGATTATATGCTCCGCGAGGTACAGAGAGTGTACCGCTTACAGGGCGTGGATATCTCCGACAAGCACATCGAGGTCATCGTGCGCCAGATGCTCAAGAAAGTCCGCATCGAGGAGAGCGGCGACACAGAATTCCTGCCGGGTACGCTGGTAGATGTGCTGGACTATGAGGATATGAACGAGGAGCTTGTGAAAGCGGGCAAGGAGCCTGCGGAGGGCAAGCAGATCCTGCTCGGTATCACCAAGGCGGCGCTGGCGACGGATTCTTTCCTGTCAGCGGCATCTTTCCAGGAGACCACAAAGGTGCTCACCGAGGCAGCCATCAAGGGTAAGGTAGATTCCCTGATCGGACTCAAAGAGAATGTCATCATCGGTAAACTGATTCCGGCGGGTACGGGTATGAGACGGTATCGCGATACCAGACTCAGCACGGACGAGAATCTTTTGAGCCGCCTGCGCATGGAGGATGAGGTATCTTTCGATGACGGTGCGGAAGAAAAAGACGATCCCGAGTTTACGGAAGAACTTGAGGAGATCGAAGATATCGAGGACGAGGAGTTCGACGACGGCATCGACGAGGAGCTCGAACTTGAAGCGGAAGTAATAGAATAGTTCAGCCCGCGCCCAATTCGCTGATTGAGCTTTGCTCAATCACGAGATTCGCTTCGCGAACTCGGTAGTGTTCTGTATACGTTTTACAGATGTACGGGCGCTCCCTCAGACCATCATTTACCGTCCAAATTTGTGCAAGCACAATTTGTCCTGTAAATTCGGTCTGGCTGAACTGGAAAAAATGTATTGACAACGCATTCATGGGCAAGTATACTATGGTAGTGTGCACATGAATGCGCTGTTTTTGTGTGCGCCAAAAAACCATCATTTTTAAGAGGATTCTTAATCAAACAGGAGGTGAAAAGAATGCCAACATTTAACCAGTTAGTCAGGAAGGGACGCAAGACATCCGTGAAGAAGTCCACAGCGCCCGCATTGTTGAAGGGTTACAATTCCCTGCACAAGGCGGCTACCGATACCGCTTCTCCGCAGAAGAGAGGTGTCTGCACCGCTGTCAAGACGGCTACGCCGAAGAAGCCGAACTCCGCGCTCAGAAAGATCGCCAGAGTACGTCTTTCCAACGGGATCGAGGTAACGAGCTACATTCCCGGCGAAGGTCATAACCTGCAAGAGCACAGCGTCGTCCTGATCCGTGGCGGAAGAGTCAAGGACCTGCCCGGTACGAGATACCACATCATCAGAGGTACACTGGATACCGCAGGGGTCGCGAACAGAAAGCAGGCTCGTTCCAAGTACGGCGCTAAGAGACCCAAAAAGTAATTGTAGTAATTTGCTACGCAAATAACTACAGAGGTTTGCAAACAAACCTCCGTATGAGATGTTTTTGGGTTGTAAACGTACCACAAACAGAACTAATTTAGTGTTGGGATTCTTACTTATATAGAAAGAAATACCGCACGGACACATTGAATTAGAGGACACATGTGAGTACCGAAGACTTATTATCTAATGAATAAGGAGGGAAGAATCGTGCCACGTAAAGGACATATTCCAAAGAGGGATGTATTAGCGGATCCCTTATACAACAATAAGGTTGTGACCAAGCTGATCAACAACATCATGTTGGACGGCAAGAAAGGCGTCGCACAGAAGATCGTATACGGCGCATTTGCAAAAGTGGAGGAGAAAGCCGGCAAGCCCGCGCTGGATGTCTTCGAGGAGGCTATGAACAACATCATGCCCCTGTTAGAGGTAAAGGCGAGACGTATCGGCGGCGCAACCTATCAGGTGCCGATCGAGGTTCGTCCGGACAGACGTCAGGCTCTCGCGCTCCGCTGGCTGGTCATGTTTTCTCGCAAGAGAGGCGAAAAGACTATGGAGCAGAGACTTGCAAATGAGATCTTAGACGCAGCCAACAACACCGGAGCAGCGGTCAAGAGAAAAGAAGATATGCACAAGATGGCAGAGGCGAACAAGGCTTTTGCGCACTATCGTTTCTAGTAATATAAGGAGGAAAAAACCTTGGCTGGAAGAGAATATCCACTAGAGAGAACCAGGAATATCGGTATTATGGCTCATATCGATGCGGGTAAGACCACATTGACCGAGCGTATCCTTTATTATACTGGTGTAAACTATAAGATCGGCGATACTCACGAAGGCACGGCTACCATGGACTGGATGGAGCAGGAGCAGGAGAGAGGTATCACGATCACATCAGCCGCAACCACATGCCACTGGACGCTGGAAGAAAACTGCAAGCCCAAGCCCGGCGCAGCGGAGCATCGTATCAATATCATCGATACTCCGGGACATGTAGACTTCACGGTAGAGGTCGAGCGTTCACTCCGCGTACTGGATGGTGCCGTAGGCGTATTTTGTGCAAAAGGCGGTGTGGAGCCGCAGTCAGAGAACGTGTGGAGACAGGCTGACACTTATAACGTTCCCAGAATGGCGTTCATCAACAAGATGGATATCCTGGGCGCCAATTTCTACGGAGCGGTAGATCAGATCAGAAACAGACTGGGCAAGAATGCCATCATCCTGCAGCTGCCGATCGGCAAAGAGGATGATTTCAAGGGGATCATCGACCTGTTTGAGATGAAAGCCTATATCTATAACGACGATAAGGGCGACGATATCTCGATCACGGAGATTCCTGCGGATATGGCGGACGACGCTGCGCTCTATCATGACGAGCTGGTGGAGAAAGTCTGCGAGCTGGACGACGATCTGACCATGATGTACCTGGAGGGCGAGGAGCCTTCCGTGGAAGATATGAAGAAGGCGCTGCGCAAAGGAACATGCGAATGTACGGCAGTTCCCGTATGCTGCGGTTCCGCGTACAGAAATAAGGGCGTGCAGAAACTTTTGGACGCGATCCTTGAGTATATGCCCGCACCTACCGATATCGAGGCGATCAAGGGCACCGATATGCAGGGCAATGAGATCGTGAGACATTCTTCCGATGAAGAGCCTTTTGCGGCGCTTGCCTTTAAGATCATGGCGGATCCCTTTGTCGGGAAACTTGCGTTCTTCCGCGTGTATTCCGGAACCTGTAATTCCGGTTCCTATGTGTACAATGCGACAAAAGACAAGAAAGAACGTATCGGCCGTATTTTGCAGATGCACGCCAATAAGAGGGCGGAACTTGACAAAGTGTATTCCGGCGATATCGCGGCGGCGGTCGGCTTTAAGTTCACCGCGACGGGCGACACGATCTGCGACGAGCAGCATCCCGTGATCCTGGAGTCTATGGAGTTCCCCGAGCCCGTTATCGAGCTGGCGATCGAGCCTAAGACGAAAGCAGGTCAGGGCAAGATGGGCGAGGCGCTTGCGAAACTGGCGGAGGAAGACCCGACTTTCCGCGCACACACGGATTCGGAGACCGGACAGACCATCATTGCCGGTATGGGCGAGCTGCATCTGGAGATCATCGTTGACAGACTGCTGCGTGAGTTTAAGGTGGAGGCTAACGTAGGCGCGCCGCAGGTGGCTTACAAGGAGACCTTTACCAAGCCCATCGATCAGGAATACAAGTATGCGAAGCAGTCCGGCGGCCGCGGTCAGTACGGTCACTGTAAGGTGAAATTCGAGCCTATGGATCCCAACGGCGAGGAGACTTTCAAATTCGAGAGTTCCGTTGTCGGCGGCGCGATCCCGAAAGAGTATATTCCGGCGGTCGGCGAGGGTATCGAAGAGGCTTCCAAGGCGGGCATCCTCGGCGGATTCCCGGTGCTGGGCGTATCTGCGAATGTGTATGACGGTTCCTACCACGAGGTAGACTCATCCGAGATGGCGTTCCACATTGCCGGTTCCATGTGCTTCAAGGAGGCAATGAAGAAGGCGAATCCCGTACTGCTTGAGCCCATCATGAAAGTGGAGGTCACGATGCCCGAGGAGTATATGGGCGACGTGATCGGCGATATCAACTCCCGCCGCGGACGGATCGAGGGTATGGAGGATATCGGCGGCGGCAAGATGGTAAGAGGCTATGTACCGCTTGCCGAGATGTTCGGTTATTCCACCGACTTACGTTCCAAAACACAGGGCCGCGGCAACTATTCCATGTTCTTTGAGAAGTACGAACAGGTGCCCAAGAGCGTGCAGGAGAAAGTTTTGGCGGCAAAAACAAAGTAATGCTTGAAAAACTTGGCAATCTTTACTATAATCAAAGATAGCGGATTCAATGAAACTGAGAGTATCGTAACAAAGTAAGCAAATCATTTTAAGGAGGACTTTAAAAATGGCTAAGGCTAAATTTGAAAGAAACAAACCCCATTGTAATATTGGTACCATCGGTCACGTCGATCATGGTAAGACCACTCTGACGGCAGCGATCACAAAGGTGCTTTCCGAGAGAGTAGCAGGTAACACCGCTACCGACTTCGAGAACATCGATAAGGCTCCCGAGGAGAGAGAGAGAGGTATCACCATTTCTACCGCTCACGTTGAGTATGAGACAGAGAAGAGACACTATGCACACGTTGACTGCCCCGGACATGCCGACTACGTTAAGAACATGATCACCGGTGCGGCGCAGATGGACGGCGCTATCCTCGTGGTAGCAGCTACCGACGGCGTTATGGCACAGACCAAGGAGCACATCCTTCTGTCCCGTCAGGTAGGCGTTCCTTATATCGTAGTATTCATGAACAAGTGCGACATGGTTGACGATCCCGAGCTTCTTGAGCTCGTTGAGATGGAGATCACCGAGCAGCTTGAGGAGTACGAGTTCACGGATTGCCCGATCGTTAAGGGTTCCGCTCTGAAAGCTCTGGAAGATCCTAAGGGCGAGTGGGGCGACAAGATCATGGAGCTGATGGATACCGTTGATTCCTATATCCCGGATCCTCAGCGTGATACCGATAAGCCTTTCCTGATGCCGATCGAGGATGTCTTCTCCATCACAGGCCGCGGTACCGTTGCTACCGGCAGAGTAGAGCGTGGTACCCTGCATATGTCTGATGAAGTAGAGATCATCGGCGTGAAAGAAGAGACCCAGAAGTCCGTTGTAACCGGTATCGAGATGTTCCGTAAGCTGCTTGACGAGGCACAGGCCGGCGATAACATCGGTGTTCTGCTTCGTGGTATTCAGAGAACCGATATCGAGAGAGGACAGGTCCTCGCAAAGCCCGGCACCGTTACCTGCCACAAGAAATTCACGGCTCAGGTTTACGTGCTGACCAAGGATGAGGGCGGTCGTCATACACCTTTCTTCAACAACTATCGTCCGCAGTTCTATTTCAGAACCACGGATATCACGGGCGTCTGCAATCTGCCTGACGGCACCGAGATGTGCATGCCCGGCGATAACGTTGAGATGACGATCGAGCTGATCCATCCCATCGCTATGGAGCAGGGGTTGACGTTCGCTATTCGTGAGGGTGGACGTACAGTAGGGTCAGGTCGTGTGGCTACGATCATTGAGTAATAGTTAAAAAACCTAGATTTTATGGGGCTTTCCGAGATTTCGGGGAGCCTCTTTTTTTGACTCAGAAAAGTGAGATTTTGGGGGCATGACCTTATAGATGATACATTTATAAAATTTTGATATATATGTGCGGAACGTATAAGATACCTTTGCAACTATATATTATGAATATGATACTATAATGATGATCCTCGTGCCGTTATCGGCGCGGGGATTTTCTGCGTTTAGCGGAAGATCATAAAGAGAGGAG
>JAMPCE010000071.1 GCA_023666335.1 bacterium
GTCACTGCAAGGTGTTGACCTCTCATTACCAAAGATGGGAGGTGGTGCGGATGAAGTTTAGTTTCAGAGACCTGATGTCTTTCGGAATGTTCATTCTCGCATTGCTGACCTTAATCGTTTTGATTAGTCAGTAGCGTTTTTCAAGTCCTAGTGATAGGCACAGAAAAACCACCCTTGTATACTTGACCGTAGCGAGGGTGGCAATTCTGTCATATTTGTTAGGTCAACCACCTTGTGGGCGGTTGTTTCCTTATGTGCTTATAATATAACATATTCAGTTATTTTATTCAATTAGTTTTTGCAAAAGTTCATAGAATTGAAAATTTCAAAAATTTGAGAGTTATGTTTTTATAGTGACGAAAATGTCCTTTTGTGATACAATGATGTCACTTTGGGAAAAGAGGGTTGATTATGAATCTGGGAAAGGAAACAGAAACGCTTGAATATAAAAAGACCACTGGTGAAATGAAGGAAGCAATGGTTTCAATTTCCGCCATCTTAAATAAGCATGGTATTGGTACTTTATATTTCGGAGTAAAGCCGGATGGAGATATCATCGGTCAGGATGTGTCGGAGTCGTCTTTGCGGGATGTGTCGCGAGCTGTGTTTGAAAATATCAAACCACAGGTATACCCGATAATCAAAGAAGTTATAATGGATAACAGACATCTGATAAAAGTCGAGTTCAGTGGAGAAAACGCGCCATACTCCGCGGCAGGCAGATATTATCTTAGAACAGCAGATGAAGATCGGGAAGTGTCTCCGGCGGAATTAAAAAATTTTTTCGAGGCAAATAAATACAGGGAACGATGGGAAAAAGGGAAGTCGGATGCCGCTGCGCATCAAGTTGATAAATCTGCTGTAAAGTCTTTTTGGGAAAAAGCAGTTTCTGCTGGAAGAATGCCGGAAGGAAGATATACCTGCCCTATCATTTTAAAAAGGTTTGGACTTTTGAATGATGATTATTTAACCAATGCAGGAGAAGTATTGTTTGGCAGCACGCATCCCGTCACATTAAAAGCCGGGATATTTGCAACAGATGAAAAACTTACATTTCTTGATATGAAACTGTTTACAGATAACATTTGTAATTTGCTTAATATGGCTGAGGATTATATTTTGAGGAATATTCACTGGAGAAATGAAATATATGGAGCAGAAAGAGCAGAAATCCCTGAGATTCCAATTACAGTTATCAGAGAAATTCTTGCCAATAGTTTTGCCCATGCTATTTATAATGGACGAACCAGTCATGAAATATGCATACATCCGGGTAAAATAACAATTTATAGTCCCGGAGAATATGCGAGCAGATATTCTCCAAAAGAATACATAGAAGGCAATGTCGAATCCGAAATCAGAAATGCCACTATTGCCAAAATTTTGTATTTGAATAAGTCTATAGAACAATTTGGAAGTGGCTTCAAGAGAATCCACAGCTTATGTCAAGATGCTGGTATCAATTATTCTTACGAAAATTCAGAGAATGGATTTAAGTTTATTATATATAGATTGAAAAATCAAAGTGACATTCTCAATGTCACTTTGGATGTCACTTTGAACGGAACAGAAATATCTGTTTTAGCTATATTGAAGCAGAAGCCTGATTCAACAAGGGAAGAAATTGCAGAAAAAATTTTTAAAACAGTAAGGACTGTTCAAAGAGCGTTGGATTCCCTGCGAGACAAAGGATACATCAGGCGCGTTGGCTCTAAGCAGAAACCAATTTGGGAAGTATTAAAATGACAAGGATTTATGCCGGAAATACTTATAGAGAATTTCGGTTTGTAGGGATAAAGAAAATGAAACATTATATTAAATATTTTATCGCGCTGCTGTTGTTTGGTTCCAACGGCATCGTGGCAAGCCATATTACGCTGTCAAGTTATGAGATCGTATATCTGAGAACGCTGATCGGCAGCCTGTTGCTGGTCGCACTGTTTAAGCTGTCGGGACAAACGTTTCATATCAGGTCGCATCATAGGGACAGTGCTTTTATTGTCGTTTCGGGAATCGCTATGGGAACAAGCTGGATGTTTTTATATGAGGCATATCAGCAGATAGGCGTTTCGCTTTCCTCCTTGCTGTATTATTGCGGTCCGGTCATGGTCATGGCATTGTCGCCCGTCATATTTAAGGAAAAGCTGACAAAATGGAAAACGATCGGCTTTGCGGTTGTATTCGCCGGCATCGTTTTGGTGAACGGTCAATCCATGATAAAAGGCGGCAGTCATTGGGGATTGGTCTGCGGTGTCATGTCGGCTGTTATGTATGCGGTCATGGTCATCTGTAATAAACAATCGAAGAATATAACGGGCATGGAAAATTCCGTGATTCAGCTTTTTGTCAGTTTTGTGACGGTTGCTGCTTTTACGATCGTAAGACAGGGGATTCTGATTCCGGTCAATGCGAAAGAAATACCCTGGATCCTGTTTTTGGGATTGATCAATACCGGCTTGGGCTGTTATTTATATTTTTCTCCGCTGAACCACCTGCCGGTGCAGACAGTCGCCGTATGCGGCTACTTGGAACCGTTGTCCGCGGTCGTTTTTTCCGCTGTTCTTTTAGGTGAGAGAATGACATATCTGCAAATAGCGGGAGCGGTCTGTATCATCGGCGGCGCTATGATCGGCGAGGTATTAGGGACGCGAAAACCAATTGGAGAAGTATAAAAGGATAGAGAAGAATGAAGGGGATCAAATGGAGCAAATATGGAAAGAAATGTTTCAAGCAGCAAGAACCGTACAGAACGGGAGAAAAATATCTGATTATGTAGACGCTGGAGGAGTGGCTGCCGCAATACTGTCATCATCAGGAAAAATATACACCGGCGTCTGTGTGGACACCTGTTCCACATTAGGAATTTGTGCCGAAAGAAATGCGATTTTCAATATGATAACAAACGGAGAAGAGGAAATCAAAAAAGTGCTTGCCATTATGCCAAATGGAAAAACCGGCGCTCCATGCGGCGCTTGTCGGGAATTGATGGTACAGCTCATGCCTGACAATTATCAGGGAATTGAAATTCTGATGGACTTTGAGACAGAGGAAATCATTACGCTCGGGGAACTGACGCCCAAGTGGTGGATATAAACAACTTCCGGTTGTGGGAATAGCAAGGTTCCATTGTGTGCACCTTATTTCACGGCAGCAGGGACGCGATCAACTTGCAGGCCTCTATTCTGGCGCCGGGAGGGGTGTCCCCGTGTTCCGCGTCATTGGAATAATCGTTTAAGAGCCGGCAGGGAAATTCATCGCAGACGCCGCAAAAAGAAATCCCTTTTTGCATGGCGCACGCCGCGACCGGACAAGGCTCTTTCTCGGCATGAAAGGGCATTCCCTTTGTGGAGACGCAGCCGCTGCAATGACAGGGTTCTTTAAACTCGCAATTTGTACAGTCAAGACCGCAATATGTAGTCAATAAAATCTCCTGCCGTTTCTTTTTGCTGAATCCGTGAAGCACCAGCGCGTAGGATTTATCCAGCATCTCTTTCATAAGCCAGTCGGGAACTTCGCCGTCCGGTTTGATGGAATTCCAGTGCTGTTTGTTGGAATAATAGCCGGGGATGATATCTTCATACTGCTGTCTGAGGAAATCCCCTTCGGCGGGATCCAGTTTCAGGTTGATGTAATAAGGTTTGTTTTCGCTGTCCAGCAAAATAGCGGCAAACATTTTCTCGCCGATCAGATAGCGGATCCAGTTCCATTCTTTTTTCAGATCTTTTGTAACGCCTGTTTTTTTCATCAAGTATTCATCGATCCACTGATATTTCATTGCGCCCGGTCTCCTTTTTCTGTGGTTTTCTCTTTTCGTTTTTCTGATGTATATATTATCATATAAAACATGACATCTGTATGTCGTGTTTGATAAATTATAGCAGAAAAAGAGGGCGGGTTCAACAAGCCGAAAATATAGTTATACAAACCAGCCGTTTCATTGACAATGCTTGCAGATATATATATATATAATAAAATCAATGGCATACCGTTTGAAATCAAACCAAGGTTTCTGCACGAATTGCTGCGCTTCTTTCTGAGCGAGCTTTCAGTTTTACGCCAAGTTTTCCTATAAAAATCTTTCGA
Source organism: bacterium (assembly GCA_023666335.1). Lineage (GTDB taxonomy): Bacteria > Bacillota > Clostridia > Lachnospirales > Lachnospiraceae > UBA3282. Next base: position 4,084 of record JAMPCE010000071.1, read on the forward strand.
TGGATGAGATGATCCATCACCTCGCGGTATTCGTATCCAGACTGTGGCAGATCCATGTATTCGGTGAGGGCAATACCAGAACGACAGCGGTATTTTTCATCAAGTATCTGCGTACGCTGGGCTTTGAAGTTACAAATGATATTTTTGCCGTGAATGCGTGGTATTTTCGGAATGCACTTGTCAGGGCAAACTATAGTGACCTGAAAAACGGCATTCATAAAACGACGGAGTTCCTCGAGGCGTTCCTCCGCAATCTTCTTCTGGACGAGAATCACCCGCTTCGTAACCGGACATTGCACATCAGCTGCATCTTTAGTGAGACAGAAAAACCGGACATTGAAACTGCAAAATCGGACATTGACACTCTGAAATCGGATATTGAAACTATTTTTCGGCAGAAAACAGCAGACCATATCTTAAAACTTTACGAGGCGTTTTCGGGACAGGCGATCTTTGGGAGGTCGGATGTGATGAAAGTGATTGGCATAAAGACATCCAGAGCCTCTGATCTTTTAAAGGAGATGGCGGAGCATGAAATCATTGAACCGGTGTCCGGACACGGAAAAGGAAAGTATTGCTTCCGAACGACGATTTTTTAATTCCGGCGATAAAATGGATTTTGTTTTTTGTAATTCCTGACCGTATTTTCGGCGATGTGCAAAATCTTTTCCCGAATCTCTATCGGTTCCAGTAATTCCACCTGATCGCCAAAACCCAGGATCCAACCGATCAGGTTCTCCTGATTTGCATAATCCGCATGAAACAATAGGCTTCCGTCCGCCTGCTCCTCATAACATTCTGTGCCGAATTCTTCCACAAGCTGCCATTTGCATTCCGGCTGGAAGAGTGCTCTTGCATGAATGACTGCCGGAAAGATTCTTTCCTCTGCAAGGTCCGGCAGTACGCCTTGTCGCTTGGTAAATACGGAGTCTGTTATAGTAAGCTGTTCTAATCTGTTTAGTTTGAAAAGGCGGTAATCCCGTCTTTTGTCACACCAGCCCCATACATACCAGCTCGACCATCGGAAAATCAAATAATAAGGTTCGATGCGCCGCACCGTTTCTCCGCTTGGCGAGTAATAATGGAACGAGATTTTCCGACAGTTTTCAATCGCCTTTCGGATCATCTGTATCTTAGGGACAAGAGAATCTTTGTTCCATGAGGAAAGGTCGATCAGCACCGCCTGATCCCCGATCAGGAAATCCGACGAGCCTGCGGATAATTTTTCCATCAGCTGCTTGTACTGATTGGTTCCGTTGACACTGTCAAGGCTCCTGAGCCCGGCAAGGATATCCCGCATCTCCGCATTTGTGATCAGCGTTTTACTGATCTTGTAGTTGTCCATGATCGATATGCCGCCGCCGTTTCCCTGTCTGGTGACAATGGGAATGCCTGCCATGCACAGCGCTTCAATATCCCGGTTAATGGTTCTTCTGGATACCTCGAAACGCCTGGCAAGATCGGGGGCGGTAACCGTGTCTTTTTGCAGCAATAACGATAAAATTCCAATCAATCGGTCGATCTTCATTTTTTCCAACCTTGTTCATCAAAAATATGTTACCATGCAAAACATGACATCTGTATGTCGTGTTTGATAAATTATAGCAGAAAAAGAGGGCGGGTTCAACAGATTCCTGTCTATTGCAATTGAAAAGTGGAGATAATTATGGTATAATTCGACCATGAAAGGAGGCGCATGAGAAATGCCACAAATCATTCCGATTAAGGATCTAAAAAATACAGCAGAGATTTCTGATATGTGCCATAAATCAGAAGAGCCAATTTATATTACAAAAAATGGATATGGGGATATGGTTATTATGAGTATGGAGATTTATGAAAGCGCTATGCGTCAGCTTTCCTTATACAGAGATATTGAACTGTCGGAGCAGCAAATCAAAAGCGGACAGGTCAAAGATGCCAGAATGGCTTTGATGGAAATGAGATAGAGTGAAGGAAAAATGTAATGGATGATAGGGCAATGCAGATGAAAAGCATCACACCATCCGACGCGCTGTGGAATCAGGTGAGCGATTATGCAAAAAGCTGCTCTTGGCGCGCCGGAAGTTCTCTGGCGGAGGCGATGGATAACCGTTTGTTTACGGAGTGGGAGAGGGTGATCGTTGCGCTGGAAAATGAGAAGATCTGCGGATACTGTACGGTTGCGAAGACGGATTGTATTCCTGGTGTGTCTTATACGCCGTATATCGGGTACTTGTTTGTGGGTGAAGAATACCGTGGACACCGATTGAGCCAAAAGCTGATACGGTATGCAATGGATTATTTGCGGTCTCTTGGCTTTGACAGCGTCTATTTGGTATCCGACCACGAAAATCTCTATGAAAAATACGGTTTTGCGGTGATCGACCGCAAAAGGGCGCCGTGGGGGTCTATAGAAAAGATCTACGGACAGAGTTTGTAAAGAAATATGCCAACATTTGCAAGATCGAGCTAGCAGAAACACATAGAATCGTGTTTCTGTTTTTTTGTAAAAGAGTGTTGACAAACTGTTCATACTGTATATAATGATATATAAACAGTATATACTGACAGCGCAGCCTGTGACGACAGGACGCGCAAAAAGGGAGGCAGGCATTGAAGATCATCATATCAAACCAGTCGGAGCTGCCGATTTATGCGCAGATCAGGGAGCAGCTCAAAGAACAGATCCTGAACGGACAGATCCCGGAGGGAGAAACGCTGCCCTCGATCAGGCAGCTGGCAAAGGAAGTGGGCGTCAGCGTGATCACGACCACCCGCGCTTACAGCGAGCTGGAGGCGGAGGGCTTTATCGCCACCATGCAGGGCAAAGGGAGCATTGTGCTTCCCACGGATAATTCCCTGCTGCGTGAGCAGTACCTTCTGCGGATCGAGGAGGGGCTGACCACGGCGATCGAGACAGCCCGCACGATGGGAATGTCTGCGGGGGAACTGAGGGATATTTTTGACAATTTATTGGAAACATAAAGTTTCGGAAAGGAAGAAGCGATGGAACTGTTGGAAGTAAAAAATCTGTCGAAACAGTATAAAAATTTTGCCCTGACGGATATCGGCTTTACGCTACCGAAAGGCTACATCATGGGCTATGTGGGAGCGAACGGCTCGGGAAAGACGACGACGCTCGATCTGATCACGGGCATCTTAAAAGGCGGCGGCGGAGAGGTAACGATCGACGGTCTCTCATGTGAGAAAGACGCGCGGGCTTATAAGGAGAAGATCGGCTATGTGGGAGACGATTCCTACTTTCCGGATCATTTTAAGATCAGGCATATCCGAAGCGCCTTAAAGGGCTTTTACCCGACTTTTTCCGTGGAGCGGTTCAACGATTTTGTCGGAAGCTGGAAACTGCCGGAGAATAAGACGATCAAGGACTTTTCCCGGGGCATGAAGGTCATGCTGATGTTTGCGTCGGTGCTGGCAAGGGAGACGAAACTGCTGGTGTTAGATGAGGCGACAAACGGGCTGGATCCGGTGAAGCGGGCGGAGGTGCTGCGGCTGCTGCAGGAGTATGTGATGGACGGGGAGCGGAGCGTGATTTTTTCCACCCACATTTTAAGCGACTTAGAGCAGATCGCGGACTATATTTACTTTATCCACGAGGGAAAGACGGTCCTCTACGACGCGAAAGATGAGCTGATCGACAGCTTTCTCCTGGTAAAAGGCGAGAGCGCAAAGATATCACCGGAATTAAAGCGGGAACTGATCGGGCTGGAAGAGGGCGCCTACGGTTTCGAGGCGGTTCTGCCAAGCGGAAAAGCGGAACTTCTGGGGAGTGCGTTTTTAGTCGAGAAGCCGACGATCGACCAGATCGTTATTCACTATATCATGGGGAGGGGGAAATCAAGATGAGAGCGTTACAGTTTATGAAGATAGATTATGTCCTGACGAGAAAACAGTTGTATATCATACCGGTGTTTTTTGTGATAGCGCTGGGGGTTGGCAGCGAGATGGAGGAAAAGGCAGTTTCCCTTTTGGTGGCAAGCATGTATTTGCTGTTCATCGGTTCGATTTTTGCATCGACGCCGTTCAGTTACTGCACCGGGAAAAGTAAGAAATTCTTACTGTTGTTTCCGGCGACGGTAAAGGATCGGGTAATCGGTCGTTTTTTGTACGGTCTGTCCTTTATGGCTGCTCTGGGGCTGCTCTGCGGCGCGATCCTGGGAGTGAATTACCTGATGGGAACGGAGACGCCGCGCTGGATGCTGGCGGTCTGCCTGTGCGAACTGGCGGTCGGGATCGTGATCATGACGCTGCAATTCCTGTTTTTTTATCTCTTTGGAGAAGGAAAAGATAACTGGCAGTATCTGAGCAATATCGTAAGGGTTGTACCCGGAATGGTGGTGTTTTTCGGTATGAGTCATGCCATCGGCGCAGTCAGGGATACAGCGGCATTTGATATGACGGCAGGGTTGGAAACCATAAGCGGCAGACTGCTGCAGGCGGGAGCGGCAGCCGTGGCGGCATCCCTTGTCCTGATGGCAGCGGCGGCTGCGGTCTGCGTAAAGGCGATCGAAAAGCGGGATTACGCCTGATGAATTGAAAAATATGGGATAAATCTTCCTTCTGCTTGCAAAATGCTGTAGAATCCTGTAAAATGAAAACATTGTACGAATAGAATACAGTTTTCAAGTGGAGGAGAGTAGGAACATGACAAAGACATGGGGTGTAACGGACAGTATGGGTAACAACCACCAGATCACTTTTCAGAAAGGGATCGGTGGCGCAAAGTGCATTGTGGACGGCGACGCTTATAAGATGAAGTCCAAAAACTGGGTGATCTGGATGGCGGATCATCAGATCAGCATTCCCGGCGCTGAGTGTAATCTGGTCGTGGTAGGCAATAAAGTCCGCCTGGCGGTGAACGGCACTTATCTGGAGGATGGCACGCCTTATGAGCCGATCCGGAATATTCCGCTCGCATTGAATGTGCTGGTAGGTATCAACGCGGTCGCGACGATCTTTATGTTCGGTCTGCTCGGTTTCTGCCTGAACATTCTGGTGGATCTGCTGTGCTATAAGATGAGTCTGTCGAAGAAAACGAACGTTGCGATCATCCTGCAAGTCGTGTGGCTCGTGCTTGTGCTCGTGTTAGGATTCCTGATCATCGGCGTGCAGTTGTAGGATAGGGAGAAAAGGGAGGAGCAGAGCTTACGATGGACGACAATCAGAATTACAATTATAATGACGGCACATATGGCGGACAGGATGGGGCGCCCGCGCAGCAGCCTTACGCGAATCAGCAGTACGGCGGGCAGACTTACGACAATCAGCAGGCGAATCAACAGTACGACAGCCAGCAGTATGGCGGACAGCCCTACAGCAATCAGCAGTACGGCGGACAGTCCTACAACAATCAGCAGTATAACGGTCAGCCCTATGGGAATCAGCAGGCGGGACAGTACGGGCAGCCGCAGTATAATCAGGTGCCTTATGGGGCGCAGCAGCAGTACAATCAGCAGAATTTCGGTCAGCCGGTAAAGGCGGTCGTCTATGACACGGTGCCGGACGCTTCGAGCGGTACGTCGGTGGCGGCTCTGATCTGCGGAATCTTAGGTCTGGTCTTTTTCTGGATCCCCGGCATGGACATTATACTCTGTCTGGCAGGTCTGATCTGTGCGGTCATCTCTCTGGTCAGAGGCAGCGGCGGCAAGGCGATGGCGGTTGCGGGCTTGGTGATCTCGATCATAGCCGGCATTCTGACGCTGATCTTTTTCTATCTGATCGCGCTGGGGCTGATGCTGTAGTAGACAGAGAGGAGCAAAAAGCGCTGAAAGCGCGGATTTGCGAGTTTAGATGAGATAATGAAAAATAAGAGAGGGGACTCCGCAGAGCGCGGGGTCCTTTGTCATTTAAAATGAACCTTTTTTGATTTCGCGGACTCTTATAGACAGGTGCACCGAAAACGGCTTGCCGGACCGCAGATGCGGCAGGCGGCTGTGAAACTGACAGGGAGGAAAGCAGCTTGACGGAGGAAGCATTGGTGAGACAGATGAAAGAGGGCGACAAGGCGGCTTTCGATCTGCTCTATGAAAAGTACAGGAATATGGCGCTCCATACGGCGTATCTGATCACGGGAAATTATTCCTTAAGTGAAGATATCGTGCAGGATACGTTTGTCCGGGTGTATCTTCACTGTGGGGAACTTAAAAACGACGGCGGATTTAAGGCGTGGATGATGCAGATTCTTGTGCGGACGGCTTATCGGAGCGGAAAGAAAGCGGGCAAGGAACTGCCGGACGAGGAGATCTTCCAAAAAGCCGATGTGGATAAGCGCCCGTCTCCCCTGGATTTGACGATCGTCAGAGAGGAAGCAAAGCGCATTGCCGAGGCTGTGCGGGAACTGCCTTTTAAGCAGAAAAGCGTGGTGGTCCTTTACTATTATCAGGAGTGCCGCATTTCCGAGATCGCTAAGATCCTGGGATGCAGGGAGGGCACGGTGAAGTCAAGGCTCCACGCGGCGAAAAAGCAGCTTCGGCGGAAGTTGGAAACAGAGTACGGGACAGAGGCCTGCGAGGCGCTCTGAGGGAAGGAGGAAAGACCGGCTATGAGAGAAGCGTTTGATCCGGATATCAGAATAAAGGATGCCCTTGCCGCGGAATGCGCAGACATTGCCGCGTCCCGGGAATTGAAGGAGAGGATCGACGAGACGATCCGTGAAAGGGAGGTTCAGCATATGAAGCGTATATCGACAAAGAAACTGGTGATCGCTGTGGCAGCAGGGTGTCTGCTCCTGTCGGGCAGTGTTTTCGCGGCAGGCCATGCCACATCGTTTGTAACCAATGTTTTCTGGAATGAGATGGTGCGGGATTACGACAGGCTGGGGGAGATGGAGGAGCAGCTTGGCTATCCGGTTGATGCGGTGGAGGAATTTGCAAACGGCTACCGCTTTCAGAGCATGTCGGTGGATGAGTGGGAAGGCAGGGATGAGAGCGGGAACGGCATCTACACTTTCAAGAGCCTGGGCATCAACTATGAGAAGCGCGGTGAGAAGCCGATCAGTCTTTATGTGGAAAAGCCCGTGGAGGCGCCTGTGCGTGACAGGCAGCCCGACGCGACGCGGGGCTGCGGCGATATCACGCTCTATTACGACAGCAGGACCAATAAACAGGTGCCGCCTGACTATGAACTGACGGATGAAGACAGGGCGGCGGAGGCAAGCGGAGACATTTACATTTCCGTGGGCACTTCCGAGGTGGAACTCCATCAGAGCAGTGGGGTAAGCTGGGAGAAGGACGGCGTAAGCTACGATCTTCTGGGCTTCGACTTAAATCTCAGTGCGGAGGAGATGCTCGATATGGCGGAGGAGATCCTGAATACCAACTAAATGACACTTGTGTCATAAATGCGTGTCATAAACAGAAAGATAAGGGAGTTGGGAAATCTGCGGCTCCCTTATTTTTTGTATTTAAAAAAATGAAACTTTTGGCGGCGCTGAATCGTATTATCAGTAGGACGATCAGAAAAAATGTGCTAAGATATAGATGCTTGCATCGTGAGCGATAAGGTGACAGAAGGAAGCACGCGAGGATGGAACAGAAGTGGAGCTATCTGGCGGAAGAGTACAGAGCCATGTTGTATCGGATCGCTTTCTCGAATATGAAGAACCGCGCGGACGCCGAGGATGCGGTGCAGGAAGCGTTTCTGCGCTACATGAAAAGCGAAGAGCCGATTCCGAACAAAGAACATGAGAAAGCGTGGCTCATACGGACCACCATTCATATTTGTCTGGATATTTTGAAGAGCGGCTGGTATCAGCGGACAGTCCCCTGGGACGAGTCCTTTGAGAGTGCGGCGAAAAATATCTATCTGCCTTACCAGATCAGGGACGATCAGACGCTGGAGGCGGTGCTGCGGCTGCCGATGCACTATCGGAATGCCATTTACCTTTTTTATTACGAGGATTATTCGATCCATGAGATCGCGGGGATCCTCAATGAAAAGGAGGGCACGATCAAGACGAGGCTGCGCAGGGGAAGAGAGGAAGTCAAAAAAATTCTAACGGAAAGGAGTCCGGAATAGGATGGGAATACAGGAGGTACAGGGCGCAAAGGAAGCGCCTGCATATCAGAATCCGAAAAAGGCGGGCGGCGGCGAGGGCTTTCAGGAAAGCCTGCTGCAGAATCTGCGGTCCAAAAAGCAGGGGCAGGAAACGTCGGCGGATATTGCCGATGACGGGAAACGGACGAAAGAACCGTCCGAGGCGGCAAGGATCGGCGTGACGGGCGGCGTGCGGGTGAACGCTGCCATGCTGACGGAGGCTGTGCAGGCGGCGAAAGTGCGGCACATGCGGTATGAGGAGAGCGACCGCGTGGAGATCGCTGTGACGGACGGGTATGCCCTGAAAGGAAAAAAGGGCGACCGCGTCTACGTTGAGGCAAAATACGAGGACGGCAGGATCGAGGCTTATCAGGTGGATGTGGAGCGGATCCCGCAGAACACAGACCATCTCATTGAGCGGTTTGCGCTGGACACGGCGCAGAAAAGGAGGCAGTTATGATTAACAACGATTTGTACATGGGCAGCAAGACATTCAACACGGTAAACCATACGGCAGAGCTGCTGGCAAAGCAGATGCGCTCGACAGATCAGTTGAAAAGGACAAACATGGAGGGAGAGATCGATCCGGACAGTTTTGCCGCGAAATTAAAGCGCGCGGACGAGTACGAGGCTTCGGGAGAATTCTGCGGGGCGACGGATTCCATCGCGATCGTGCTGCGGCAGATGGATGAGCCTGCGGCGGGCAAACCTGTGACGCTGGACTTCTGGCATGACGGCGCGCGCGTTTCTATCAGCAGGGACGTTATGAAAGGAGATGTCATCACCATCGGCGGCAGCGCAAGCCCGGACTGGATCACGGTGAGCACTTCCGTAGGGACGGTCAAAATAGATCTCAACGATACGGCAAGCCTGATGAAATGCCTGGATCTGTTTTCGCCGGAAGATATCAACGCGATCCTTGCAAAGATCCAGGAGACAAAACAGGCAAGAGAAGCGTTGAACGAGATCGACCGGATGCAGGATAAGTTGATGAAAAATGTTCGGGAGCAGGAGGAGCTGGAGGCAGATGCAGAAGAAACTTGCCATCATCAATGACATTGCGGGATACGGAAGATGCGCCATGACGGTGCTTCTTCCGATCATTTCTTATCTGGGGGTGCAGGCGTGCCCTTTGCTGACTTCCATTTTTTCGAGCAACACGGCTTTTCCGGATTTTTTTATGGACGACTACACGGATCGGATGGAGGCGTACCTCGCAAGCTGGGAGAAGATCGGACTGAAACAAAAATTTGACGGGATCGCCACGGGGTATCTTGGGTCGGTCAGGCAGATCGAGATCGTGAAACGCTTTGTCAGGGAGTTTTCGCGGGAAGATACGCTGGTGATCGTAGACCCCGTGATGGGGGATCACGGCAGATTATACTCTGCCTATACGGTAGAGTTGTGCAAGGAACTCAGAGAATTGGTGGCATTAGCGGATATCGTGACGCCGAATTTGACGGAAGCCTGCCATCTCGCAGATATGCCCTACAAAGAAAAGGGCTGGAAGCGGAAAGAACTGTCTGTCATGGCGGAGCGCCTTGCGGCAATGGGGCCTTCTCATGTGGTCATTACGGGGATCCCACAGGGAGAATACCTTGCGAATTATGTGTTTGTAAAGACACAGGGAGAGCCGGAAACGCGGCTGATCCGCGTCCACAAAGCCGGAACGGAGCGGTGCAGCACGGGGGATGTGTTTACCGCCGTGGTCGCGGCGGATGCCGTAAACGGCGTTCCTTTCGACAAGTCGGTCAGGAAAGCGGCTGGGTTTGTGAAGCGGTGCGTCGAGGAGGCTGTGGCGCTCGGGACGCCGCCCGCGGAGGGCGTGCCGTTTG
>JAMPCE010000072.1 GCA_023666335.1 bacterium
TCCACCAGACAGTCCGTAAATTCATCTATCAGAATATCTACTTCCATATCATTTTTTCCTTTCAACAAAATTATAACATAATCCCCTGTGAATTGCTAACAAAATTCTATATTTGCCATTTTCTTTTTTCCGCTTGCTAGTCCTCTGATTCGAAGTCCGGCTGCTGATTGACCGCTACGTCAGTGAGCAGAATGCACTTGGCTCAAGGTATGGGATGCTCGCCTACCTGCTCGGCTTCTCTGACTGCAAAGAGATGCTTTTGGGGAAATGCCTGTTCGCAGAGCCGCAACAGATGTCCTAAAAAAGTAAAAATCACGAAAAAAGGGCTTGAAATGCAAGCTCTTTTTTCGTTTCCTCAATCGTAGTAAAACCGTAGTACCCCACCGCTCCAAAAGCCGTGATTTGCCCCGTTTTGCTCCACAAGTACCACCAATTCCCGGCTATCCACTGTGTTGCCGTGGCACACGAAAAGTATCTTAATCATGTTGATTTTCTCTCCTGAAATGCCCCGCTTTTCCTATACCCAATCTCCACTTTCTCATTTTTCTTCTGAATCTCCGCTAACATCCGCTTGACGATATCTTTCGAGCTCGCTTCTACCTTGATCAATTCATCCTCTGTCGTTTTCAGCATTAAAAAGAACATATCGAAGCTTGCCACGCCGCAGCAAAGTCTGCCGTTTACCTCCTCGATTCTAAGATATGCCTGCCGGACGGCTTCATACGGCAGCGTATGCCATTTAAAACCTCTCCTATATGCAATTTCACTGTCGCGTAAATGAATCTTCTTATCTTCCATAAAATTCCATACCTCCCGCTTCGGCTGCCAATGTATCAATGTCCCCGCAAATCCTGCTGTGTAAACGCCTCATAATACCGACTGATCAGGAAACAGCCATCCTCGGATATCGATTCCTGCAAAGTGGAAAACAGTCCCTCGATCTCATGTGTGACCGTCCCCAATTCCAGGTTATATTCCTGCGCCAAATACTCCTCCACATCTGTTTCCGCCGGAAGTTCTGCCACCATATAATCAGCAAAAAATTCCTCTATTTCCTCCGCCGGAAGTTCCGAACAAATTACCATTCCTGCCCATATGTCCGTATGATTACCATTTCCGCTGTTTCCGACCCAAGAAGCTGTTTCCACCCGTTCGGTCTTTTCCGGCAGTTCCATCTTGGCATATTCCTTTTCAATATGCGACGCTTTTATGTCATTACACAATGCACCACCGATGAAAAAGTAAAAAAACAACAATAGGATGACAGAAATAAATGCTATGAAAATGCTTTCCCGCAATCTCATAATTCTTTCAGCCCTCCCACAAAGTCCCACTGGCGCTGCATATAGGATCGCAGATCTTCCACGTTTTGCCGATATGCCTCACAAACCGCCCGTGGATCATCAAAATGCGCCATGATCGCGGAAGCGCCGCAGTACCCGCTCTCCATCCCGGCAGATATCCCTTCGCCCATAGGGTTCAGGAATCCGGCGATCTCTCCTGCAAATAAAACACGCCCCACGCCGTAGTCGATGCAGCACTCCGAACGGATATGCGGCATCAGCCATTTCTCGCTCCTGATCTGCCTGTTGATCCGCAGATGGTGATTCTCCTCCATATAAGCAAGAAAACGTTCATAATAATGACTGATCTTATCTGCATTCTTCACGGATACGCCAAGCACCAGAAGGTCATCCTTTACGTTAAACCACGCATCATATTCCGACAGTTCAGGTTGCAGATAGGCATAAAAATAATGCAGGTCCAAGTCTATGCTTCCCTCATTAAATGTCTGAAATGTCATGATGTAATCAGAAAGTCCTCCGGTAAATTTTCCGCCGGATCGTCCTGTCATTTGACGCTTTAATGTCCCGACCACGCCCTCGCAGTCACAGACAAACCTTGCTCTTTCCGCATAATGATTTTCCCCGTGCAGGTTGACTTCCACAAATCCTTCCCGTTCCGTGCAGGAAAGAGCCGCCACGCCATCCCGAACTTCTGCGCCGCTCTCCTCTGCCTTCCCCGCAAGCCACCCGTCGAAATGACTGCGCCACACATTAAGCCCCTCCTGTGGGAAGCGGTATTCTTTCCCAATATCATTTGTGAATATCATACCCCTGTTCTCTGTCGGGGTACACAAGACAGAATCCGGCACATCCTCTCCAAAATAGCTCTTCACAAGTTCCATCGATTTCCTAATCAGAATGCCGGAACAGGATTTATAGCGCGGCATCTTAAACTTTTCTACCAGAAGAACCTGATAGCCTTTTTCGGCTAAAATTTTAGCTGCCGTGCATCCTGTCGGTCCCGCGCCGACCACGATCACATCATACATCCGCTTTCCACTCTCCTAACGCTCAGGATGATACAATTTCAAATATTTCCCCGTCAGACTGTTTTTGTCCTGACACACTTCCGCAGGAGTGCCCTGGGCAATGATCTTTCCGCCCTGTATGCCGCCGCCCGGTCCCATATCGATCACATGATCCGCGTTACGGATCACATCCAGATCGTGTTCGATCACGATAACGGTCGCGCCGTTCTCGATCAGCCTCTGAAATACCCGCAGGAGCGTCTCCACGTCCAGCGGATGCAGACCGATGGTCGGTTCGTCAAAGACAAAGACGGAATCGGACTGCCCCTTTCCCATCTCACTTGCCAGTTTCAGTCTCTGCGCCTCCCCGCCGGAAAGACTCGGCGTCGCCTCACCCAGCGTCAGATAGCCAAGACCAAGATCATGCAACACCTGCAATCTCCGTTCCACATTCGGAAGATCCGCGCAGGCAGCCAAAGCCTCATCAATACTCATATCCATCAGTTCCGGAAGTGTATACGTTTTTCCGTTCTTCTTTGAACTTCTCCGGATCAGCCCCGCCGCTTTCGCATACCGCGAACCGCCGCAATCCGGACAGGTAATCTCCACATCCGGCAAGAACTGTACATCCAGACTGATCGAGCCTGTTCCGTCGCAGACCGGGCATCGCAGCTTCCCTGTATTATAGGAAAAATCTCCCGCCTTATATCCCTGTTCTTTCGCATCGGGCGTCCTCGCGTAGATCTTGCGCAGTTCATCGTGCACATCGGCATAGGTCGCCACTGTGGAACGGATATTGACGCCGATCGGCGTCGCATCGATCAGCTTGATCTGACGGATCCCGTCCGCCGAAACGGCGCGCACATGCTCCGGCAGTTTCTCTTCTTTGATCAAAGCCTCCAGCGCGGGAATCAGGCTTTCCAAAATCATCGTCGTCTTGCCGGAACCGGAAACTCCCGTCACAGCGATCAGCCGTCCTTTCGGGAAATCCACTTCCAACGGCTTTACCGTATGAATCTCAGATGTTGACAAATGGATCGTGCCAAGATCAAACATCTGCTTTGCCGGAATATGGCTGCCAAGATCGATCACCGTCTCACCTGCGAGAAATCCTCCGATCCGGGAATTAGGATCGTTCTCTACCTCTTTAAGACTCCCCTGCGCAATGATCGTGCCGCCGCCCGCGCCGGCTTCCGGACCCAGTTCTATGAGCCAGTCCGCTTCGGAAAGCACCTGCGTATCGTGGTCCACCAGAATGACGGTATTCCCATCCCGTAAAAGGTCCTGCATCACCCCTTTTAATCCTTCCATATTGGAGGGATGCAAGCCGATCGACGGCTCGTCCAGCACATACAATACGCCCGTGGTACGGTTCCTGACTGCCCTTGCAAGCTGCATCCGCTGCCGCTCGCCCGTCGAAAGCGTAGACGCCGCGCGATCCAGAGTCAGATAGGAAAGTCCCAGATCCGTCAACCGTTTCGCCGCACTTTGAAACGATTCGCAGATACTCTCCGCCATAGTCCGCATTTCCTGCGGCAGAGAATCCGGCACATTATTGACCCATTCAGTCAATTCCGATAACGTCATCGTACAAGCCTCTGCTAAAGAGATCCCGCATAGTCTGGGCGCACGCGCCTCCTCGGAAAGTCTGGTGCCGCCGCAGTCCGGACAGACCCCCTGCCGCAAAAACTTCTCCACCCGCTTCATTCCTTTTTCGTCTTTTACTTTGGACAGCGCATTTTCCACCGTATAAGTCGCGTTAAAATAAGTAAAATCCATATCTCCCGCCGCGCCGCTGGTCTTGTTCTGGTAAATGATATTCTTCTTGACCGCAGGTCCGTGGAATACGATCTCCCGCTCTTTTTCTGACAGCTCCCGAAACGGCACATCCGTCCGCACACCCATTTCCCGGGCAATATCTTTCATCAGAGACCACATCAGCGTCTGCCACGGAGCGACAGCGCCCTCGTCGATTGAAATTGATTCGTCCGGCACAAGCGTCGCTTCATCCACCGTCCGGACAATTCCGGTCCCGTCACATCGCCTGCATGCCCCCTGGCTGTTAAATGCCAGTTCCTCCGCACCCGGGGCAAAAAAATGCACGCCGCACCCAGGGCAGACAAGTTCCTGCCCTGCCGCGACATGCAGAGACGGTTCTACATAATGCCCGTTCGGACAGCGGTGCTCTGCAAGTCTGGAATACATCAACCGCAGACTGTTCAAAAGCTCCGTTCCCGTGCCAAAGGTACTGCGGATACCGGGAACGCCGGGCCGCTGTCTGAGCGCGAGGGCGGCAGGCACATACAATACTTCATCGACCTGCGCCTTTTCCGCCTGCGTCATGCGCCTTCTCGTGTAAGTTGAAAGCGCCTCCAGATAGCGTCTGGAGCCTTCCGCATATAAAATCCCCAATGCCAGGGAAGATTTCCCGGAACCCGATACGCCTGCGATCCCGACGATCTTATGCAGTGGGATATCCACGTCAATATTTTTAAGATTATGTACTCTTGCCCCACGCACTCTGATATGCGCGGGCGTCTTATCTTCCCTGTATTCCAACTTTTCACTCCCATTCTGTTTTTTCGATATCATGAGACGCAGACTGCTGAGTCTGCGTCTATTTTATCATAGATATCCCCAAAATGAAAAGTCGGTTTTTCTCTTATGAATGTTCTATCTACACACTGCTATTCTGAAATCTTCAAGTCACTGAGCCATGCTTCCACATCTGCCTGCGAACCGGCCGCACCGGAACCCCTTATCGCAAGCCCCTCCGCCAGTTCTGCATTCGGGCGAGCCGCGCAATGTCTCTTTCGCTGCCCCCTAATCTGCTGCTTTCATGGGTACAGAGCGGCTATATCGTTTTCCCTGCAAAATCATATTCTTCTAAAAATATGCAGACAACCTGCGGCAATGTTCCCCACCATATTGCGTGTCGAGATTGATACAATTTTTAAATGGGTGCTATCGTTTTTACATTTACCGCAAATGCCCGAAAATCAACACTTTTCAGAATGGCAGATGCACCCAGGCATGGGCGGCTATCGTTATTTTTTGCCCCCAAAGAATATCAATATCTTTATAAGTTTTACCGTTCAATGAAATTTGATTAGGTTATCTTCGAATAAATTATCTATATCGTGTAATTTATTCTTTTGAAGTAAAAGTGGTAAAATGAGGGGTAAATTATTTCATTTTACCACTCGCTTTTTACTTACCTACAACACGCCGTTATTCCCTTTGCTGTTTTTTTGTAACGGCTTCTCTCGTCATACTGTCATTGACAATAACAGAAGCTAATTCAAATTGGAACGGATTTTTACGGATCAAATCGTCATTTTTCGCCATTTGAAACGCGGGTCTGAGTACGTCCCTAATCGTATGAATGGAACTGTAACCCCGCCCGTCCTCTTGCCGTAACTTAATCAGCCACGCCTTAGCGGCAGACAACTTGACTTTATCAATCCGCTTATTACCGAAAGAGTCTTTCTTCAAGATGTTTATAACGGTCTTATATCCTGCTCAATCTGTCTTTTCTTTTATCTCTCCTTTTTTCACTCATGGTTTTATGTCTCCTTTCTGAAAAGAGACCCAAACTCGTGATAATATACTAACACAAATCGGAATCTCTTTCCATCCCCAACCGCTATTTAAACGATGAGTTGTGTAAAGAACACTGTCTGTCATCATCCCTAACGGTCGGCGGACAGCTATGAAGAATTTCTGCATCTCATGCGGACAAAAGGTTATCCCATCAAAGGCGAAACACTCGGTGAAAATGCGCCGAGATACATCTCTTTCCTCCCACCCGACCGGGAACGTTTCATACGCGGCAGCGTAAAGTCCCTGGACGCGGAATACACCAAAGAACGGATCAGCGGACGGATCACAGAAAAGGTGCAGAACCGGGGCAAAACCCTGCCCGGCATATACGACAGAAAGCGCCTGATCGACACCTCACAGGAAAAATTTCAGGAGAGCGAAGGATTGAAACGCTGGGCTGAGATCGAAAACCTCAAAACAGCCGCCCGTGCTACAGTAAAGTAACCTCAATCCCCGGACTCTTGATCTGGATAAAATGTATGCAGACTTCAGGAACCGACCCGTTAATAATCAAGCCGATTCTTTCTATACTGTAAGATCTGTTCTAACACTTTGCTGGCCAGCACTACGATTGTAACGCAGCACAAAAGGACAAGCAGCGACTGTTTTTTCTGTATCATACCGATCCCTGCCACTGTCAGCAATACAAGCAGCACCGCCCATATGATGAGCGAATACCCCTTACTCTCCTGCCTTTTCCGCTCCAGTTTTGCTTCCAGCCCTATTCCGATCGAAGCAGTCACGATGACTCCGAAAGATACGCTGATATCCAAAGATGCCGATCGAGTGATCGCCAGTACCAGCCACAAAGTAAAACATGACATGATATAGCACTGCCAGTATTTTCCTAAATGAAACCCGCCAAGATAAGAGCGCAACGGAACAAAAAAAGCAAAAAAAATGATTCCCTCCTTTAACATCCCCATAATGATGCATATCAAGAAACCAGTGATCACCGCGCTGCCTATTTCAAACATTCTCAGGAAACCGTATTGATATATCTCCAACATAGAATCGCCTATGACCTGTTCCCTGAGTAACATTTTTGCCATTTTTTCCGCCAGTTTCTCCATAGTGTTTTCCAATGTCCTTCCTATGTCATTCAAACTATATCCCAATTATTCCGGCAGAGCCGCGCGCCGTCAAAATCACGGTTCACCATGTCAAACTTTCCGTTGCAGGAGCATGACGGATATCCGGAACATCCCGCCCTCATGCCGGATAGATACCGTCCCTCCATACTTTTCTGCGATCCTCTCCACGGACAGCAGACCGATCCCATGCTCCCTGCCCTTGCTGCTCCTGATCCTGCCGCGGTCGTCCTCCATGATCTCCCCGTCATAGGACTTCCAGATGGCATTCCATCCGGATACCCTCCGACAGGGCGGCGTCATACTTATAGTTGACCAGCGCATCCAAGGTAAGGTTTCCCGTCTCCGCCGTTCCGTGCCTGTTCAGGCTGTTTTCTCTAAGCATTCGCGCGATCTCGCCCTTTGCTTTCTCGGTCTGCCCTTCTTCCAGCATCGCGCCCAGAGCCACCAGCCGCTGTGCATAGCCGTCTCGTGGGCATAGTGGATAACGAGCAAAGGAGACTTCCGTCTTTAGCGCGAGAGACTCCATCTGCTGGTTGAGTTCTTCCGTAAAACGGATCGTTTTCGGAACATTTGCTCTTTTATGCGGTTTTTTGACTACAAACATAATGCTCACCTCAGTATTAAATTCTATGCTAATAATATAATCTTCTTAGGTGATAAATAATATAATCACATCATGCAACCATATTATGATTGCATTTTTCGCACACAAAAGAAGTCTGCAAAAATTTTACACTTCCGCATTTTTATGATATACTTTAATAAATATAGAAGGAGTTACTATGAAAGATACAAAAGTACAATGGCATCCGGGATTCGTAGCTGCGATCAACCTAGAACTTGCGCAGAACAGAGAAGATCTTGTATTCGAAAAAGAGTACAATCTGAATACGAAACCTCTGGAGATTGATCTGCTGGTGGTCAAGAAAAATCCCGCCGTGCATATCGCCAATGAAATAGGAAAACTTTTCAGAGGGCATAATATCATGGAATACAAGTCGCCCGAAGATCATCTGGATATTGATACTTTTTATAAAACCAGCGCTTATGCCAGTCTTTATAAATCGTATGGAAAAACGACAGATGAAATAAAAGCCGATGATGTTACCGTATCTGTCATCAGGGAAGCAAAGCCGGTCAAACTCCTGCAATACCTGAAAGAACACGGTTATTCCTTGACAAACCCCTACAGCGGCATCTATTATATAGGTGAAAAAGTCCTGTTTCCGACCCAGATCGTCGTCACGGGGGAATTGGAACAAAAAGGGCATATCTGGCTCAAAGCCCTGTCTGACCGGTTGGAAAAAGCTGATATGTGGAATCTGATAGATGGAATCAACCAACTGACCGAAAAGGCCGATAAGGAATTGGCAGATTCTGTCTTGGAAGTAAGTATAGGAGCCAATAAACAAACTGTTGAAAAAATGATGGGAGATGATACTATGTGCCAGGCATTGATGGAGATCATGGAGCCCGCCATACATCTGCGGGATCAGAGGAATATTGAAAAGGGATTGGAACAAGGATTGGCGCAGGGAATCCGGCTGACGATCGATACGCTTCGGGAATTTGGCCACCGGGATCCGGAAATAAAGACAGCGATCATGAAAAAATATGATATCCCTGCGGAAGAAGTAAACAGATATCTTTAAAAATCAGGGACTTCTTATGCTTCTTAAGCATTAGGAGTCCCTAATTTATATCCATTTATAGCAAAAACATCTCGCTTAGAACTTTTTCAGTTCTTTCAATGCCGCCGGTTTCTTCGGATCATGATAAATATAGGAACATGCAGAATTGGCTCCTGCGTGTGCGGATGCAAAAGCAGCGCGCTCCAGTAATTTCAAGCCCAGTCTAGGGGTTTCAGAAAGTTTTTTGGTCTTCATAGATTCGTTCCTCCATTCATTAAGATTTATGTAGCATGTACACTATATCGTATTTGTACTCCAAGATTTACATTTTGTAAAAATCACGGTTCACCATGTCAAACTTTCCGTTGCAGGAGCATGACGGATATCCGGAACATCCCGCCCTCATGCCGGATAGATACCGTCCCTCCATACTTTTCCGCGATCCTCTCCACGGACAGCAGCCCGATCCCATGCTCCCTGCCCTTGCTGCTCCTGATCCTGCCGCTGCCGTCCTCCATGATCTCCCCGTCATAGGGATTCTCTACGGCAATGAGAATGACTCCTTTCGTCAGGCGCACCGTAAGGCTGATCCTCCTGTCCGCTCCCTCCGGCAGTTTCTGAACCGCCTCCACCGCATTATCCAGAAGGTTTCCGAGGATGACGCACAGATCGGTGCTGTCAAGGAACAGTTCCGCCGGGACTTCCAGATGGCACTCCATCCGGATCCCCTCCGACAGGGCGGCGTCATACTTATAGTTGACCAGCGCATCCAGGGCAAGGTTTCCCGTCTCCGCCGTTCCGTGCCTGTTCAGGCTGTTTTCTCTGAGCATCCGCGCGATCTCGCCCTTTGCTCTCTCGGTCTGCCCTTCTTCCAGCATCGCGCCCAGAGCCACCAGCCGCCCTTTCAGGTCATGGCGCAGGGTCCGGGTCTGCTGGTACGCTTCCTCCCGTTCCGCCGCCTGCCTGACACAGAGTTCTATCTCCTGCTCATAAGCGCGGTTCTGTCTCTCCATCAGCATCTGCGCACTCATCTTATCATAGAGATCAAAGATCAGGTAATTGTTCAAGATGATGAAGACAGACAGGATATAAAAGAATGCCATCCAGCCGCTGTGCATAGCCGTCTCGTGTGCATAGTGGATAACGACCGTCGAAGAAAGCGGAACGGCAAAAAGCCTGATCCAATACCGGAAAGAAAGCGGAACCGTAAGATCCCTGCCTTTCCATCGTTTATATATCTGTACGATGATATACATGGCAATGGATGATATCAGATTCCCTGCTACAAAAGGATCTTCTGACAATGCCACCAGCAGGATGTTTTGGGTTGCCACTTCCACCGCCATCCGCGAAGTATGATAGATACCGGAACGGAACAGCGCCGTTTTGATATCCCCGCAGCCATACACGAACAGAAGCGCTGCCAGCAGGATGAAATTTCCCAAGAGCGTAAACAACGGATATCTTGAATTGGAAAACATGACCAGATACAGGAATAGGATATATACTGCCCATACCATGTAACAGCATACCTTAGAGCGTACAGTCTCCCCTCGCAGAGAAGTCAGATAAGTGTGGATGATATGTATCCCAAAGAGCAGCATCAGTGCATTGAAAAATATCTGTTCGTTCATTTCCCCCATTCCCCTTTATCCACTACAAAAAAACACATATCCTCATACAGTAATGCGTATCATTCCTGTTCCCTTTCCCGTCCGCCCCAATCATACTGATCCAACGCATACTGACAGCACTGAATCACTAACTCATTAAAGGAGACCTCCGACTTTAACGCAAGCGCCTCTATCTGCCGGTTGAGTTCTTCCGTAAAACGGATGGTTTTGGGAACATTTGCTTTCTTATGCGGTTTTTTGACTACAAACATGACATCACCTCAGCATCATATCTCATGACATTAATATAATCTTTTGAGGTGATAAATAATACAGTCATTATGTGCAACCACATTATGGTTATATGTATCGGTTATATTATTTATCACCTGGAAAGACTATATTATTAGAATAAGATATGATATCGAGGTGAACGCCATGTTTGTAGTCAAAAAACCACATACAAGAACCAACGTCCCTAAGACTATCCGTTTTACGGAAGAACTTAACCAAGATTTACAAAATCTCGCCCTAAAGACAGAAATTTCTTTCAATGAATTAGTCATCCAATGCTGCCAGTATGCACTGGAACAATATGCTGAAGATGAACCGAAAGGAGACTACAAATGCTAAACATTGCCATATGCGATGACGACAGGCAGTTTACCGTGACCCTGTCACAACTCCTGCATCAGACTGCCGCCGAACTGGATATCAGGATCTCCTGTGATACCTTCTATAACGGCACTTCTCTGGTCAAGGCAGCCGTAGACGATCAGATATGCTACGACCTCATCTATCTGGATGTTGAGATGGATGACATGGACGGTATCCGTGCTGCGCTGACCCTGCGGGATGCAGAACTTCCCATACTGATCGTGTATGTATCCGCGCATGAAGAATACCTGAAAGAACTGTTTCAGGCACAGCCTTTCCGCTTCCTCTCAAAACCGATAGAGGAAACCTCTTTCCGTACGGTCTTACGCGCCGCCCATGAGCAGATCAGCAGGCGTACCGGCTATTACACCTTTTTGTATAAGAAATCCCAATACAGGATCCCTTTTGACCGGATCACCTACTTTGAGAGCCGCGGCAGGATCGTCACCATCCACACGGTCGGTTCATGGAACAGACCGGAGGATCCGCAACAGGACCAGTTCTATGGGAAGATCAGCGACGTGGAAAAGGAGACCGCCGCCATGAACGGGCGTTTCCTGCGGGTGCACCAATCTTTCCTTGTGAACTTCGACTACATAAAGATGATGTCTTTCGACAAGCTGGAACTGTACGACGGACAGAGGATCCCGATCAGTGAGGACCGCAGGAAAGCGGTCGGGGTCAAGTTTATGGCGCTGTCCGGCGGGAAAAGCAGCCCTACATAAAGGACCTTCAAATAAATCCCTGCGGTGTAAAATATTTCACATTCGCCGTCATACTCATAGAACAATCTTCCCCGCTCCCACCAGCCATGATTTTTAACCTACTGCCACGGTAATAGGTGCAGGACTTCACTTTCCTGCCATCGCTCCACTTGTGTTCAGGAGTTCGAGTAATTTGTTATCTTCAGTTACAAATACTTTTTTACATAATATATCCTCTAACGATCCAATCTTGTAACTTATAAATATTATGGCTTGTGGCATAAATATTTTCAAACATCAACAAAATATGACCAAAAAGCCCTAATGTTATCCCTTTCTCAAAATAGTTAAACCTTTATCCAATACCAACGAAACAAAACTGAATAAAGAAATATCCAATCAATCATAATCAAACTCAAAGCAAATTTTACCAAACATTTCCTTCTGACGAATCCCCATCGCGTTCTATCAGAATCTTTTAATTATAAAATCATATAACTTAATTTTACTATATTAACAATAAAATTTCCTTTAACTACAGTTTAAACCATACTTCAATAATGCATCGTAAAAATCCATTTTTAAATCTTGTAATTCATCTTCCTCATGTAAGTATAGAGTAACTGCATTTTGACATTTCTCGCCTAATATTTTAAATCCAATGAAATCGCCTGTTTCCAAATCAATAATTGGTAAAAAAGCGTTTTCTAAAACCAACTCCTTTGCTACATTTTTCTTAATATAAAACATACTATTGTAATCACAAGAATACACTATGATATAACCAAAATATCCTCCTCCATATTGCTTTAGATATTCTTTATAGCTATCTGGCAATTTAAAATTATAATACTCCTCGACATCTTTTATCATCGCTGCACTAGCCATATTATCTGAATGAAGACCAAATAATCTGGGGCTCTTTTCAACTATTTCTCTAACTTTATTATCAAAAATATTCTTATCCATATGCACTCCTTCTTTGCGATGTGTTGCACCTTAATATTTATCAAATCTATTGCTCTTACTCGAAGAAAGCCAATTCGATTGTAAGATAGCACATTCTTACAGAATATACTAACGCAATCTGAATATTACTTATTTAGTCGTTTATATATTGTTAGCATAACACATTAATCGTAAATCCAATCTGGTAATAATTCATCTGCACCTTGCTCCCTTGCCCTATACCACCAATGCAGTTTTCTATCTTCCATTCTCATTTCAGGGGTTACTCCTTGATTATGAGCATTAGGATGTAATGCTAAATTATTTCGATGTTCCGCCGGCAGTATTTCATGTTTAGCACCTCCAGGCATCTGTCCCCCATGGTGAATATCTGGATTTCCTAATCCATTAGGCGAATGTCCTAACAAAGCTTGTTTCATATCATTTTCACTCCATTCGCCCCCTATCCTAACTGGAGTATCTCCTGCATCATAACCAACTCCTGTATGAACATCTACAATCCCATTTCCCGGCGTATCTTTCTGATTCGGATTTTTATCAGGATATAACCCCTTATGTCCACTCGGATCAAAATACACCACCGGGTTATTCGCACAGTAAGCATACAGGTTCAGTCCATCCCCTCGGTAGGTATCTTCCTGCAAAAACCTGCCTACTACAGGGTTATAGTACCTCGCCCGCAGATAGTACTGCCCCGTCTCCTGATCGTACTGCTGGCCGGTGTAGAGGATGCGGTTCGTTATGTCCGCTTTCTGCTCTGTCAGATTGCCAAACGCATCATACTGATAAATGTTTTCGGGTGTTCTTCCCTGCCCTGTGATATACGCCGTACTCCCCTGCTCATCCTGATGATAAGCATGGTAAGTTCCATCTTCTGCCTGTATATGGGACAATCCTAGCCCGATGACATATCTCCTGATGGGCGCACTCTCCCCGTCACATTCTGTAAAGATCTCTCCGTCGTGGTACAGGAAAGTCGTACGCTTCCCGTTCTCGGCGAGTCCTGCCCGCAGGCCTTCCCCGTCATAGAGGTTCTCCTGCTCTCTCCCATCCGGAGTCCTGACATAAATCTGGCGGTTCAGCAGATCATATCGGTATTCGCTTTTCCTCCCTTCTTCCTCCTCCGAGATGATGCTGCCGTTCCTGTCATAGCGGTA
>JAMPCE010000073.1 GCA_023666335.1 bacterium
TCAATGTGGATAAGGAAATAAAAAACCTGAACAACACAAATTGGATAGGGGCTGGTTATAAAGAAGGGGACACATTTTCCGTTTATGGCAATGAGTATGCCATTGACAGCAGCGGACACATTCATGCTTCAGTGGATGATACGTTTACATCGACTGACGTTATTTTCCCAAAACGTTCCGGATCATAGATTTTGAGAGATCATGTGCAAAGTGAAAGGAGATATATCATGCAGGTGGGATTAAGTAATTATCAGGTTGGAAACAGCAGTGTGGTGGAGAGAGTAGACAATAAAAAGACGGAGAAAAAAACGGAGGACAAATACGCCAGTGTATCCGCATATCAGGCATATTTGAAAGATAAGTACCCTTGTCTGACGGCTTCTGACTATAAGGTGACGATATCGCCGGCGTATTTGGAGAAATGTATCAAAAATCCAAAAGAAGCCGAAGGGCTGGAAAAGAGTTTAGAGCATTTACCTATCAGCCATCAGAATATGACTGCATCATGGAAGGCTTTAGGAGCGAGAGTTGTAAATGAACAGTGGATTTTTGATGAAAACGGAAATTGTGGAGGCAGCCCCAGTATGTATGTTACTAACAGTAACTCATTATCTGGTAGTAGCATTCAGGATAAAATATCGGAGAAAAAAGATCAGAGAAAAATGCCTTCACCGCAGGAACACTATGAAAAGAGAAAACTTTTAAGAGAGCAGTTTGAGGAGCGATTGGCGGAGAAAGAGTATCTGAAAGATCAGATGGAAGAAGAGGAAATAAAGGAAAAGATGCTGAAAAAAAGCGTTTTATCAAAAGAGCAAAATGCGGGCAGATTCATTGAACGATATGAAACCAATATTTTGAAATCATAAGTTATTAAAAAATGTTTCGTGAACTTGATTATGACTTGACAATACCCTATTAAATAGGGTATTGTATGAGTAAAAGGGAAATACAGATGACAAAAACTTATATTCAAACAAAGGAATTTAGCAAGAATTGGGATAGATTAGGTTTTGATGATAGTGATCTGAGGAGATTGGAGGCGCAATTATTGCATGATGCGGACAAATTTCCAATCGTACGGGGAACCGGCGGATTACGCAAAATGAGGTTTTCTTTTGAAAATGAAGGAAAGAGTGGAGGAGTAAGAGTATGTTATGTGGATTTTGTAGTGGAGGAGGTTATTTATCTTATTACCGTATATCCTAAAAGTGAAAAAGACAATCTCTCACAAAAAGAAAGAAATGAAATCAAAAAGCTAATAACAGTTTTGAAAGAAAATTTGTAGAAGAGGTAGGATATGAGCAGCGTATATGAAAGTATTATGGCGGGTTTGCAAGAAGCGGTAGAGGATGCAAAGGGTATCGGGGAAAAACTGCCGAGTAGAACCATGACTGTGACTCCCGTTAAAATATATCGGGCAGATGAAGTAAAAAGAATCCGATTGTCTTTTGGAATGACTCAAAAGATTTTTGCCGGATATATGGGAGTTTCAGATAAGACAGTTGAGGCTTGGGAATCGGGAACAAATGCGCCATCCGGAGCGGCAAGCAGGATTCTTACCATGATGGAAATGGATAAAAATCTCGTAAAAGAATTTCCGTTTGTAACAGCCGTCAGAAATTAACGGAGGAAAATCGTGATAAAAAAGGGGCAGAAATAATCTGTCCCTTTTTCATGCACTCATTTCTCTCCCTGCTTCAACTTCCACACAGACAGGATGCCGCACAGCAGGATATAGGCGATGCACCCAGATAGAAACTGTCCGACGTCAAGTTCCATAAAAGGGTTATTGGCGCGCATCCCGATCGCGTAGAGGGAGTAGGGATAAAAGAGGCCGAGCCCTTTGTTGGTGATGGCAAGCCCGCCGACGCTGCCTGCCAGCGCGATGCCGATGGGAACGGCAAAGGAGCGGATCGACAGGGAGAGCAAAAGCTGTATGCTGCAGACCACGACGCCGCCGAGCGCCCCGCAGAGAAACCAGGAAAGGGCTTCCCGCGGCAGGGGACTGTCCAGTCCACAGAGTTTTCCGCAGACGAAATACAGGAAAAAGACCCAGACATTGCCGAGGATCGTCATCAGGACACCCTGAAACAGTTTGCCGAAATAGAGGGCAAAGCGCGATACAGGCGCGGTCAGGAAAGCGTTTCGGTTGCAGCGCTGGTGTTCCAGCCGCCACAGATAGGAACAGTAAGTTCCGATCAGGGCAGGCATGAAAAGAAAGCAGAGAAACAGGGAATGCTGCGTCCAGAGACTGAACCATTCGTTTTTTAAAACGCCCTGATTCATCCGGTAATTATTTGTGCCGAAGAATGCGGAGATCAGCGGCAGGCAAAAGAAAGCCAGCCAGACAGGACTTCGCCGTAATTTGATTCGTTCCGCCGTTATGGTTTTTCGAAGTGCAGACATCATATCAAAAATCTCCTTTTCTGTTTTTTATAATTTCTCACGCTTCCCTGTGTGTAAACAGGATCCGCCCCGCCGCGTAAAATACCACGATCCAGACAAAGATGCAGACGACAGAAGCAATCTCTGCGGACGTATATTCGCGGTAGTAGTAAGTAATGATCCGCGTTGTTTCATCCCAATCCATGCCGACGATGCAGGCACTCAGACTGCCACCCCACGGCAGGAAAGAATAGCGTGCGACATACATGACAAGCAGCGAGAACATAGAGCCGCCAAGCCCCGCGACCAGCGGGATCATCTGATTGGCAAACAGCATAGAGAGCAAAAGCTGTAACAAAAACAGCGACAGATCGGCGGCAAATTTCAGCCCGTAAGCGGTGAGATAGCGGCTCAGGTCGGGAGTGCCCTCATAGCCGAGAAAACAGCCGAACAAGATGAAAACAGCCGCCTGCATAGCCAGCAGAACCGCAATGATGATCGCGCCGCAAAGCGCTTTCGCGTGATAGAGGCTGCCGGAAGGGCGCAGGGTTTTCAGCTGCTTATAGGTATTGCCTTTGTGCTCGATATCAGCCAGACGAGAAGCCAGCACCGACAGGATGGTGGGCATCATAATGCCGTCCAGGATCGTCAGTTCGTAGAGCAGGGACATCCATCCGCTCGCCAGTTCCCAGTCTTTAGGGTTGCGCATACTCCACATGCCCCACAATATCTGCACGCCGAGCATGGCAAACATGGAAAGCCACACGCGTCTCCGCCTGATCTTGTAAAATTCCAGTTGTAAGGTCTTCATAAGCTGCTCTCCTTTCCCGTCAGAGTCAGGAAAATATCCTCAAGGCTGGTCTCTCGCTTTTCCATGCGGTAAAGGGAGAGGTTCTGTTCCAGTAAGCGTCGGACAAGTTTTGCTGCCAGATCGTCCTCCAACATGGGCAGCAGCAGCCACTCTTCCTCCTGCTCCGCCAGAATGCCCTCCTGTCGCAGCAGATCTGCGGCGATGGCCGGGTGATCGATCCGCAGCGCAAGCTGTTCCTTTGCGTGGGCGTGCAGGGAAGCCAGCGTATCCTGGTAGACCAGTTCCCCTTTGCGGATGATGCCGACGTGATCCGCCATCTGGTCGATCTCACTCAATAGATGGGAGGAAACCACCACCGTAATACCGTATTCTGTGGGAAGACTGCGGATCAGCTCACGCATTTCCTGAATGCCTGCGGGGTCAAGACCGTTTGTCGGCTCGTCGAGGATCAGGAGTTTCGGAAAACCGAGCAGCGCGGCGGCAAGCCCCAGCCGTTGTTTCATGCCGAGGGAATAATGCCCTGCCAATTTATTGCGCGCGTCCGTCAGGCGCACGATCTTTAACACTTCGTCCACGTCCGACTTTGTGCAGCCTTTTAAGGTCTGGATGATGTACAGATTTTCCGCGCCTGTCAAATGCCCGTAGTAACTGGGCGATTCGATCAGGGAGCCTGTGTCCGCAAGAAGACGGATGCGGTTTTTCTCGTCCAGGGCGGAGCCGAAGAGCGTGACCTGACCGGCGGTCGGCTTTACCAGACCGAGGATCATTTTCAGGGTCGTGGATTTGCCCGCGCCGTTCGGACCGAGGAAGCCGTAAACCGCACCGGGCGGCACTTCCATATTGAGGGTGTTGACGCTTAAGGTCTTGCCGTAGCGTTTGGTGAGATTGTGTGTTTCGATAAGATTTTGCATGAGAGCCTCCTTTTCGATTGGTATAGGATCAGGATAAGAAATGCGGCTTACGGCGGGATGAAGCCTACCTTACGGTTACCTTAAGAATCGCGCGGCAATCTTTTTATGTTCCGGCAAAAATGATATACTTGTCGCAGGATCGGCATCCTGCGACCAAAGAATTGCTGCGCAATTCTTTCTTAAATGGTTTAGCGCATTTGCTTCTGAGAAAATAATATTACAGTCGCAGGATCAGCATCCTGCAACATAAAGTGAAAGAGAGGAACGGCGGCATGAATCTGTATGAGCACAAGATCCTGTTGGTGGATGATGAACCCGCCCTGCGCAGGATGGTCGGTGGGTTTTTGACAAAAGCAGGATTTCAAAATGTAGTCTATGCGGGAAATTGTTTGGAGGCGGAAGCGGTCAGCCGGAGGGAGAATCCGCAGCTGGTCATTCTGGATGTGATGCTGCCGGACGGCGACGGCTTTTCCCTGTTTGAGAGACTATACCGGGCGACGGCGGTTCCGGTGATCTTTCTCTCGGCGCGCGACGAGGATGAGAGCAGGCTGCGCGGGCTGGGGCTCGGGGCGGATGACTACATCACGAAGCCCTTTCTGCCGGAGGAGCTGATCCTGCGGGTAACGGCGGTCTTGAAGCGGGTCTATCGGCTGCGGGAAGAGAAAGAAGCAGATCGCAGGATCGATCTCGGCGACTGTCTCATTGATTTGGGGAGCGGCGTGGTGCGCAGAAAAACCGCGGAAATCTCTCTTACCGCAAAGGAGTATGCCATTATCGAAAAACTGTCCGAAAACAGAGGGCGGATCGTCACGATCGACGCGCTCTGCGACGCGGTCTGGCGGGAGGGAAACTACGGCTACGAAAACACGCTGATCGTGCATATCCGCAGACTGCGGGAAAAGGTGGAGGAGGACCCCTCGCATCCGAAACACCTTCTGACGGTGCGGGGATTGGGGTATAAATTGGTATGAGAGATTTTCAGACAAAGAAAATAAAATATACGGCAAGAAAGGCGACGCGGCTGGTGTTTTACGGCGTGGTGTCAGTTTTTGGCATTGCCGTTCTGGCGGCGGCGCTGAACCTGATCTTTCTGCTTTCGTTTGCGTTCGTCTATGCCAATACGAACGAATACTACATCTACGGGGGAGACGTCATGGAGGCGCTTACGGATACGGGGAGCGGCTACATTCTTTCGGAGGAGATGACGGAAACGTTCGAGCAGGAGGATCAGTGGGCGATGCTTCTTGATGAAAACGGAAAAGTCGTCTGGAGCATCCGAAAACCCGCAGAATTGGCGGATGAATACAGCCGGTCGGAAATCGCCCGCATGAGTAAATGGTATCTGGAGGGATATCCCGTGCATATGCGCGTCTGGGACGATCGCATCATGATCGTGGGAATGCAGAAAGATACCATGTGGAAATATACGATGGAATTTACGATCCCGTTGATGGATTTTGTCAAGAGGGTCTTTCTGCTGTTTCTTCTGGTGAATGTGGTCTGGATCGTGGCGCTTGCTTTCTTTTTTACATGGCGCTATGCCCGCAGAAAAGAGCGGGCGCGCATCGAGTGGATCGCAGGGGTTTCGCATGACATCCGCACGCCGCTGTCTATGGTGATGGGGTATGCCGATGCGCTGGAACATACAGAAGAACTGGGAGAGGAAGCGCGGCAGCAGGCGGCTGTGATCCGTAACCAGAGCCTTGTGATGAAAGAACTGATAGCCGATCTGAATCTGACTTCGCAGTTGGAATATTCCATGCAGCCGCTGCGTAAGGAGAAAGTGCGCCCGGCGGAAATACTACGAAGCGTAGTCGCAACTTTTTTGAATGATGATGCGGCGGACGTGCTGGAAATGACACCGGATATCACACAGGATGCGGAGCAGATGACCGTGTGGGCGGACAGACAGCTTTTGATCAGAGCGTTCCGCAATCTCATCACAAACAGCATGAAGCACAGCGGACAGGCGGACGGCGTGCAGATCCGGATCCGCCTGTGGAAAGAAAAGAGAAGATGCTGTATCCGCTTTGAGGATAACGGCGTGGGGTATTCCGAGGAGATTCTGCGCCGCTTGCAAAAAAGAAAGAAAAAAGACGTAAATACGAATATTAGAGGACTGGAGATCGTCAAAAAAGTCGTGCTGGCCCACGGTGGCAGGGTGCGTTTCGGGAATCGGGAGGAAGGCGGAAGTTTCTGCGAGATGCGGTTTCGATGCAGTTAAGGATTTGTTCATAATTTCGGGTGTATCATAAACAAAAAGATGCTTCGGAAGAGAGGAACAACATGTACTTACAAATCCTGAAAAAAGATTTGAAACGGAAGAAGACGATGAACGCGATCCTGCTGATCTTTGTGATCCTGGCGGCGACATTCATAGCCGGCAGCGCAAACAATCTGATCACCATAAGCGGCGCGCTGGATGATTTTTTTGAAAAGGCAAATGTGCCGGATCAATGGTTTTTGTCCACAAATGCCGACGATGTGGAGCGCTTTCGGACATTTGCAAAAGAGGAAGGCTGCGACTATACGGTTTCGCAGATGATTCAGATCGATCCGAAAAACATTCTGGTGGAAGGCGAACCGTTTGAATGTTCCAATACTGCATGCCTGTCAACGCTCTGTGCACTCCGTATTTTTGATAAAAACGACGAGGAGATTACCCATATCAACGACGGCGAGGTATGGGTCGCAAATTATATCTTTGAATCGACCGAAAACAACTTTCGCGAGGGCGCAAAAGTCTACATCAGCCAGAATGGCGTTGAAAAGGAATTTACGGTCAGGGGCTATACAAAGGATGCGGTTTGCGGTTCGGCACAGATGAGTATAACGAGGTTTTTCGTGAGCGACAATGACGTAAAACTGTTTGATAATGGGAAAAATGCTCTTTGCAACGCGGTGGAAGTCTATACGGAGGATCCCGATTATGCTGATCGATTTAACGCGTTGGAAATCAATGCGGTCATAAACACTTATCGTCCGACGATTAAAATGGTCTATTTCATGGATTTGTTGATCGCGGCGATCCTGCTGGTCGTGAGCGTCTGCCTGATCCTGATCTCTATGGTGATCCTGCGGTTTATCATTCAGTTTACCGTTTCGGAAGAGTTTCGCGAGATCGGCGTGATGAAGGCGATCGGCATCAAAAATGCCGCCATACGGGGCTTGTACGCTGTAAAATATTTTGTGATCGCGGTACTCGGTACGACGATCGGGCTTGGTTTCAGTGTTCCGTTCGGGCGGATGATGGTAGAAAGTATCTCGCGCAAGATCATCATTTCCGGAGGGGACCATTTTCTGATCAATATCGGCGCAGCGGTGTTGGCAGGCGCTTCGGTCGTGTTTTTCAGTTATTTCTGCACGCGCAAAATAGAGAAATTGTCCCCGATCGACGCGATCCGCAGCGGGGAAACCGGAGAACGTTACCGAAAAAAAGGGCTTTTGCATCTTGGCGGTTCGCATCTGCCCGCAGTGCCTTTTATGGCGCTTAACGATATTTTCAGCGGGCTTAAGAATTATGTATCCATGATCCTCATTTTTATCCTCGGTACGCTGCTGCTGATCATTCCCGTGAATACGGTCAATACGCTGCGTTCTGACAACATAATCACCTTATTTAATATGGTAAAAAGCGATCATGTCATTTCGCAGGAGCTGCTGCTTTCGCCGGGCGGGAATAACCGGAAAAAAGCGGAAGAGGAGTTTGCCAGAGTGCATGACATGTTTGCCGGACACGGGATAGACGTCGATGTCTTTCAGGAGATCATGTTCCGCAGCAATATCAAAAGAGGCGATAAACGCACTGATTCCATTTCCTTTCAGGGTTTGGGCGGCGTGACGGCGGATCAGTATGATTATCTGGAAGGAACACCGCCGCAGAATCCGCAGGAGGTCGCACTGGCTCTTCTGACCGCGGAACAGATCGATGCCGGAATCGGTGACGATGTGGAGATCAAGATCGGTGAGGACATAAAAACATATACGGTCGCGGCGATCTATCAGAGCATGAATAATATGGGCGAGGGTGTGCGGTTTCATCAGGACGCAGATCCGGATTACGGCTATGCGGCAGGGAGTTTCGGAATGCAGGTAAATTACAGAGACAATCCCGACGATGCTGCTCTTGACGAGAGAAAAGCGCTGTTAAAAGCGCTTTATCCCAATGCGGATATTTATACATCCGGCGCATACATCGAGTATATGATGGGCGATATCACGGGGCAGCTTGACAGCGTCAAGGCGTTGATCCTTGCGATCGTTCTTGGCATCAACGCGCTGGTGGCGGTGCTTATGGTAAAGAGTTTTATCACAAAAGAGAAGAACGAGATCGCGCTGCTCAAAGCGATCGGTTTTCAGGACACGCCGCTTACACTCTGGCAGACGATGCGAATCGGTATCGTGCTGATCGTGTCGGTGCTTGTCGGGGCGCTTAGTTCCCGGCTGTTTTCCGCACTGATCATTACGCCGATCTTTCGGATGATGGGCGCTTACAGCATTGACTATGAGATTCGGGCGGCGGAGGTCTACCTGATGTATCCGCTGATCGTGCTGGCGGTCACGGCAGCGGCGGCGTTTGTGTCGGCGCAGGGAGTGCGGAAGATCTCGGCGGCGGATATTTCCAACAATGAGTAGAGGGATGGCGGAACGCGTTGATAGGTATTGAAATTGTACAAATAGTATAACCAACGCAGACGCGCTTCCGCTCCGTGAAAAACGTAGCGGTACATAATATGCCAAAGAACGGCATATAAGTACCGGCGTTTTTCAAGGGTCTGCTTATGGTTATCCTATTTGCACAATTAAGCCACCATTGTGATGCGTTCGTCAATGAAGAAAATAGACTAAATATAGAAGAGGAGGACAATCATGTCAAATGTATTAGAAGTCAGGGATTTGTGTAAGACATATGTGGTAAATAAGCGGCAGAATAATGTGTTAAAGAATGTAAATTTCAGTATTAAAGAGGGGGAGATGGTCGCGGTCATGGGGCCGTCCGGTTCGGGAAAATCGACGCTTCTGTATGCCGTTTCCGGCATGGACGGGATCACGGCGGGCGAAGTGCGTTTTGGCGGAAAGAATCTGTCGGAACTGTCGCAGAAAGAACTGGCTAAACTGCGCCTCAATGAGATGGGATTTATCTTTCAGCAGATGTATCTGTTAAAGAATCTTTCGATTCTGGACAATATCCTCCTTCCGGCTTGTCAGTCCACAAAACAACGGGAATCGCGCAAGGAGACGACAAAACGTGGTCATGCGCTGATGCGCAAGCTGGGGATCATCGACATTGCCGATCATGATATCAATGAGGTTTCGGGCGGCCAGTTACAGCGCGCCTGCATCTGCCGGAGCATGATCAACAACCCCGGCATGATCTTTGCCGACGAGCCGACGGGCGCGCTCAACCGCTCCTCCTCGGACGAAGTGATGGAGGAACTTGCAAAACTGAACGACGAGGGAACGACGATCCTGCTGGTCACGCACGATGTGAAAGTCGCGGCGCGGTGTACGAGGATCCTGTATATCGTCGATGGAAATATTCGGGGTGAGTACAGATTTGCAAAACAGGAAAAAGCCGGGCTTCGCGACCGCGAACGGGCATTGAACGGCTGGCTGATGGAGATGGGATGGTAATGAAAACTGACATAGTGCGGCAGCGTTGGCAGTTGGTGGAGGACGGGTCTTGATTGATATTTTAATTGTGGAAGATAATAGGGAGTTAGCGGATGTGCTGTGTGATTTCCTGCGCGCAGAAGACTACATGACATCTTCTGCACAGAATGCGGAAAAAGCCCTTGCGCTGTATGAGAGGTACGGCGCAAGGCTCATCGTACTGGACATTATGCTGCCCGGCAGAGACGGTCTTTTTCTCCTGAAAAAGATTCGCGAGACAAGCAATACGCCCGTGCTGATTGTCAGCGCAAAAACCGAAAAGGACGATAAACTTGCGGGGCTGGATCTCGGCGCCGATGATTATATCGAAAAGCCGTATGATATTGATATCCTGCTGGCAAAGATACGGGGAATCTTCAAGCGGCGGTATTCGCTCGACGAATCGGTGGATCAGGATCTGCGGATCAATAAAAATGATCGGACGATCACGGTAAACGGCGTGGAAACGGAAATGACGGCAAAAGAATTTGAACTGCTTACCCTGCTGGTCGAGAACAGGGGGCGGACGCTTTCCAAGGAATATCTCTTTCGCACGATCTGGGGCAGCGACAGTGAATCCGAACAGCAGACGCTTACCGTCCATATCAGGCGCTTGCGCGAAAAAATTGAGAAAGACCCGAAAAAACCGCAGAAGATCCTGACGGTTTGGGGCGTGGGGTATAAATATCTATGAGAGCGTTCGGAAAAGTGATCTGCACGGCGGGGCTGCTTTTTGCAATGATCTTTCTCTTCACGAATCTTGTGCTGCTTCCCCAAAATACGGGAACGGCTGACAGACTGTACCGCGTGGAGAGTAACAGGATCGCACGAACGATCGCAGAAAACGGGCTTGCGGCTGTCGATCTGTCGCAGTATGAATCTGTTTATCATGTGGAGCCGTACGGCGATCATTTTTATAATGCGGACGCCGATTATCTGATCCGCGAGATAGACGGCACGCTCTACCGCTTTGATTACACGGCGGAGGATGCTGAGAAGTCCGGACGCATCGTTTTCGCGGTCAATTTGATTCTGGCGCTGGTGATGGCGGCAGTTTTTGCGCTGTTATTTTATATCCGCGCAAAGATCCTGCGCCCGTTCGAGCAGATGGCGGACATCCCGTACGAACTTGCCAAAGGGAATCTGACGCCTCCCGTCAAAGAACAGAAAAACCGCTTTTTCGGGAAGTTCCTGTGGGGGATCGATCTTCTGCGCGAGAATATCGAGGAGCAGAAAAGGCGGGAGCTGGCATTGCAGAAAGAAAAGAAGACGCTGTTATTGTCACTGTCGCACGATATCAAAACGCCGCTCTCCGCTATCAAATTATATGCAAAAGCACTGTCGAAAAATCTGTATCCCGACGCGGCAAGGCAGATCGAGACTGCCGAAAAGATCAATGAAAAGGCGGATGAGATCGAGCGTTACGTTTCGCAGATCATCGCCGCGTCGCGCGAGGATTTCTTAAGCCTTACGGTGGAGAACGGCGAGTTCTATCTGTCGGAATTGATTGAGAATATCACGCAGCTTTACGCCGAGAAACTGACCTTATCCAAAACGGAATTTCAGGTCGGCAGCTGCCGCAACTGCCTGCTGTTCGGGGATCTTGACAGGAGCGTCGAAGTGCTGCAGAATATGATGGAAAACGCATTGAAATACGGCGACGGCAGCCGCGTGGAACTGCTGTTTCCCGACGAGGACGAGGGCGTTTTGGTCTCGGTGCGAAACAGCGGCTGCACCCTTGAAGTGACGGAACTGCCGCATATCTTTGAGAGTTTCTGGCGCGGTGCGAACGCCGGAAAGATTCGGGGCAGCGGGCTGGGGCTGTACATTTGTAGACAACTCATGCATAAAATGAACGGCGAAATCTTCGCGCAGATCGACGGGACTTATTTTACGGTCACGGCGGTTTGGGGGAGGGGATGAAGGGCGGTTATTCTCCCTTTTTCAGCTGCGCTATTTCCTGCTGAAGCCGCGCGATGGTTTCTTCATAGGAGCGGATGTCCTGTTCGTGCTGCAAGCGATCCTGTTCGATGGTTTCTTCGTAGGAGCGGATGTCCTGTTCGTGCTGCAGGCGATTCTGTTCGATGGTTTCTTCATAGGAGTGAATGTCCTGTTCGTGCTGCAGGCGGTCTTGTTCAATCGTTCTCTTATAATTTTGAATATCCTGCTCGTATTCGATGCGGTCCTGCTCGATTTTTCGCTCATAGTTTCTCATATCCTGATAGTATTCTTCGCGGTCGCGGCAGCGCATACGGATGTCTTCATCAGAACTCTGATAGAATAAAGCTTTTGCTGCAGCATATAATGCCTCGTCTTCGGATGCTGTCATTCTAAGTTCCTCCCATGTGGCTGCTTTGAAGAGCTTTGCCCATCTGTCAATGTGATAATATTTATCTTCTTCGGTTGCGAGATCGATCCGGGATAAGTCTGCCACATACAGAGTCAGACTGTCGCTGTATACCTGATAACTTTTGATATTGACCAATTTATAAGCGGCATAAAATTCGGGGCGTTCCTGAAACAGGGTATAATCCAGCAGCCCAATGTGAACGGCAGGGGCGGCATCCTTGTAATCCTGTCCTCTGTTCAGTTGATCATAGGAACGGCATAGATACATGACGGAGCGGTTTTGCCAGTTCAGGCGGTTGGCGATCTGCATCTCCAAATTGACGCGGGTACGATTATTGAGGAGCAGATGAATATCCAGACGGAATTCTTTGCTGTCAATACGGTTTCCCAAAAGAATCGGGTTAGTGATCGCCACAGAACGCACTTCCGATTCGGTAAGATGGAGCAGAGAACAGATCAGACCGCGTAATGCTTTGTTACTGGACTGTAAAACGGCGCGGAACATGTAGTCGTTAGTCATGTTGTATGGAATTTTGCCTGTTGCAGCTTCAAAATCGGAGCGGATACAGGATACATTGTGCGGATGACTCTCTGCATGGATGATTTGACTGTTATCGTTTTTGTTCATAGATATGTTTCCTTTCGTAAACAGACGGGACAAGCCCTGAGATGATGTAAAGCCGAGAGTCCCGAATCGGGAGGCTTTACGGGTGACAGATAGAAATGAAGATCAGAATGGATACAGTCATTGGTTATGTGAAAAGCAAATCAGAGAGATATCCCCGATATTGTCAACAAACTGTAATGATCTATGACACAGATATATCATAAGCAGAAAAGAAATACAAGGCAAATTTACAGATTGACGTGTAGAAAAATTTTGAACGGAATATTGATAACGGTAAAAAGCAAAACAAGATATAGTGATGAGAAGAGTAAGTTGAGACGTTAGCTACAAGATATTGTTTGTGCAGTTTTGATAGGATACTTATCTAAAAATATTGTATGGCGTTTGTCACACCGCCGCAAATTGACAAAACAGCTAATGTAAAGTATAATTGTTGACGATACATACTACGCGTGGAAAAGGTGGTGGCAAGGGTGGAGAGATATCGGAAAAAGGACATGCTGCAGACGGCAGACACCCTGCTTCGGGCAAACGACGCCATTCTAAAGACTGCCTCCGCCAATCCGCAGGGCGCATCGGAAGCCCTTGCACAGTGTCAGGAGTCGGCGATCCTGCTTGGCAATCACATCGACACGCTGGGAGAGACTCACGCCGATCTGGTGCACATTCTGGAAGATTACTGTGAAAACATTTATCAGATGAGCGAA
This sequence comes from bacterium, assembly GCA_023666335.1. Taxonomy (GTDB): domain Bacteria; phylum Bacillota; class Clostridia; order Lachnospirales; family Lachnospiraceae; genus UBA3282. Next base: position 13,444 of record JAMPCE010000073.1, read on the forward strand.
AATCTGGCTGACGAAACCGCCTGCCGGAAACTGGCAAAGAAGATCCGGAAGCAGTTGATCGATCTGCAGCACGGCATTCAATATGATCTGCCGGAGGACAGAAAAGAAGTTGTTTTTCTGC
>JAMPCE010000074.1 GCA_023666335.1 bacterium
GGTCCGCCGCCGCCATGCCGCGCCGCCGCGCGCCGCCCCTTGCTCATCCGCATCACCGCTCCGCGCCTTCTCTGCCGTCTGCCCGTCCGGTGTCTGCGCTCTCCCGCGATACAACAATGCGTTGTACGCGCATCCGAACACCACCGCAGGCGTCAGATAAACCCAGACGCAGCCGTAGCGCATCAGCGGCGAAGTACACAGCCAGAACAGAAAACATGCCGCGACCGTTCCCTGCGCAGCAAACAGTGGCATAAACACTGTGCCGTCCGCCGCCTTCCTCCGCAAAAGATATACCGCAAAAACGACCAGCGCCGCCACCGCGAAAACCGCCGCCAGCACGAAAACCTGATCGCTTCCCGCAAGCGCATGGAACCACCCGGGCAGCCACTTGCTCATGGGCAGGTCAAACTGCGCCACGTCCGTGTACCCCCGTCCGTACACCTGAATCTCGCGCGCGTCATAATCCGCTAACCCTTTCGGTATTTTCCACGCCACGTCAAACAGATCGATCCGCGTAAACGGATACACGAGCCACCCCGAAAGTATCACATTTCGAATAAAAAACGGAAGCGTCACCACAAATCCGAGGCCCAGATAACCTGCCGTTTCCCTGAAACGTTTTTCTTTTATCAGGCGGCAGGCAGGATAGATCGCAAGCAGTAAGACAAACGCTGCCGAAAGCTTCACCGTCAGCAGAAAGACTGCCAGCACACATAGAAGCGCATAGGGAAAGATTTCTTCCTCCCCGCTCTCCGCAAGCGAAAGCCATGTGATCACGAGGTAAAACGCGATCAGTACCATAAAATAATCCGAAGCCGGGGAAATCATTTCATCGAACAGATTGACCAGATAATAGACGCACATCACCCGCGCAAAGTCGCTTGCGTAAAGCTTTCTCTCCCGCAGGGAATCGATCAGCCGCAGGCAGCCCGCCGCCAGAAGAAACGCCAGAAATCCTGCCACGCAATGCAGAGAACCTTTCCCCAGAAACGCCATGCTGTAGAGCGCCGACAGCACAAAGGAAGCGCTGTTGTAGGCAAGTCTGCAATGCAGATTGCCGAGCCCTTTCACCGCGCCGTACTCCTCGATCCAGCGGATGCTCTGGGCGTGATACAGTCCCGTGTCGTAATGGATCATCCCCCGCGACGTGCCGTAGGCAAACAGAAAGAACAGCGCGACCGCCGCACAGCATTTCCCCCAAAAAAGTCGCCGCGTGTCTCCCTGCTGCCGGAAGCCCGCAAGCACTCGGATCAAGCCCTCCCGCTCCCGCAGGGCGATCACGATGCAGGCGGCGCACAACAAAAGATTCGCCGCAAGTCCCACACCCGCAAACAGGCTGAAAAACTGCGCATAGACCGTGACGCAGACCAGACCGCACACCACATACGCATCCGGCCGATCCGGCATCTGTTTTTTCGCACAGGGAAAGTGCCGCGTCAGAAAACGCAGCACGCCATATCCCGTTACAAACGTCGTTATGCAGATATAGATCCAATTTAAGATCACCGATACCATATGTCACTGACCGCTTTCGCCATGATACGGCATTTACGCCTTTTCTTTGTTTCTGTATTCCTCACAGCTCATTCCCGCGATCTCCTTTAAGTCCGCCTCCATCATCATGGAGACCAGCCCCTTAAAGTCCACATCGCGCTTCCAGCCCAGTTCCTTTTCCGCTTTTGCACAGTTGCCCCAAAGAAACTCCACTTCCGCGGGACGGTAAAATTCGGGATTCACATCCACGAGCAGTCTGCCCGTCTTCGCGTCATAGCCTTTCTCATTTACGCCCTCTCCCTCCCAGCGGATCGCGATGTCAAGCTGCCGAAAGGCTTCCTCTACAAACTCCCTGACGGTGTGCGTCTCGTTTGTCGCCAAAACGTAGTCGTCCGCCTTATCCTGCTGGAGCATGAGCCACATGCCCTTAATGTAATCTCCCGCAAAACCCCAGTCCCGCTTCGCGTTCATATTGCCGAGCGAAAGTTTCTCCTGCTTTCCCGCAATGATATTCGCGATCGCCAGCGTGATCTTTCTCGTCACAAAATTTTCCCCGCGTCTGGGCGATTCATGGTTAAAGAGAATGCCGTTGCAGGCAAACATATTGTAGGATTCTCTGTAGTTCACCGTGATCCAGTAGGAATAAAGCTTCGCCGCGCCGTATGGGCTCTTCGGATAAAAGGGCGTCTTCTCGCTCTGGGGCGCCGTCTCCGGAATCCCCCCGAAAAGCTCAGAGGTGGAAGCCTGATAAAAGCGGCACGTCCCGCCATTGACGCGGATCGCCTCCAAAAGTTTCAGCGTGCTTACGCCCGTCGCTTCCGCCGTGTATTCCGGCACTTCAAAAGATACGCCGACATGGGACTGCGCCGCCAGATTATAGACCTCCGTAGGGCGGATCTCCGCGATCAGCCGCATGAGATTGCTGGAATCCGTAGTATCCGCATAATGCAGGAACAGTTTTACCTTATAATAATCGGATGCGATCAAATGATCGATCCGCCCCGTGTTCGTAATGCTGTGCCTGCGGATCAGACCGTGCACCTCATAGCCTTTCTCCAGTAAAAATTCCGCAAGATACGAACCGTCCTGCCCCGTGATGCCTGTAATGAGTGCCGTTTTTTGCATTTTATATCGTTTCCTTTCTATCGTTATTTCGTTTTACCCTTTTAAGTATGCCGCGATCGCGTCATGCCAATCCGCAAACGCAAAATCCGTCGTCATGCGGAACATATAATTATCCAGAATGGAATACGCCGGACGCTTCACCGCCGCGCCGTACTCCTCGGAAGTGATCCCCTCCACGACCGTTTTCTTTCCTGCCAGCCGGAAGATCTCCTCCGCAAACTGCGCCCAGCTGCAATCTCCCTCGCAGGTCGCATGGAACAGCCCGTAATTCTCCGTAGGCAAAAGATAAGCCACCGCCTTTGCAAGCTCCGCCGCGCTGGTGGGAGAACCGACCTGATCGCGCACGACCCGCACCCGATCGTTGGTCTCGCTGAGTCTTAACATGGTCTTTGCAAAATTTTTGCCGTCCCCGTAGAGCCACGCCGTGCGCAGGATGAAATGTCTGTCGCTAAACTCCTTTACAAATTCCTCACCCGCCAGTTTCGTCCTGCCGTAAGCCCCCTGCGGCCCTGTCGGGTCCGTTTCCCGATAAGGTCTTGTCCCGCTGCCGTCGAACACATAATCTGTGGAAATGTGCATCAGCTTCGCGCCCGTCTCGTTCGCCGCGATGCTTAAGTTTCGCGCCCCGACGGCATTGATGCGAAAAGCAAGATCCTCCTCCGTCTCGCAGGCTTCCACCGCCGTGTAAGCCGCGCAGTTGACGATCGCGTAAGGACCAATCTCCCGCACAAACCGCATCACGTCGTCGATCTTTGTGATATCCAGCTCGCCTACATCCGTATTGACCAGCTCGTATTCGCTGTTTCCTGCATATTCCAGATTGACAGCCCGCCCCAGCTGCCCGTTGCAGCCCGTCACGATGATTTTTTTCATATGATTTCCTCCGCTCCGTTCCATTGTATCATATCTTTATGGATAAAGTACAGCATTTGTGATATAATCGTCGCAGTAACAATTTCAAAGAAAAGAGGAGCCAACGATGAAGAAATTACCGATCATTCTTATCACCGCGCTGTCTTCCGTTCTCCTGCTCTCCGCCTGCGGCAAGGAGGAGGAAACGCCCGTTACAGCCGAAGTGCCTGTCGCGGAGCAGAGCATTGAAGACATAGCGGAAAACACAGACGGGCCCGAAGAACCCGCCGAAGAAATCGATGAAGATCCGCCTCCGGAAGAGGGCATGGTCAGGAGCCGGATTACCAATGAATGGGTGACTGAGGAAGTCAATAACGCGAGACCGCTCGCCATTATGACCCCCAACACAAAGACCGCTTACCACTACGGCATTTCCAATGCGGACGTCGTGTACGAATGCAACGTGGAGGGCAGCATCACCCGCCTGATGTGGATCATTCAGGACTGGAAAAAGGCGGACAAGCTCGGCAATGTCAGAAGCTGCCGCGACTATTATGTGTATTGGGCTTTTGAGTGGGACGCTCTCTACGTTCACTTCGGCGGCCCTTTCTACATAGACGAAGTGATCAGCCGAACGGACGATATCGACGGTAAGACCAGCAGCAATTTCTTTCGGGATCAGAGCGCGAAGAACTCGACCGACAACGCTTTCATAGACGCCGCCGGAGTCATGGCGGACGTAGACAAACTGGGATACGCCCTGAAACTGCGGGACGGCTACGCGGACGAGCAGCATTACCGCTTCGCTCCCGCAAAGGCGCCGAACGACCTTTCCCAGTACAGCGACGCGGTCCAGGCGGACAAGATCGACATGTCGCCCGCCTATCCCGTCACCAACTGCTATTTTATTTACAACAGCGATACCGGGCTCTATGAGCGCTTCCAGCAGCTTGCAGGCGCGTCCGACGGTCCGCATGTGGATCTGGCGACAGGAGAACAGCTTGCCTTTAAGAATGTGCTCGTGCAGAATACCTACCATGAGGTGCGTGACGACAACGGCTATCTCGCTTTTCAGTGCCACGACACCACGAGGGACGGATGGTTTTTTACCAACGGCAAGGGCATCCATGTGAATTGGAAAAAGACCTCCGATTACGGCGCAACGAGATACTATGACGACGCCGGAAACGAGATCGAATTAAACACCGGAAAGACGATGGTGTGCATCGTGGAGGACGGAGATTCTTTTCTGGTGGATGACCGGAAGATCCAGTAAATCTTTATGCGCCGGGGAAAGGCGCATCCGCCTGTGAATGCGATAAGATCCGATACCCGAACGGCGGCAGTAAAATTTCCCGTTCCGCGACCCGCTTTTGTTCCAACACATCCATATAGGCAGCGTTTTCCTCTAATTTCACCCGCTGCTCCGTGTCTGTGAAGTTCAGAACAAAATCAAAAATTTCCGTACCCTTTAGGCGTCTCTGCACCGTGACGCCTAAAGGGAGCGGCGCCGCCATATTTCTTACGATCCCGATCTCCGCTACTCTTCTGTGATAAAACGCTCTCAGAAAATCCGTTTCCACTCTCGTGGCGAAATAATAGCACTGTCCTTTGCCGTAAGGATGGACGGTAACTGCCGGTTTTTCCTGATAAAAATCCTGTGTATACACCGCAAGACTTCTGCACCCCTCCCGCAGATTGACCACTTCGCACAGCGACCGGCTCCGATACCTGCTGCCCGGCGCCGCACCGGCGTCTTCCGACAGCACCGCTATCTCGTTATATTCTTCCGGATACAGCGCATCGATCTCCTCCGCTTCCAGACCTGTCACTTCCATCAGTCCGTCCCCCGGAAACCCGCCCAGAAAACATAAATCATTTTCATTGACATAGGCAGCACAGAATGTGAGGATCAAAACACCGCCGTCCGCCACATATTGTTTCAACCGCTCCGCCACGCCCGGTCTGATCGAATATAACATGGGCGCAACAAGGATCCGATACGTCGAAAAATCATGATCCATTGAAATGATATCCGTGGAGACGCCTTCCTCCCAGAACGGAATATAGTGCTCTTCACAGATCTCATCATAATCAAGCGGCTTGGTCAGACCCATCAGATCGCCGACCGCCCATTTATTCTCCCAGTCATAAATGAGCGCCGCCTCGGCTCTGGTAACGCTCCCGACAATACAGTCCAGTTTTTTCAGTTTTTCCCCGAGCGCCGCAACCTCGCGGAATACGCGGGCGCTATCTTTCCCGCTGTGACCGACTACCGTTCCGTGGAATTTTTCCGAAGCGCCGCGTGCGCCTCTCCACTGAAAATACTGCACGCTCTCTGAGCCATGCGCGATCGCCTGTACGGCAGTCAGTTCATTCATGCCCGGTTTTTTGATCTTATTCACATCGTACCAATTCACCAGACTCGGCGTACACTCCATCAAATAAAACGGGCGGTCCTTTTTCAATGAGCGGTTGATATCGAAGGTGAAGGCGGCAAACTGCGCTACCCGTGCATGAGACTTGCCGTACTGACCCCATTCCGGATAACTGTCAACAGATACCACATCGAGAACTTCCGCAAGCTTCCATTGATCGATCGCCTCGCTCCGCCCCATGAGGTTCGTCGTCACCGGAATATCCGGCGTATAACGCCTGATCGGCTCCAGTTCATTTTCGATAAAGGACACCGTCTGGGCGGTCACAAACCGTTTCCAGTCCAGATTCATTCCGTGAAGCAGATATTCCCCGCGCGGAGACGGCGCTTCTATCTCTTCAAATCCGCTGTATTTCCTGCTCCAGCAGTAAGTCCACCACTGTTCGTTTAACTCGCGGATATCGCCGTGATATTTTTTCTTAAGCCAATCCCGAAACGCTTCCTGACACAGCTCGCAGTAGCATTCCCCGTGAAACTCATTGCCGATATGCCACATCCCCAGCGCCGGATGGTCCTGATAGCGTTTTGCCAGACGGGCATTGATTTCGTTTACTTTTTTGCGATAATAAGGAGACGTAAAGCAGTGATTATGGCGGATTCCGTGATGATAGCGCACGCCCATATCCGACACCCGCAAAACTTCCGGATGATCCCTGTCCATCCAATAGGGTCTCGCTCCCGACGGCGTCGCAAGCACCGCTTTCATGCCCTGTGCAGCCAGGCGGTCCATGATATCGTCCAGCCATTCAAAACAATACACGCCCTCCTCCGGCTCTAATTCTTTCCAGGCAAATATCCCGATCGACATGCTGTTCATGCCCGCTTTGGGCATCAGTTCAAAATCCGCTTCGATCACCTCCGGATGCGCCAGCCACTGATCCGGATTGTAATCCGCGCCATAGATCATATGTTCAAAATGCTTCATATCGCTTCCCCGCCGCTATTTCGTAGACTCTTTCAACACGATGTTGTAGCCGAGTACGATCCGCTTCGGCTCCATATCGCCGTTCAGGCGGTCTAACAGAAGTTTCCCCGCCACAGTTCCAAGTTCTTTGATATCAAACTCCACACAGCTTACCGACGGATAATAATCGTTCAACAGCCTGCTGTTGTAAAAGGACGCCACCTTGATATCCCCCGGCACTTCAATTCCATGTTTGCGCAGCGCTTTCAGCACATACATACAGATGTTATCGTCCATACATAAGATACATTCCGCGCCTTTCCTGACCACTTTTAACGTCAAATCCTCCGCTACCGACGCATACCCCACGTTATCGTAGACCATATCCGGCGCTACCCGTAGTCCGTATTCCTCACAGGCTTTCTGAAATCCTTTATATCTGCTCTGATTTACCACATGAGTCTTCTCCGCCTCAAACAGCACCATGTTGTGAATGCCCATCCGCAGCAGCGCCATAGTCAGATCATAACAGCCGTTCATCTGATCGACATCTACCTGTAACACCGTCTCGTCATCGTAACTGCCCGTCACCACAAACGGCATTTTCTTTTCCTGTAGATATTTAATATCCAGACCTTCGGTGATCGTCCGTGTCAGCACCACGCCGTCCGCCAGGCGTTTATCGACTACTTCCTGCAATGCGGAAATATCCGTCCATGTCGTCTTGATCAGCATGACGCGACAGCCGCAGGCGGAAAAAAAATCATAAATGCTTAATAAGATTTTCTGAAAAAAGGGCAGTTCGGCATAATCCTCCTCAAGCGGCAGCGCAACACATATCGTCTTTGTATACGCCGCCTGTTGGTTCCCCGCATGGACGTTCGGCACCAGCGCATTCTGCTCAATATATTCCTGCACGCGCGCAACAGTCCGTTCCCCGATCCTGCCCTTGCCGGATATGGCTCTGGATACCGTTGTCATGGACAATCCCAGATCTTCGGCTATCTTTTTTATGCTGACAACGTCGTCTTTTTTCTCCATATCCTCTTCTCCACATCCGCCTTAATCCATTTTGTAAAGACAAAACTCTCTGATCTTCCCCATGACCGGAGGCGCTTTGATCTCCAGCCCCACAATAAAAGTTCCTTCGTTTAACACTATCTCAACTATATCATATTTTACCCAATTGTCATCTGTCGGGTAAATATTTTTTTCTTTTCGGATCAAATTTTCTCCCGCAATCTGTTCTCCAAACAGCTTTACTTCAACGCCAGTCGTATTTGTTCCCCTGTACGCGACACTGAGACCGTACCTGCCCGGCTGCGTGATGCGGACGTCCTGCGTAATGCAGAAAAAGAAATTCCGCCGCGAAGACACTGTGAGGCTGTTTTCTTCCGGATTAAGTTCCACCCGCACATCTTCCGGTCTCTTTACGATCGTCCAATTTTCATATCCGGCGGAAAAATCCGCATTCTTTACCAGATTGACCTGTACGGGGAGTTCCGAGACCACCTTTACTTCGGCGGACACTTCTTTCGCGAGCGCTTCTATGTAACCTTTCACGCGAAATGTCCCACATTCCCCGGTCTGAAACATCTCCCATGCGGTACGGTACGGATAGCGCCATCCGTCAAACCGTAAAACATCCAGCGTTTCCGGAAGCTTTGGCTGCACGCCGCGTTTCACCGTGACAGGTTCCGGCTCATAGATCTTTGCAATGTTATTCAGGCTTGCATCTGTCCGCTCAAACAGAAATTCTTTGAAAGCCGGAAGCGCCTTTCCGGTAAGATCCAGCATCCCCATATTATTCGCCCAGCTTCCCTGTCCTTTCATCGGCAGCACCAGCGGTTCCCAATAGTAGACGCCCAGTCCCATCTGCTCTTTGACGGAAGCGACGATATTCATCAACAGCCTCATCACGGTGCGCTGTTCCTCGATCCCTGCCGGAAAGCCCGCGATCTTTTCCTGCTCTTCGCTGATAAAGCCATCCCCGCCCCTTCTCCAGGGATGCGCCGCCTCCACTACAATGATCGGCTTCCGATAACGCTCCGCCAGCGCTTCCATAGAATTTTTCAGGTCCGTAAATGTCCCGTGCCAGAAAGGATAATAGGAGAGACCGATCACATCAAACGATTCCAGCCCCGCCGCAGACATGGCGTCAAACCACTCTTTCAGATAATAATACCTGCCGCCCTGATCCAGATGGATCATCAGCCGGATGCCGCCGTCCACGTCGCGTACTGCCTGCATTCCGGCATTGACTAATTTAGTCAACATATCGTAATGCGGCACTTCGCCGTCCGGAAAGAGCATACCGCTGCGGATCTCGTTTCCAATCTGCACCATATCCGGCAGACAGTTTTCCTCCCGCAGCCGCTCCAGCGCTTCTTTCGTGTAATCATAGACTGCCCGTACCAGTTCCTCCCGATTCAGGTTCTCCCATGCGGCGGGTTTTCTCTGATTGCCCGGATCCGCCCAGAAGTCGGAATAATGGAAATCCAGCAGAAAGTGCAGCCCTTTCGCCTTGATCCGTTTCGCAAAAACGACCGTGTGTTCCAGATCGCAATAACCGCCGGATTCCGGAATACGCTCCGGTTCATTCCAGATACGCAGACGGATCGAATTTACACCGTTTTTCCTGCATAGATCCAGCGCCTCGCACGCATCGCCGTTTTCCGTATATAATTTCAGCCCGTTCTCCTCTGACTCAAGCAGAGAGGAAATATCTACGCCTTTATAGAAATCCATATCCGACCCCTTTCTCTTTCCCCAAAAGTTTTATTTTGTAGATTTGCGGAGCATGATCTCATAATCCACCATAACTCTTGACTCATACGTTTTCTTTTGCAGACAGCCGATCATCTGTCTTGCCGCCATGCTGCCGACCTGTCTACCCATAATATTGACCGCGGTGACTGCCGGTGTAAAACACTGGAGATTCTGACTGTCATACAGCGACGCGATTGCAATATCCCGCGGAATCCAATATCCCATCGCCTGTAATCGTGACATAACGCGGGTGCAGATCACATCATCGCCGCAGATAATACATTCTACTTTCCGCGCAACAATATCGTTGATGAGCGCATCCATCCGTTCCACATTCAGATTCCCCGTATGCACGATCTGCTTCTCCTGCGAGATCCCATTCTTCAAAAGCGCATTGCGAAACCCCTCATATCGCTTTCGGTTGACCCGATAAGAAAAATCCTCCAGGATCAACGCAAATTTCCGAAACCCTTTACCGATCAGCGCGGAGGTCAGATCCTCGGACGCCAATTCATTATCCGTATCTACCTGTATTACTTCGCGATAATCGCAAAGCCCGGTCACAGCTACCGGAAAGTCCGCACCGACCAGATATTCAATCGCTTTATCTTCGATCAGACTGCGTGTCAGGATAATGCCATCCACTTTCCGATTCTCTACCAATTTCCGGATCCCCGATATATCAACGGCTGTTCCCGTGATCACCAGCACATGATACCCCATTACGGACGCAGCCTCACAGATACCCAGCAGGCATTCCTGAAAATACGAATTGCCATTGATATAAATATCTGTCGGAAATACCACGCCCAAATTACAGGTTTCCGTGTTTTCCTCCGGCTTTCGGAGCATATCATGCTCCTCCGCAAAGGCAAGAATTCTCTGCCGTGTTGCAGCGCCGATTCTTCCCTTGCCGGAAAGCGTCCTTGAAACCGTGCTCTTCGATACCCCAAGCTCTTTTGCCGCCTCGCCCAATGTCATACCGTCTCTCCTCATTTTTCTGATTCCGGTTTTTTGTCGCGTTATACGAAAAAAGGGGCTGCCAAAGATCGCAGCCCCAAAATCAACAACTCCCCTTTACTGCCTGTCCGCAACATATGCCGCTGCCTGACTGTTCATTTCATCCAGGATATCCCTGATGCCTGCGCTCTCCAACGCTGCGCGGAACTCTTCGATCGTCGCATCCACATCCTCCACAAGTCCGTTCGTCAGCGGATCGTAATAATTGCCAAGCGCCGCTTCGACTGCCGCAAACTGTGTGCTTACATTCGTAGAGTCAAAGTTGAACCCGTCATAGAGATGCGTGCCCTTGATGTTCGCTTCCCATGTCGCCATGATCGCATCGTAGGTATCGTCTACCGCCGTTCTGTTCTCGATATATTCGTCTCTCTGAATGTCCGCATTATTCCAGCCCCAGTTACAGTTGCTGGACACACCGTAGTTACTTTCGTCGAGCTCCTTATACTGGTCGTCGCCGACCGCTTCCCAATGCTTGCCTTCGATTCCCAGCATAGCAAGGTCATAGACCGCGGGGTTGGTATAGAACTCATTCAAGACCATCATCGCCCGCTCTTTATGCTGGCTGTTGATATTGATCGCAACACCGTTATTGATATAAGGCTGCACTTTCTTCGGCTGATTTGAAGCGGGATCGACGATCGTCACATTCCAGTCGGGGTGCTCCGCATTCGCCTGCTTCGCAAAATTCTTGCAGCTCCCCATATTCCAGACCATAGCCGCCGTTCTGCCTGTCAGAAGACCGTCCTGTCTCTCGTCGTTGGAATTTAACACGTCCGGAGACCAGCAGCCTGCATCCGCCAGTTCCTTTGCCTGCTTACAGTAGTCCGTAAAGCCGTCCCAATCCAGCAGATAATAGAATGCCAGATCGTTCGGGTCCTGACAGTTGTACAGAACCAGTTCGCCGGATTTCGGCGCGCCGCCGGTCGTGATAAAGCCGTTTGCCTGGAAATACTGCCACCAGGGACCGCCCTGCCCCGCGTACATGCCGTCCGCCGCACAAGCCAGATAGAATTCCTTCAATTCATCCCAGGAACCGATCTGCGAGATGCCGTATTTCTCCATGAGATCCCCGCGCACCGCCAGCACATCCTGACCGAACTCATTTGTGTAGTTCGGCACCATATAGATCTTGCCGTCGATCTTTGCCTGTTCCCATGCCATGCCCGGAACCACTTCCCAGATACCCGGCGCATAAGTCTGAATAAACTCTTCGGTCAGTTCTTCAAAACCACCCAGCGAAACGGTCTGCTCATAATGTCCCCAGCTGGAAGCGGTAAAGATCAGGTCGAAGTCCTCCTGCCCCGAGAACAGCAGCGAATATTTTGTGTCATGTTCGCCCCATGACAGGAAATCCACGCTGATGGAGCAATTCAGCTTCTCTTCCAAAATCTCATTGATCTTGCCGTAGACTTCATCGAAGTCCGGCGTCCGGTCGCCCAGCAGATACATTTTCAGATCGACGTGCTCGGAAGTGTCGATCGCACCGCCTGCCGTATCTGCGCCTGCGCTCTCCCCGCTGTCCGCCGACCCGCTGTCCGCCGATCCGCTGTCCGCCGATCCGCTGTCTGCAGTCGATCCACTGTCCGCTGTTGTTCCGCCGCCTGCATTTCCGGCGTCATTTCCACCGCCGCCGCAGCCTGCCAGCATTCCCATCGTCATAGATGTGCCCAGCAGCAATGCCAAAACCTTTTTCATTCTCTTTCCCATAGAATCCTCCTTTTGTTGTGAAATATACACTACCGTCCGTTTGCACAGACAGTCAGTTGCCTTGTAGGAACAGATATCAGCCCTTTACCGCGCCGATCGTGATACCCTGCACGAAATATTTCTGCACCATCGGAAACGCCAGGATGATCGGACCTGTCACCACGATGGTCAGCGCCATCTTCAACGTCTGCGTCGGCAGCGACATCGCGCTGATGACCGAACTGCTGACCGCATTGTTGGAGATCAGCTTCTTATAAGTCTCAATGTTATTGACCTGCTGATACAGGAAATACTGTAACGGGTATCGGTTTTCATCTTTGATATACAACATAGCGTTGTACCAGTCATTCCAGTATGCCAGAGCGATAAATAAGCCCACGGTAGCCAGCGCCGGCTGGATCAGCGGCAGCACTACCTGAAACAGCGTCCTGACCTCGCCGCACCCGTCGATCTTCGCCGCATCAATCAAAGAATCCGGAATCGCCGTAATGTAACTTTTCATGATCAGCAGATTATATACGCTGAACAAAAGCGGCAGCAGCATGGCGAGATAACTGTCCCGCAGCTTTAACGTCTGCGTATACAGAATATAGGTTGGCACCAGACCGCCGGAAAACAGAGTGGTAAAGTAGAAGAAGAAAGAAAATCCGTTTCTCCACTCAAACGCTTTTCTGGACAGCACATACGCCGTCATCGTCTGTAACAAAAGTCCCAGCGCCGTACCTACGATCGTCAGTCCGATCGTCACACCGTAAGACCGGAAAACCACCATCGGCTCCTTGAAGACTGTTTTATAAGCCTCCAGCGAGAAATCCTGCGGCAGGAGACTGAATCCGTTCTGCGTGATCGCCGCTTCCGAGGAAAAGGATCCTGCCAGGACCATCAGAAAGGGAACCAGACAGATCAGCGCAAGCAGACCCGTGAATCCGTATGCGATAATGTTCAGGGCGATCACATCCTTGCCCTTTTTCACTTTTCCCAAATGATTTGTGTTAGACATCTGCACCCCTCCCATCAGAACAACGCATACTCTTCGTCATACTTGCTCACCAGTTTATTCACCACCGTTACGGTGATCAGACACAATACGGACTGGAACAGACCGATCGCCGCCGACATACCGAAATTATTACTGCTGATCAGGGACCGCATCGTCAAGGTGTCGATGACGTCCGTATAGTTATAGAGCAGTCCGTTGCTGCCGACCAGATTGTAGAACATATCAAAGTTGCCCTTG
>JAMPCE010000075.1 GCA_023666335.1 bacterium
TATTTTTTTGTCATTCAGTATAAACACCTCTTTCCTCAACAGTACATTTAACTGATCAGTCATATATATTACGAACAAAAATATCAAAAACACTTACTAAAATCAAAAAAATTTAATATTTGATTTGGTTTGCTGAAAAATTATTTCATGTGTCATTACTATGCAAAATAGCTTACATTTATATAACAATCCTATTCCGTTCTTTTTAACTGTTCTGCTTATTTTTGTTTTGACCCGCCAACTCTGCACGAATCAGATGTGCTGATTTTTTGCGGCAAGCTGCCCGAAAATGTGGAGGGATCCGTATGAACGAACTGGAAAAATGTATGGCAAGAATGTGCTATGACTGCCACGATAAAATATTTTTGGAATACAAGCGGAAAGCCAGAGAACTGACAGCGCGCTATAACACGCTTTCCTATGACCAAAAGAACGAAAAAACAGAGATTCTGAAACAGCTTTTCGGCAATATAGGGACAAACGTCTCCGTGGGAAGCCCCTTTCTCTGCGACTACGGCAGAAATATTCACATTGGCGCCAATGTATCCGTTAATATGAACTGTACCTTCGTTGACTGCAATCGAATTGGGATCGGCGATAACGTGCTGATCTCCTCCAATGTGCAGATCTACACTTCCACGCCCCCGATCGAATTGACCGAGCGGCTTACGCCCGACTGGCAGCCCGAAAGCGGTGAATATTTCTGCCGCACTTATGCCCTGCCCGTCAAAATCGGCAGCGGATGCTAATCTTCAAGTTTTTTGGCACTTGACAAAACTATCATATGCCTTTAGAATATAAAACATAAAGAAATGAGTTTTTCAACCGTACAGCTTATTGCTCAAGCGGCTTGCTCGTTTCTTTTTTTGTTCTTAAAACATCATACAGGTATAGTTTTCCATCCTTTGCGTGACGTACCAATATCCTTGCCATAAACACGTTATATCTGACCAATTCCATGTTATCGTCATAAACGGGTATCGCAAACCGTGTATCATATCGATACCAGCCAAATTTTGCGTCTGCATTATGTTTCTGCGCATAATTCTCGGCAAACGTCTTATTCGTGGCAATTTCTATCATCTCCTTAATAATACTTGAAGAATTTGCCTTTGCATACATATTTGCGCCCCTCAATGCCCTCGTGTCTTTAGAATGTGTAAATTCGTCCGGAAAATCCGTGCCTATGTATACCACATCTGACGTTTCTGTAATTTCCGCGCATTCCCCGATATATCCTTTCAATCAAACCTCGACAACATTCCAGTCTACGCTCCTTCTTCCCTTGAAACGCAAATCATTGATAACCACAATGCTTTTACCATCGGCATCTTTTATAATATCGACTTTCTTTTTCATCTGTAATTTCTCCTTACAAATGCTCTCATCAGCGAAAGAACATTTTTCGGTGAAATTATATCACATTTTTTAATCGTATACAAATAACCGCCAGCACAAACGACAGGATATCCGCGGCGGGCTGGACGATATACAGACCGAAATCCCCGAGCGCCGCTCCCAGAAGAAACAGGAGGGGAATATAGAAGAATCCCTGTCTTGCCACGGAAATGACGAGCGCCGTCATGTACTTGCCGCAATTCTGCATATACATACTCGACACCGCATAAAACGCCAAAAACGGGAACGAAATGCACTGATACCTTAAAATGACGGTCCCGATCCGTATCACTTCGCCGTCCGTCGAGAAAATCCCCACGAGCGGTCCCGCAAACACGGCGCAGGCTGCCGCCGCTATTACCATGAAGCCGGTGCCTATGCCGACGGTCAGGCGAAATGCGCGGCTTACGCGGTCGTATTTTTTTGCGCCGTAGTTCATCGCGCAGATCGGCTGAAAGCCCTGTCCGAAGCCGATCATGACCATATAGCCCAGCGCCGCCACTCTGGACGAAACGGTAAACGCCGCGATCGTGGCTTCCCCGAAATCGGCGGCTGCGGCATTTAACAGAACGGAAGCGATGCCTGTGATCCCCTGACGGGAAAAGTTCGGCGCGCCGCCCGCAAGGATGTGATACAGTCTGCCGCCGCGCAGATCGCACCTGCTGAATCTGACGGGAATGTTGCCGTGCCTGTACGAAAGAAACGTCAGCACCGCTGCGCCGAGCGCCTGCCCGATCAGCGTTGCCAGTCCCGCGCCGAGCATCCCCATGTCCAGCGCAAGAATCAGGATCGGATCGAGAAAGATGTTTGTCAGGATCCCCGCAAGCAGTCCGAGCATCCCATCTTTCACATTGCCGCACAGCCGCAGTTGATTATAAACCGTAGTCGCAAACAGCGAAAACGGAACGGCGATCAGCATGACGCGAAGATACTGGATGGTGTACTGCATCAGGCTCTCCGATGCGTTTCCGCCCAGAAGCGCCGCAAGCGGTTCGATCCAGATCAGCATCGGTATCATCAGGACGATGCCCGTGACCAGCGCCATGACAATGCCGTCGCAGGACACGATCTCCGCTTCCTGTCCGTCGCCCTCTCCCAGTTTTCTGGACATCACATTGCCGCTGCCGTAGCCGAACCAGAATCCCACCGCCTGCACAAATGAGACAAAGGCGAACACAATGCCGACGGCTGCCGTCATGCTCTTGTTTTCCATTTTTCCGATCCAAAACGTATCGGTCAGATTGTAGACCGTTGTGACGAGCATACCGATGATCGTAGGGATCGCCGTTTTGATCAGCAGCGGCAGAAGCGGCGCGGTAAGAATCCGCTCGCGGCGCTGTTCTTTGGTTTCCTTAGCCAACTTTCTCCACCTCTCCTTTGGAACCGTTGACCCGGATCATCTCGCCGTCATGAAAACGGGTCGTCGCAAGCCCCACGCCCAGCACGGCGGGAATCCCGTACTCGCGCGCCACGATGGCGGCATGGGACAATGCCGCTCCCGTATCTGCAACGACCGCCGAAGCGACCTTAAATAACGGCGTCCACTCCGGATCGGTATAGGGGCAGACAAGGATATCACCTTTTTCCAGCTTGCCAAATTCCTCGGGACCGCGAACGATGCACACCCTGCCTACCGCTTCGCCGCTGCTGCCGCCCACGCCCGTCAACACGTCGCCTGCGCCTGCAAATACGAATAGTTTGCTGCGCTCCCAGACCTTCTCTGCAAGCGGCCGTTTTGCCCGCCGGCGTTCAATGATCTCTTTGTATTTGTCCGTATACCCCTCTTTACACATGGCGGTAAATTCATCGAGGAACAGATAGGCTATACTGTCCGCAAAATCCTCGCTGCCCGTACACAGAAACGCGGCGCGCGCAAGAATCCGCTTGGAATAATGGAAAACCGTCTCCCACTGATACTGGCTTTCTTCCCGCGCCACATGGAAAGCGCGGATACATGCGATCTGCTGCTCCACGGCAGGGAATTTTTTCTCGCCGCACACCTTCCGCACCTGTTCCATCAACGGGGCAAATTTTTCCTCATCCGGCTCGGCAGGGCTGGCGACCAGCGGCTTGATGATGCTGATCAGGCGGTCCGGATTTTCGAGAAAGGAATTGGCGAAAATACAGTAGCAGTTATAGTCGGACTTCATGCCGTGCTTTTCCATAAATACCGCAAATTCTGCGGCGATAGCGGGAAAATCATGACAAATGCGCTCGTAACTGTCGCCGCGCATCACCGCGTCGGTGAGCGCCTTGTCCGCACGGATCCGATCGGCAAGCGCCGCCATGTCGCGGCTCACGATCACGGTCTTATAATCGAGATTGCAGTAAAGGTCGTATGCCGTCAGGTCCGGAGAAATCTTCTTTAACACCCTTTCCACGCGCATATTGGCAAGAACCCCCGGAAACAGCGCATACTTAAAGCGCGCATAGGCGATGCGCTGCACCAGTTTGTAGGCTTTTTCTATGTACACGCCGCATTGCTTAAGCGTCAGCCGATCGAACGGCAGCTTCGCCATCTTATCCACGCTTTTCTGATACTCCTCCAGATAGTGCTCGCACTTCCTGCGGCATTCCGGAAGGTCACGAAGTTCTTTCAGCAGACCGAACACTTTCACGATCTTTCCGTTGATCCTCTTGTCGTTTGGCGGCAGGATCATAATGCCGTCGTCGTCGATCTGCGGCTCCATAGAAATGAGCAGTCCGACTTCGGAGAAGATCTGCGCTTTCTGGTTGTTGACCGAGCCGCAGAAACTATGGTCGAGCGGCTGCTGCGCAACGGGCATTTTTTCCAAAAGGAATGCGAAATTCTCCCGCAGGGCTCCGGTGATCTTGTTTTTGCTGATGTATTTCTCGATCTCGTCTTCCCCGATATCGTCCGCGAGCGTGGTGATCGCCCTCGCCTGCAAAATATAGGCGTTTTCGCCGCGGATCGCCCATTCGATATCCATCGGGCAGCCGTAATAATTTTCCACATCGACAGCCGCCTTGCAGAGTGTCTTCACTTCTTCTGACGACAAACACAGGATCTTTCTCTTTTCAGGGGCAACAGGCACTTCCTTTGTGCCGCTTTGGAAAGCGGCATCCGTTTCATTGGCGATGTTTTCCGCATAAACGATCTCGATTTCCTTGCTGCCGATCACACTTGACTTAACGCTGCCGTCTTTGCCGCAGACAAATGTGTCCGCCGTCACCTTGCCGGAAACGACGGCTTCCCCGAGGCCATAGGAAGCATTCAGCTGCATCTCCTCACGGTTGTTGTTCACCGGATTTGCCGTAAAGAGCACGCCCGCTTTCTCACTCTCCACCATTTCCTGCACAACGACGGCAAGCGCGACGCTCTTCTGGTCATACCCCTGCGTCTGGCGGTAGCTGACCGCACGGTTTCCCCAGAGCGACGCATAACAGCGGATGATGTTTTCGCATAACGCATCGATTCCGACCACGTTCAGATAGGTTTCCTGCTGTCCGGCAAAACTGGCGTCGGGAAGATCCTCCGCTGTCGCGGAAGACCGCACTGCCACACGCAGGGCTTCGTTTCCCGCCCGGTCACAGAGAAGAAGGTAGCCTTGACTAACTTCTTCCCGCAAAGAAGCCGGCAGTTTTCCCGCCGTGATGAGCGCCCTGATCTTCTCAGCCGCCGCAAACAGTTTCTGCTCGTCCATGCCCGCATCGTCGAGAAGCGCCGCGATCTCTTCGTCGATATGATTGTCCGCAAGGAAACTGCGGTATGCCGCCGCCGTCACCACAAATCCGGGCGGAACCGCAAGCCCAGCCCGCGTCATCTCGCCAAGGTTCGCGCCCTTGCCGCCCGCGGTCATCACATCGTCTTTGCCGATTTCCTGAAATTTTCGAATCATGGTTCACCTCATTTCCGCGCTGTCTTTTGCGCATAATGTCTTAATGTATTTTTGGGTTCCAGCCTCCAGAAACGCCTTGAAGATTTCATCAAAGCAGGTCCTGTCTATCATTTCGTTATGGACAAACAGAAGAAAGGCGCCCGCCATAACGCCGCACATTCCCTCGAGATCCACTTCGACGGGAACGCCCTGTTCTTTCCAGACAGCGGCGATCCGCTCCATAAATCCGCGGAACAGACTGATACTCCGCGCCCCGATCTTTTCCTGCTGCTTCACCAGCATGGAAAAGACTTCGGAATACGCCGCGCGCGTGTCGGTCTTATGTTTCATATCGATCAGATAGGTAAATAAAACCTCGCTCATAAGACCCGCCGGATCGTCCGTCGGCTGCAAGAACAGTTTCTCCGCATCCGCGATCTTCTGCGCCGAGCGGTATCGCATCACGTCCAGTACAAACTCGTCCTTATCCCGATAGAACGAGTAGAATCCGCCCTGCGAGATACCGGCTCTCGCGGTCAGTTCCCGTATATTGACCGCTTTTACCGAGTTGTCGTGAAACATTTCCGTGCCTGTTTCCAGCAGTTTTTTCCTGATCTTTTGCTTCTCTTCCTCCGAAAATGCCTTTCCCATAGTTTTCTCCTGTGAACATTTTTCAATTTGTTCACAGCTATATGTTAGTATAACCTAACTCGATTGTCAAGCACTTTCTTGACAGATTCCAAAGCAAGCGCTAAACTAAAAGCAGTTAGCTGATGCTAACCTCCAAAAAAATTGATACGACAGCAAGGAGAAACAGATCCTATGAATTTATCAGAAAGCAAGTATGCGGCATCCTACGCGCGCGAATTGAAAAAGAACTTTTCGGAAGCTGAATATGCCATACTGTGGGAAGCCGCCGAACAGGCGTTTCAGAAACTTTTGCAGGAGAATCCCGGTCAATCGGAAGCCGTCGCAAAGCACACGCACATCAGCATTTTCCCTGCGATCGCGATCTATCGGACGGTTGCGGCAGACCATCCGGAAAAGGCTATGCAGATTTTGCAGGACGGCGCGGCGGCAGTCTCCGGACAGGCTGGCGCAAAATATGCCAGACTCCTGAAAATCCCCGGGATGAAGATGCTCTTTATGAAAATCTTTTCGAGCGGCGTGAAAAAAGGCTTTGGCCCCGAAGCGGGATTCGCACATACCTTTATAACCGATTCCAACAAGACAGTGGCATTCAACGTAACCAAGTGTCCCTATCAATTTTACTGCGAAAAATACGGTTGTCCCGAAATCGTTCCCGTATTTTGTAAAAACGACGAATATGCGTACGGAAATCTGCCGCATATCCGTTTTATCAGAACACAGACGCTCGGAACCGGCGGGAACTGCTGCGATTTTCGATTTGAGCGATGATCCGGCTTACCAAATCAAGGTGCAGATCCACGCGGCCGCCGCGCAAAAGAAAGGATAAACGATGATGCGGATAATCTGGCTCTTTAGGTTGAAACCGTATTTGTGAAAACTCTCGCACTCGTCTACTTCCGGATAATAGCGCTGAAAAAACTTTGCCCGGGTCACCAGCAAAAAGTCAAAGCAGATCATATCATATGCCTTGTACGCGTACAGGATGGTCAGAAACCTTGCAAAAAACTGCCAAAATCCAAACTGATTTTGCACGCCGTCCCATACGGCGAAAACCGCTGCCGCTATGACCATCAGCAGACTGAAAAGTAAAAGCGCCCAGCCCAGCAGATGCTGCCCTTTGAAGCGCTCCGGCTTGGGCTGTATCAGCGCCTGCGCATCCTTGGGCGCAGAGCCGAAAAAACGCTTGTCCTGCACCAGCGCGACCGCCGCATACAGCATCAGCGTGATGCCGCCGATCACCAGCAAGGAAAGAAAACCTGTCACCATATCAATCCGTTCCTCCCGTTTTCTCTGCAAATTCCGCCATTTCCCGCAGCATTTGCGTCCACGCTTCCTTTGTCGGTATATGACCGCAGTATTGACATTTTACATAACGCATGTTATCATGTTTCGCTGTAAGTTTTTCCATTTCTTCCGGCAGGATATAGCGTTCTTCTTCCCCTTGCAGATACAGGACGGGCATCGTCAGCTCCTCCGTCATCTGCCGGATATCTACGTCAAGAAGGCTGTCCCATAATCGCATATGCTTCTTCCCCATCGCGGAAACCGCTTTGATCACACCGATCACATCCCGCAGCCGATAATCCTTTGAAGTAAACAGGCGGATGATCCACTTTGCCGACATGCTGTCGCTCGCCTCTTTTCCCTTGTAGCGCGCGCAGTTCGTATATTTTTCCGCAAGGTTGCAGAGCGTCAGCAGATAGGTAAACGGAGACTTTTCCCTGCTGTCCGCCACCAGTTTTTTCTCTTTTTCCGATAAGTGTTCTGCACAAGCCCGATAAAAATGTTCCGGCGCCTGTTTCATGTCCATGATCGGTCCTAAGATCACAACGCCGGAGACGACAGCCTGCCTGTGCCACGCAGCATAGGTCGCCAGATACGAGCCGAAAGAATTGCCGTTCAGATAGATTTTCCGGTCAGGGAACATCCTATGGATCTCATCCGTCAGATCGACCGCCATTTTCGCAAAATCCTCGACGACAAGTTCGCCCGGATCTTTCACATAATTTTTCCCGCAGCCGTACTGATCCCACCACACAAGGAGATATCTTTCCGAAAGTTCCGGATAATATCCGCCGTATGCTTCTCCGTAGAGGACAGGCGCCCACGGACCGCCGTGAAACAGAATCATCACGGGCGCATTTTCCGCTTTCCCCTCCAAAAGAATGATCTGCCGTTTTTCCTGTAAAACGACCTCTCTGCTTTCATGCATCATCACACTTATTCCTCGTATTTTCCGTTTTTTTCACTGGTTTTTCCCATTTCCCGCGAGCAAGGTTAGTGTATGCTAACCGCCTGTCAAACGAAAGCGGCCCCATTTGTTAGTAGCCGCTAACTGTTATTAATATACATCATCTTCTTTGTGCTGTCAATTCATGAATTATCTACTGCGTAACATCTCCGGATAAAGCATTCGGGAATCTCGCTCAATTCGTTCCTGCCAGTTGAAGCTGCTCCTGTAAATGCTGAACCTTCGCCATCAGCCTGGCGTTTTCTTCCTTTTGTCTGGCGAGTTCCATTTCGTATTTCGCTTCGAGTTTCGCTTCGAGTTTCGCTTCGAGTTTCGCTTCAAGTTTTTCTTCCATTTCCCTGTACTCATCACTGGGCAGTCTGATCAACCGTTCTGTCATCTTATCGACCTCCTTTCGCAGTTCCATGTGTTCTGCAAATATCCGCTTTGCTGCATGCCGCAGTAATCTTATATAGTCACGGCACTGTAACTGTGTAAGATTGCCCTCAGATACTTCTTTCTCTAAAATCAATATAACCTCATCCAGATACTCTGTCAATTCTTTTTTGGTGAATTTCTTTCGGTTTTTTTGTATACGAAAACGAAGTATTGTATAAGGCAGGAACAATGTCAAATGTCTATTTCTGATTTCTTCCAAAGAATAACTCTGGATTTTTACAGTCGGAATCTGATAGATATGCTCGCTGTTATCCTGAAACAATATGCGACACTTAAGACGGTCGGGAATCCTGCTGTTTTTTGCGGGATAAATCACCACAGAATGAGGAAACTTAAGTGTAATCTCTCCGGTATCACCATCTATGTTTTTCGCATGGGTGATTGCGAAATGCACGTCATAAGCAAACATGCGAATCACCATTTCATGATCGTTCTCCATCTGGCACTCCAGATGATAGTAATCTGTGCCGCCTACCAGAAGTGCGATATCCATAAAGGTAGAACTTGGCACATCTTCCGCGCTTTCCCAAAATGTAGAAGTCTCTGTCTTTAACAGCACAATGGAAGTTCCTTTCGGGTAATCCTTTCCGTAAACTTCCTGAAACAACGGAAATAGTTGCTCCGGCATAGTGTCAACAATTGCCTTTAAAATCTCATCCCACAGTTTACGACCATCATAAGCTGCGGTTTCTTCCTTAGGTGTTTTTTCTGACATAAAATTATCCTTTCTGTTTTTCTTTGCGATAACAAATTGCCTTAAAACTGTGAAATATGGCGAAACGCCGGAAAGTTATGGCTGCCATGAAAGCAGCCACAAATGTTTTTCACTTGATTATAATATATCATCTATAAAAGACTTTGTAAATAGATTTTTTGAGTTTTCGTAATTCCCGCGGTGCTTAAATTGTTATAAATTTTATTAGTCCCCATTCAGCTTATGATCGATCAGCCACTGGATATCGTCTTCATAGATGGTTTGATATCTTAGGGAAAACGCCATGTCCGACGTATCGACTCCGTTCGTTGTATAGGCAAAAGAAATCCGATACCGCCACTCCCCCGGATATACGTCTAATGTCGTATCAATGTCAACCGCGTTTTCGATATCTTTTCCCTCTTTGTAAAAAGAATAGGCAACATCGCCTGACGGGTCGAATACTTCAAAACGCACAAAGGATACGTCGGTAACAGGCCGCCAGAAATGGCGTTTCGACCCGTCTATCAGATTTTCTAAAGTAATGGAAAGATCTATGCGGTTGTCGTGGTTTACATAAAATCCAGTTCCGCCTCCGGGTGTTACGACAGGCATCATTCGTTCCGAAAAAGAAACGCCCGTATTCACGATATAACCGTTTTGAATATCCTTCTTCGTTTGCTCATAAGTCCTGTAATAATCATATATCCGGGCGGTCAACTGCTCATCGATCATCGGGCTGTCTTCGATATTTGGAGTATCTTCCGGATCAGCCGCATCTTCCTTTTCACGATCGAATATATCATCAGATGCAAATCCCCATACGAATAAATCAACCAGCTTTGCGGTTACAACCGTCTTTTCAGCCGGCGTCTGATCTGTGCTTAACCGCACATACCAGATGCCGGGGTACACGGCGTCTGTCACCATGATCATATCACCTGCGATGAGATACTCCTGGCTGCCTGACAGAAATCCGTTCTGGTCAAAGGTATAGGTCCGTACCACTTCACCGTTTGGATCGATCACTTCCAGCGTCCTATGGCTGTCCCCGTCAGCGGTAGCATTGAGTTGGATTTTTGTATTTTGCTCCGTAATATGGATTGCGACCTCTTTGGTTATCGTCTCTTCACCGTCCTGAAAGCCGATGATTTCCGCAGAATTGGTATATAAGGAAACGGCGTCCGTCCCGACAGCAGAATTTGCCTGATGATCCGCATTCGCCGCATACGCACCCAAAAAGCCGGATCCGCAGACAAACACAACCGTAAACAGAAAAGCAATGCCAATCCCCCATTTAGGCATTTTCTTAAAATTCATGATCGCATCCAACCTTTCTTTCAACAATTCCCTGCTCTCATGCAGCGTGAGAGAAACAAAAGCGTCCCTGTAATTTCCGCCGCGCCCGATTGCATTGAACAGAGTATCTCCGTAGGCGCGCCGCCCCTGCGCATCAAGCCCCCGTATCACAGCCTCATCGCAGGAAAGTTCACAAACCCTGCTTATTTCACGGCTCATCAGGTAAACAAACGGATTAAACCAATGTACGCAGACGCAAAACTGCACCAGCCATTTATAAAACATATCCCGCCGTTTGAAATGCGTCAGTTCGTGCAGGATCGTATAGTCAAAATCCACAAGCGAAAGTTCTGTCGTCGGAAGTATGATACAGGGGCGGAAAAAACCGATCAAAAGCGGCGATGAAATCAGATGATTCGTGTATAACTCCACCGTGGTTTTTATCCCGTTTCGCTCCACCAATCTGCCAAATCGTTCTAACAAGTCAATATCCGCCACTTCCACGCAGCCGGCTCTAAGATATTTCACAAAGTCCTGATAAATTGTGATCTTCCGAATAAACAGAATAAGCGCTGTCACAAGCCAGCCTAACCAGAGATGATTCCATACTGCTGCTGCCGCGTTTCTCACAAAACGAATGACAGTTCCCGCTGTTGTTGTACTTTCCGCAGGGTTATGAATCGCTTCCTCTGTTGTCGCATTTTCCGCAGAATTGCCGGCTGTTTCCATTGGTGCATTATATAAATTATCTTTTCCCGCATCATTCGTTTCGGATCGATCGGCGGTATCCGCCATGCCGTCCTGCCGCGTGAAAACAGAACCTGCCCTGCTTTGTTCCACCGCCCTGTCAAACCCTTGAAAAAGCATCGTCGTCAGGTTTGTTTCCGGCGCAAACGGAAGCAATAGACGAGCCACAACCACAAGCCAAATATAATATTGCCATCGCTTACCAAGCCGCTCTTTGAACAAAGAGCAGAACAGCAAAAGCAGGACGATCAGCAGAGCGCCGGAGAAAGAAAGCGATAAAACGACTTTCAGCATTTCATTCATTGACCGCTTTCACCGCCTTTCCAATACTTTCGCAGCTCTTCGTAATCATCGGGTGAAAGCAACTCTTTTTGAATCAATGTAGAGACAAGCCCTTTCGCGCTGCCCTCATAGAGTTTATCAAGCAAAGTTTGTGTCTGCGCCTCCTGATAGTCAGTTTCCAAAACCGTCGCCGTATATTGATTGCGGAAACCTGTTTTACTTGCTTTTAAGAAGCCTTTATTGGCAAGACGTGAAAGCAGCGTGATGATCGTGTTTTTTGTCCACGGCGTTCCTCTATCCTCTAACGCCCTGACGATCTCCGCATAGAAAGCTGTGCCGCCGTTAGCCCATATGATTTTCATGAGTTCCAATTCATAGTCCGATATTTGCTGCATGGTTATCCTTCTTTCGTGGATTACATTCTGTACGCCACCTACAGGATAACATTCTGTACGCCAGATGTCAAGCCTTATATATGTGCGTGTCCGACAAACACCAATAGCAGTAACATTTTTATTATCATATCACTCCTCCATGTCAGATCATAACCGCCAGTTTTGCAAGAACCGCCGCCACGGGAAGATAAACGATCGTCATCGCGACTCTCTCCTTGAGCACAAATTTCCAATCCTTTACATGAGACAGATCTTCCATGCCCCTGATGACCCAAAACGGATCAAACCTTACCCATATTTCGTCCACGACGATGCCGTCATACCAATTCATCGTCTCCAGGAAAATAACCGCCCTAAGAAACGCCGTCTTAAAATCGGAAATGCCGCTCCAGCATCCGATAAAGACTATCGGCAGGATCGCGATGCCCAAAACAAGCGCGGTAAAAAAGATCTTCTGGCGCCTTTTCGCTTCTTCTTTCGTCGTAAGCCCCAGCTCATACACCCGCTGCTGGATCGGCTTCGGATAGAAGAAAATCCCCCGAAGCGGATCATCCAGAACCAACAGTTTGATACAGACCGTGAAAAACAGCAAATAAAGGAACATCTGCAAAACAAAGATCATAGGACTTTACCCCCTTTTTCCCGTTACCAAAAGCAGACCGCCAAACAGCCAGAGATTTCCGAGGCTGATCCAGCCCGTCGCAAGCGCATTTGTCAGAGGGAGGTTCGGCATCTTCAAGAGTACCGCCGCAAGCATCCCGAACAGAACCGAAAACACCCATGTCCATTGCGGAAGCGGCGTGAATCCCTTTGCAAAAGCTTTTATCTGCGTCACGGTCAATATAAAAAAGAAAATCAGAAACAGACTCGTCGCCGGCGCAAGGAAATAAGTCAGAAATTCCACTGTCATCTCATATGCGGTATCCGGATTGACCTCATACATTTTTTTCAGGAAATAGACCACCGCGCAGCAGGGAACATGAACACCGCAGCCGCCAAAGATCAGGCAGCCGAAGATCCCCGCGCGGTATGTATGCGCATAGGTTTCGCTTTTACTTGCAATCAGCCGATAAATCGCAAAATAGCAGAGGCATTCTAACGGGATGCCTATCATCCCCAAAAGCGCCGACCAAAAAATCCTTATGTCCGACACGGTCAGATATCTTGCAAAAGTCACGGGAATGCCGGATACTGACGTTTCCGCCGCTCCATACCCCAACAGCATATCTCCGGTCAGAACCATGAGAGCCGCGAAAAGCCCGATCTTCATAAGGTGCCGTATCCTCGGCATATCCGGCTCGCTGCTGATGCCGATATCGTTATAGTGATTCTCTGTCTTTCCCATTGCGCTCCTCCTCCTCGGTTAGCAGATACTAACCATTTTCCAAATAAAAGCGACCACATTAGTTAGTAGCCGCTAACCATTTTCAGTATACTCCCGCACATTCGTGCTTGTCAATAGGAACACTTTTCTTTCTGCCCGTCCATAAAATCATTGACGATCTTCATAAAGCCGTCAGTATCAAACATCATAG
>JAMPCE010000076.1 GCA_023666335.1 bacterium
CTCGATCTCCTCCGCGCATTCCCGATTTCTGTAGGGAACTCTGGCTGAGGGAACCACCTCGGAAGCCGGAAGCGTGTGCGCGGATTGGTCGTCAAAAAAGATATGTGCGCCGAATGCCTGTAAGACATCCTTTTTGCTGATCCCTCCCAGAAAGAACACCTCGTCGATACGCACATCCCATGCCCGCAGCGTGCGGATGACGCGCTCGTGCGCAGGCGCGCATCTGGTCGTGACCAGAGCCGTCCTGATCGGCGTCTCCTCTCCCGGGTAATCCTTTTGTAAATTGGAGAGCGTCTTTAAGAATTTCGCAAAAGGACCTGCCTGCAGGGGATTGTCGGCATTCCGCCTCTCATTTTCCTCAAAAGCCTGCAATCCCTGCTCCTGAAAGATCCGCTCGGATTCATCCGAAAAAAGTACCGCGTCACCGTCAAACGCGATCCTGATCTGCCGGATCCGGTGTTCGCAGTCATACGTCGCTATGCCCTCTGTGCAGATGATGCCCGCCGCAATATTGGAGTCGATCGCCCGCTGCACATCATCCTCGCACGCCGACAAAAAGAGATCCGTCTTAAAAGCCGACAGGTAAGGGGCAAGGGAACCGCCGCCCGCAAGCACCGCTCTGGTAATGCGCAGCCCGTAATGCTCGATCGCCTTAAAGACCCGCAGGGAGGAGTCCGGGCTGTTCCTGGACATGATGATGACCTCCACGGAGCCCTCTCTGCCCGGCAGCTCGTTAAGGTTTAAGAGCGCCCGCACCAGCGGAAAACCGGGACCCGGGCGGAGCAGATCGTCCTCGTGCTCCACCTGATAGCGGCTGTACGCCTCCACGCCCTCCTCCTCAAATATTTTGTTTTCATACGTCAGATCAAACAACGTTCGGGACGAAACCCCCACCACGAGTTTGTTTTCCAGATCGTAAGCCATAAAGCACCCCCGTCCGCGATCTCTCCGGCAGGGGCTTTCCGCTGCATTATCTGAGTCTGCTGCACTCGTATCGCTCGAACGTGAGCAGACAGTTCCTGAGTTCCGCGTACCTGTCCTCTATCTCGCCTTCTTTGATCTCCAGATCCACGGACACCGCCATCGTGTTTATCATATCGTCCGTGATCCTGCTGTGAAGCGAATCGAGGATCGTAAGCCGCTCCTCATAGGAACCCGCGTCGAGAAACGCCAATACCAGAGGATCGATATTCAGTTGCGTCTGCTGATCGACTACAGGCGCAGAAATCTCTTCTGCCTGCTGATCGGCCGCAGGCTCGAAAGCCTCTTCCTCTTCCTCTTCTTCTCCGAGGAGGGCAAAGCGGTATTTCTGTCCGGCATCAGGGTATTTCGTCCGGTCTACCTCTTCCATGAACATGGAAAGCGGACGCACATACGTCTCGAACGGCTCATACATCGCCTGGTAAACCACCATCATCTCGCCCGTCTCGCTGTGCTTCGCAAGACACCTGATCTGATACTGTTTTCCCTTAAAATGCCTGTACATTTCCTGTGGTCTGGGATTATGTCTCATAGGAATCTCCTTTTTTAAAATCATTCTCTATTAGTATAATCCCAAAATGCCAAATTGTCATTCCTTTCTCACCGCCGCCAATGCAGAACGTTTGTTCTTTATTTCAGTATAGAACAAACGTTCTGTGTTGTCAACCCGGCTCTTACATGACCGTCGCGCCCACGCTCAGAGCGGACACAAAGATCAATAACGCCGTGATCATGCCAAAACCCCATCTCATCCGCAGCACCCCCTTGTTATTGACCACTATAGCATTTCATAAGTCCCATAAACAGGACTTAACAACAAAGAAAGAGCCATCCTTTCGGATGACTCCCCATTTTCGTTTTAGTTTACATAACTTAGTTTACATGATTCCTATTCAATTTATTCTTCAACGGGCTTATATCTGTTAAATACCTTATCGCCGCTGCATACATGGCGGGAACCGTCCGCCTCCGTGATGATGTAATCTCCCTCGCCGATAAAGGTCTTGCCCCGCTTATGCAGGATGTAAGGACAGACGATCGCGCCGTTCTCCTTTTTAATCTGCACCAGAGAGTCCGTGACAAACCAGCCCCTCGTCACCACTTCCGTCCAGAGCTCAAAGCCGTCCTCCATTCCCTTGCCGACCTCATACTTCTCTACATTCGCTTCAAAAGCCACACGCACACATTTCATAAAACTCATGCCTCCTCTCCTTTTTTATCAATCCAAAATCGCCTTTTTCATGGCTGCCATCAGTTCCTCATAAGTCTCATATGCCGGAATCTCCGGATGATCTTTCTTGATCTGCTCCGTACTCTTAAACAGAAATCCCGCCTTGCCAGCCCGGATCATCCCCAAATCGTTGTGGCTGTCCCCGGCGGCGATGGTCTCGTAGCCGATGGACTGTAACGCCTTTACCGTAGTGAGTTTCGAGTCCTGTATCCGCATCCGATATCCTGTGATCGCCCCGTCCGGTGTTACTTCCAGCGAATTGCAGAAGATCGTGGGCAAGCCCAGCTTTTCCATCAACGGTCCCGCAAACTGTGTAAAGGTATCGCTGATGATGATGACCTGCGTGATGCGCCGCAGTTCGTCAAGAAACGCCTTTGCCCCCGGGATCGGATCGATCTTTGCAATCGTCTCCTGAATCTGAGAAAGCCCCAGCCCGTGTTCCTTTAAGATACCAAGCCTCCAGTTCATCAGTTTATCGTAATCCGGCTCGTCTCTGGTCGTTCTTGTAAGTTCCGGAATGCCGCTCTCCTTTGCAAAAGCAATCCAGATTTCCGGCACCAGAACGCCCTCCAGATCCAGACAGACAATTTTCATGCTCATGTGATTCCTCCGAAAATGTTACTTTCTTTCTTCCTTTCTTCTATTGTACTGTAATAAACCCCCTGTCCGCAACCAAAACCTGCGAAACTTAACGAAACTTTTAGACTACGTCTTGTCTTGTGTCTGCATACTGCGCCTGACGATCAAAAGTTCCACGCTCATGACGTCGTTCATCCTGCCTGTCTTGACGGCTTCCTCGCACTCCACGCATTCCGACAGCGCTTTCTTTAATTCCGCCTCCTTGAACTTTGATGCCTGCGACACATATTTTCTCGCGATAAAGCCCGCCAGTCCCGTCTTCGTGCCGATGGTGTTCGCGTCATATCCTTTGTTCTTTAACTCCTTGACCTGCAAAAGAAGATTGAACTGTCTGGCGATCAGAAAAAGGATCCGCATCGGCGGTTCTTTTAAGGTCAGCAGGTCGTAGTAAAGTTCCATCGCCTGCCTCTGCCGTTTGTCCGCCACCGCCTCCACCATGTCAAAGATCCGGCTGCCGATCTGCCTGACGCAGACTTCCTCGATATCCCGCGCCGTGACCACATCCCGGTCCATACAGTAGCAGACGAGTTTCTCGACCTCCCCCCGGATGTTCTCCATATCCGTCCCTGTCTTTTCCAGAAAAAAAGTAAGGTCTCTCTCCGTGATCCGCTTTCCGTCCTTAGAGAGAAGCTCCACCACCCAGCGTTTCAGCGTGGCTTCGTCGGGCGTTGTGCACTCGATGACGCGTCCTTTCGCGCTCACCGTCTTATAAAGTCTGCTCCGCTTGTCGATCTCCGGCTCGACGAACAGAAAAAATGCCGTGGGAGCGGGTTCTCCCAGATACGCCGCCAGTTCCTCTCCGCCTTTCTTAAAAAAGCCGCTGTTCTCGATCACGAGCACCCGCCTTTCCGCTAAAAAGGGCATGGTCTGCGCCAGATCGATCACCTCGCCCGCAAGGATGCCTTTCCCCTCAAAACAGTGCAGATTCATGAGATCGCCGTCCCCCAGAAGAGCTTTTTTGACCCTGTCCCTGTACTGTCTGCGCAGATAAGCCTCCTCCCCGCAGAAAAGGTATGCCTGTTTCAATTGTCCCGTCCTGATCTCCTCGTTTAGTTTCTTCATATACTAACAGTATACTCTATCCGAGACCGCCGCTCAATCTGATTTTCAAAAATCGTCCTCAAAAAATCTTCTCACCGTTCCAGAAAGGCTTCCACACGCAGCCCTTTTCCTCTCACGCGGAACGTGACCGCCCCGCTCGTGTCCGTCCGGTAAATGCGGCAGCTCTGGTCTTGCAGTCTCTCTATCGTCTCTTTGTGCGGATGCCCGTAAGAATTGCCCCGCCCTGCGGAGATCAGTGCGATTTGCGGTCTTGTGAGGGCAAGAAAATCTTCCGCCGTGGAATTTCGGGAACCGTGATGCGCCACCTTGAGCAGGGTAAACCGTTCCGGAAGCTGCGCCGTACCGCCCCGCATCCGTGCCAGCCGCTGCGTGACAAGGCTCTCCCCCTCTCCCTCCAGATCTCCCGTAAGCAGCGCGGAAAAATCCCCGTATGTCAGGGAGAGCACCGTGGAATAGGCATTGGTGTCCTGATTCGCATATCCTTTCTGCGGATGGATGCAGGTTAACATAACTTTCCCAAGCGACAGTCGGTCCCCGCAGGAGATATAGCGCACCGCAACGCCCCGACTCTCTGCAAGCGACACAAGTGTCATATAATTCCCGTTCCGGCTCTCCTGCGCCGCATCCGGCATGACCAACGCCCCGATCCGCACGCCGCTCTCCTCGCAGTTTTCCAGCATTCCGCGGATCCCGTTCTCGTGATCGCTGTCCGGATGGGTGACAAACACGGCGTCAAGAAAAGAAACGCCCCTGTATTTTAAGAAAGGCAGGATCCTGTATTCGTCCACATCGCTCTGATCGGAGCTGCCGCCGTCGATCAGGATATGCTTTCCGCCCGATCCGCTCACATAGATACAATCCCCCTGCCCCACGTCCAGAAAAGTCAGCTCAAATCCTGCGGGAACGCGCACGACAAGAATCGCCGCCGCGAAGATAACCCCCGCAAAAAACTGCCGCCTCCTCATCTTTTTTGCAAAAAGTACCGGCACAGCCAACAGGATCAAAAAGAAAATCACCCTGACGTTTGCGGGACGCCCCGTGACCCATCTGCTGCCCGGCAGCTCCGCGCAGAATCCGCAGCATTTTTCATAGAGCGTAAGGACCGCGATTCCCGGCAGCGCGGCTGCCCGCCCAAGCGGCAGATAAAAAGCCCCTGCGGCAAGCGTCAGAACGCCGCTTCCCAAAACGATGCCCATACAGGGGATCACCATGAGATTCAGAAGCACCGAGTAAGGCGGAAATTCATAATAACTGCACAGGTACACGGGCAGGGTGGACAGAGAGATCCAGACTCCCGTAAACAGCGCATTTATGGCTTTCGGCTTTTTCGGAAAATGCACGGATACCTTTTGCAGAAAACCGATGCCGCAGATCGCGCCAAAAGAAAACTGAAAGCCGCTGTGAAACAGATAGAGAGGCTGCCTGACCAGAATGAGAAGCGCCGCCGTCATCATGGCGGTAAACAGATCGTAACTTCTTCCGAGCAGGTCCGCAATAAGCTTCATGCTAAACATCACAAGCGCGCGCACGACGGATACGCCCATGCCTGTCATCACGCCGTAGCAGTACATCAGCGCGACAGTCAATATTATGTTAACTGGTTTTGGCGTCCGCAAAAACTGCATCAGCCTGTAAAAGCCCATTCCCAGAAGAGACAGATGCAGACCGCTGATCGCCAGAATGTGCACGATGCCGTTTCGCTGATACAGCCCCTTGATCTCCTCGTCCAAAAGCCCCTTTTCTCCTAACAGCATCGCCCCCAGGACGGCAGCCTCCCGCTCGGGGCAGCACGCCCGCAGAAGAAGCGAAAGATAATTCCTGCACTGATACAGCCCCTCCCGAAAAACGTCCTCCGTGCCGTCGTCCGCAAGGAGTAAAGCCTGCATCAGCCTGCCCTGCTGCCCCATCGTGCGGTAGTAGCCAGCCGCATCGAACTCTCCCGGATTCGTGGCGCGGGAAAAGGCATAAAACTTTCCCTCCATCACGACCAGGCTCCCCACGGCAGGTTCCTCTCCCTCTAAATAGCACAGCAGCCCTTCCACATCCTCCGCGCCGGAAAGGCACAAGCTTTCCCTGTTCTTTTTACAATATGCTCTGATCTGTTTTGCGGTATATTCCCCGATATTTCGGGATCGATCCTTCTCAGAATGATTCAGAATCCGTATCAGGCTTTCCGCCCGATCCGTTTTCAGGACAATGACCTGTCCCAAAGATAGTACCGATACTTCCTTTTCCTGCGAAATCTTATGTTCCTTTCCGGTAACGACGCCGAGAACCGTCATTTTCTCCCGATCCAGCCCGCCGTAATCTCCCGTCTCTTTCGGAATCAATAAGCCTCCCAAAAGCAGCACTGCCGCAAATGCCAGCCCAAGCAGGCATAAGGGTCTGCGCATAGTGCATCATCTCCTTTTTTATGAAATTTTCCGTTATCTGACTCCCGTAGATTCCAGCATATCCAGATCCCTTTCAAACACGTTATTCAGACTCAGTTTCTCCCGATAGGAGATATCGGTCTCTCCGTCCACCGCGATCTGCACCCTGTTCACATTCGTAAGCTCCACCAGCGAGTTTGTGATGGAGTAGATCGTCACATCGGAAGTCACGTTGTAAGTCTGATTCAAAAACTCACCACTTAGGTTTACATAACATGTTCCATCTTTCACCGTGACGCTAAGAACCTTTGTCGCCGGATTGATGGTCGGATAAGCGCCCTCTGCCATCGGTCCCTCCACCAGTTTTTCCACCACCAGCTTTTCCAGAGAGATATTGCTGTTGTACACCACGTTCCGGCGGCTTTCCTCCACCAGATAATCCCCGGATTCGTTGGCAAAATAAAGGCGGAGATCCACTTTCTCATAGGCGTTGATCTCGTTTCCGGCATTCTCGATAAAGCTGTCGGCGTTCATCACGCCGATCGCCACGCCCGCCTGATCGACAAGCTGCTCCCCTTTCACCGTAAAAGCCACGCTCTCCACCTGTTTTACCTGCGTCACCGTCCGCACGATGGACGCCCGCACCAGCACTTCCCGCGCGCCCCGCAGATCCCTGTAACGCTCGTCAAAATCAAGCGTGAGCAGACCGTTGTCCAGCGTATAATCCATCAGCGTAAATTCTTTGGCAAGGGGCGTCTCATACTCCAGCCGCTCCGAGATCACAGCCAGCTGCTGCAAAAGTTCCTCCAAGAGAAGCGAATCGTCCGTCGTCTCGCTCCGATACTCTCTGGAAATGACCTTTGACTCGTCATTGTTTACATAATATAGCTGGTAGACCATCCCTTCCTGTTTATCGCCTCCGCCCGCGCAGGCGCAGCAGACGACGAGCACCGCCGCAAGCAGGATACCCAGACAAAAAATGCTTTTCTTTCTCTTTTTCGTGTGATCCGTGATCATGTTCCGCATTCTACGCCCTTTTCTTTCTCCGCCGTTCTTCCGGCTGCGACACGATATATTTGAGCGGTATCTTCACCGTGAAGTCCGTCCCCTCACCCTCCAGACTCGACACTTTGATGGTGCCCCGGTGCATGAGGATGGCGCTCTTTGTAATGGCAAGCCCGAGACCCGTGCCGCCGATCTCGCGGGAACGGGACTTATCCACGCGGTAAAACCGCTCGTAGATGTGGTCCAGCTCCTCCTCCGGAATGCCCACGCCGGAATCCTCCACCTGCACCGTGAAAAACTGATGGTCTGCGTCCAGCGTCACTTTTACGAAACCATGTTCTTTATTGTACTTAATCGCGTTTTCTACCAGATTGGACAGCGCCAGTGTCAGCTTCACCTCGTCCACCGAGGCTGTCACGGGCCGCAGACTCTCATACACAAGCTGTACGTCCCTGCGCATGGCGATGGGACGAAGCCTCTTCATGATCAGTTCCACCAGCGCGTTGATATCCACCTGGGAGATATTCAGATCCGCCGACTTCTGGTCCATCTTCACCAGAGAGAGCAGGTCGTTTATGATCTTGTCCTCCCGCTCGATCTCGGCAGCGATATCCGTCATAAATTCCTGATAGACCGCAAGCGGTACATCTTTCTGCGTGATCAGCGAATCCGCCAGCACTTTCATCGAGGTGATCGGCGTCCTGAGTTCATGCGAGACGTTCGACACAAACTCCTGTCTGGAATCATCCAGCATTTTCATACGCCCCAGCACCCTGTTGAACGCGTCCCCGATATGTTCCGTCTCCAGACAGTCCGGCACCGAGATCGGTTCGTTTGTGTAGCCTTCCTGCACCTGGTCCAAAGCCTCTATGATCTTCTTAAACGGCTGGAAGAGATATTTTGAGACCAAAAGCGTCACCACGAAGATCAGCACGCCCACGATCGACTCCACCACCACAGCCTGGCGGTTCAGGATTTCCATTGTCGCAATGATGCTGTCGTTTGAGGCGCTCACCAGCATGACGCCCCGCACCAGCTCAAACGCGTCCCCGGAACCGACGAGCAGCTCCGACTCCACAGTCTCCGTGATGGGGATGGTCATCTCGATATAGCCGTTTTCCCTGTCGTAACTTTCCGTGCCGTCTCCCCGCAGACAGCGGATGACTTCCTCCGATATGATGGTCTTGCCCTCGCTGATGCCATAGGTGTCCTTGATGATCCGCAGTTCCGTATTGATGATGAGCACACGGCCGTCATAAAGATTCGAGAGCTGTTCCAGCTCCGCGTTGATCACCTCCGAGGAGGTATCCTCCAGATAATGGTAAGTGATCAGATGATTCGCCAGGATCCTGACCTGCGTTGCGACGTCAGAGGTCCTGACCGTTACCGCCCGCCGCTCATAGTTTTGCAGGATCGCATAGCGCATGACAAAACAGGGGATCAGCCCGACAATGAGTAAGATCAGAAAAATGCGTACTTTCAGGCTTCTCAAGAATGTAATTTGATGAAAATGAAATTTAGGCAAAGTAGTATCCAACCCCCCACTTAGTACGCACATACATGGGTTCGCCGGGAACGTCCTCTATCTTTTCGCGCAGCCTTCTGATATGTACATCGACGGTCCTCACGTCGCCGGGATAGTCGCTTCCCCACACCAGCTTTAAAAGTTCCTCCCTGCTGTAGACTTTTCCGGCATTTTTCATCAGAAGTTCCAGCACTTCAAATTCTTTCGCCGTGAGGTTGATCTCCCGGTCCCGGATATAGACCCGCCGTCCCTCGCAGTCAAGACGCATTTCCCCGCGTTCCACCATCTTTACCGACTCTTCTTTCTGCGGAAACCTGCGGTTCGTCCTGCGCATGATCGCTTTGATGCGCGCCTTTACTTCGAGAATGTTGAAAGGCTTTGTGATATAGTCGTCCGCGCCGTAATCAAGCCCCAGGATCTTGTCCATATCATCGCCTTTTGCCGTCAGCATGACAATGGGAACACTGGAGAAACCGCGGATCTGCTGGCAGACCTCAAACCCTGTCATCTTAGGCAGCATAACGTCAAGCAGGATCATATCATAAGCATTCGCTTCCGCCAGACGTAAGGCTTCCTCCCCGTCATAGGCGCAGTCCACCTCCATGCCGTCCTGCTCCAAACTGAAACAGATCCCTTTCACGATCAATTTCTCATCATCCACTACCAAAACTCTCTGTGCCATGTTCCCTGCCCTTACCTGCTCAAGTCAATTTCCTACACTGATACTGTCCTTTATCTTTTCGTACATCCCCTCTTTGATGCCGCTCACTTTCATGATGTCCTCCGGCTTCGTAAAACTGCCGTGGGATTCCCTGTAAGCAATGATTGCCGCCGCGCGGGTCTGCCCTATCCCCGGAATATTGCAGAGCTCCTTTTCCGAGGCGGTATTGATATCGATCTTTGTGCCCGTGCCCCCGGCTGATTCTCCGGCAGACGCCTCGCCGCCTCCGACAATGCCGATCTGCGGCGCCTCTCCTCCCATTTCCTGTGCTTTTACCTGCGCGTCCGGCGTTCCGCCTGCTGCCGCTGCCGCTTCTTCCCCGGTGGGGATCACGAGCTTTACGCCGTCCGTGAGGATCTGTGCTTGGTTTACATAATTCTGATCCGCATCCGCCGAAAAACCCCCTGCTGCCTGTACAGCCTCATAGACCCGGCTTCCCGCCGGAAGTTCATAGACGCCGGGCATTTCCACAGCCCCGCAGACATGCACGCAGAGCGGCGCACTCTCCGCTTCCGCTTCCACAGCCGACGCAGACTCGATTCCTGCCTCCGTTTCCTCCGCAAGATCAGGGACTGAGCCGTCTGCATCCGCGCTTTCCGCCTTTCCCGTCTCCTCTGTGAGAAATACGAGATCGTCCTTTCTCGTGCAGCCGCACAAGAGCGCCGCCGCAAAAAGCGCCCCCGTAAGCACCAGTTTTTTCGTATATCTTATTTGGTTTTTCTTCTGCATAGTCTCCCTTTCCGGCTATTGCCGCTCACCGGGAGGTCCCGCTATGCGTTGTATTTCCATTGTAAAATAAATTTCAGACTATGTCCACTTAAAAATGATAATTCCCGCGATCATCACACCCGCTCCCAGGACTTTTTTCAACTCAAACGGCTGCTTTTCCACGCCGAAAAGTCCAAAGATCTCGATGACATAGGCGATGATGAGCTGGGAGACCACGATGAACATAGCCGACCGCGCGGGACCTAACTGCTCCATGCTCTTGATGACCGTGTAGGTGATAAAGGTGCCTATCGCACCGCCAAGCAGCATATATTTCGGCTCTACTTTCAGAAGCGTGGCAAAAGAAGCCCTGTCGGAAACAAGCCAGACTGCCAGACAGACCAGAAGCGCCGTAAACTGGACAAAGGCGTTTGCCACCCAGATCCCCGACTGTTTTGTGACCTGCGTGTTAAAGACGCCCTGTATGCTCATCAGCGCCCCCGACAGGATCGCGATCCAAAATCCAAGCATTGATTTTTCCTCCGAAACCATAAATATAGAAAAAGACAAGGCGGCAAAAACCGTCTTGTCTTATATTGACCATATTGGTCGATAATTATTCTTCCTGCGCTTCTTCTCCTTCTTCCTCCGTCTCCTCGACTTCCTCCACGGGAATCGGCACGTCGATATATTCCTCCTCGTAAGCCTCGCCGAGCACCTGCCCCATGATCTGCTCCGACAGCGCCTTTAGCGCATCGTTGGCGTCGTCTCCCTCCCAGATCTTGGCAAAAGCGATCTCCAGCTCCACCCAGAAATTGCTGGTCTCGATCATCTTCGGCATGGGCACCGAATTTTCATATTCCAAAAGAAATGCCGCCGCAGCAGGATCCGCGTAGGTCGTGCCGCTGTGCACGGGCAGCTTTCCCGTTCTCGCGTAAAGTTCGTCCGCCGCGTGCAGCGTCAGGTAGACCGCAAATTCGTTTGCCATCTCCTTTTTGGCGGAATAGCCGTTGACCGCGACGCACTGTGTCACCGATAAAGAGGCGGAAGCAAGTTCTTCACTCACGTCAGGCACACGGGATACGCCGAACTCGTAAGCAAACTCCCCGTCTTCTTTCGCTTTTTGCAGCCTGGAAAGGGCGTCCGAAGTGGCTACCGTATAGACGATCTTTCCGTCCAGAAAGTCCTGCAAAACCCCATCGTAACTGATCTCCTTGGGGTCAATGGAGAAAAACTGGTTCAGATTCTGATAGACCCGCAGCGCGCGGATCGCCTCCTCATTATAAATATGGATGGACGACGCGTCATCGCCATTTTTTCCGCCTACGTCGATATAGTTTCCGACCACGAAATAATTGTAGAAGATATCGGACACATCCCACTTAAAGACCGCCTCCACCTGCTCCGGCGCATCGTAGACGTCCGCGAAAGCCAGGATCCCGTCTATCGTCTCGGGAAGCGCCTCCTCAAGCTTTGCCGCAAGTTCTTCCTCCGTGATCTCTTCCTCCTCAACAGCCTCGCTGATCTCCTCCTCCACCTCGCCGTTGTCCGCCTGTTCCTGCGCATCCTCCGCAAGCGCCAGATCCCGCTCCGACACGATCTGTGCCCTTGCCCAGTCCTCCAGATAGGTCTTGTTATAAAGAAGACAGCTCGTCTCAAAATAATAGGGATAGCCGATCTGTCTGTCGTGGTAAGTCACCGCGCGAACCGCTGTCTCCGGCAAAAGCTCCTCCGGGAAAAGGACGCCCTCCGGAAGCTGTATCTCGCTGGCAAGCCCCGCAAGATACGCCTTTTCCAGAGAATCATTGCTTACGATATAGAGATCGGGGCCTTCCTCCGTCTGGAGGGACGCCCGATTAATGGTCTCCAGATACTCCAGCCCCTGCGTATAGACAGGCACCACCCGCACGCTGTCCTGATATTCACTGTAGGAAACAGCCATACTGTTTAAGTAATCCGTGAGCGTCTCGTCCGCGTACCACAGATACAAAGTCTCCCGGTGTCCGAACAGCGATTCCTCCACCGGCTCCGCTTCCTCCGCGCTCTCCACCGTCATACCGAGCCGCCCCGCTCCGTAGAGCACACCCGCGCACAGCGCGATGGCAAGGATCATCGCCAATCTTTTCTGAAACGTCACTTCCGCTCTCCTCCGCACACGCTCCGCACGCTCTCGCGCAGGATCGTTATCATCTCATCTACATGCTCCTCCGTGATGACAAGCGGGGGCACAAAACGAATGATGCTCGTCCCGGCATTGATCAGGACAAGCCCCCTGTCCATCGCCTCCGTGATGATATCCCCCACCGGTCTGTCAAAGACAAGCCCCTGTATCAAACCGACGCCGCGCCTTGTCTCCACGCAGGAAAATTCTGCGGCAAGTTCCTCCAGCCGCTTTTCCAGATAAGCGCCCACCCGCTTTACATTGGCGAGCACCTCCTGCTTCCCAAACAGGTCGATCACTTTGCTCACCGCCGCGCAGGCTAAAGGATTGCCGCCGTAGGTCGTGCCGTGGTCTCCCGCCGCAAGGGAATGCGCGCCCACTTTCTCCGTCATCAAAAAGGCGCCCACCGGAACGCCGCAGCCGAGCGCTTTGGCTGTGGTCATCACATCCGGCCTGATGCCGTAACGCTGCCATGCAAACATGGTCCCTGTCCGCCCCATGCCGCACTGGATCTCGTCTAACATCATCAGGATATCCCGCTCGTCGCAGAGCGCCCTGACCTTTTGCATAAAATCCTCCGTGGCAGGATAAATGCCGCCCTCTCCCTGCACGGTCTCAAATAGGATCGCACAGGTCTTGTCCGTCACCTGCGCCATCACGCTGTCAAAATCATTCAGATCCGCAAAACGGATATTGCCGATCATCGGCGCAAACGCTTCCCTGTAATGAGGATTTCCCGTCACGGAAAGCGCTCCCATCGTACGTCCGTGGAAAGAGTGGTTCATGGCGATGATCTCATGATCCGTCTTCCCGTCCTTTAAATACGCGTACTTGCGCGCCGTCTTGATGGCGCCCTCCACAGCCTCCGCGCCGCTGTTGGTAAAAAAGACCCTGTCCATGCCGGAGATCTCTTTTAACTTCTTCGCCGCCTCGATCGCCGGGACATTGTAATAATAATTGGAAGTATGGATGATCTTGTCAATCTGATTTTTCAACGCTTCGTTGTATTTCTGATTTCCATACCCCAATGCGAATACGGCGATACCCGCCA
>JAMPCE010000077.1 GCA_023666335.1 bacterium
CTGTCACGAGCGTGAGCACAGTACCGTCGTAGCGGATGTTTAGGACAAAGGCTTTCACCTGATCGGCGGTTACGGCGGTGTCGCCCGTTTTCAGGACAGCGTCAGTGTGCTCGGGAGCAAGATGCAGCACGAAATGAAAAGCAGAGGGCGTGTGTTTGCCCTTGATCAGATCGAAGCAGACGGGCTTTACTTTTTTCCAGGCGGAAAATTCGTAGGGCCTTTTTTCTTTGTCTTCCCATTCTTCCGCGGTGTAAAAATCCCGATTCTCCCTGCCGTCGATGGTAAAGGTATTGTAGGTGCTGATGACGGCTTCTTCCAGCAGGAATGCGTCGAAATCGTCTCCCGCAAGGAATTTTGCCATAAACTGTCTGATGTTTCCGATCTTGAGTGCGATCATGGTCTGACCTTCTTTCCCGGCGCTAAACCGCTGCGGTGATTTTGGATCCGCGATATCCGACTATCAGTATAACATATGGAAAGAGGATGGGGACGAAAAATTTTGATCTGCGACAAAAGGAATGTGTTTTGGAACAAAATTGACATAGCAAACAAGAAGAAAATATGCTATATTAAATTGCATGTGATGGTGAGAGCGAAAAGGCGAAACAAAGGAGAGACAAAAGATGGGGAAACGAAAGACAGCGCCCCTGCGGCGCGTATGTGCGGCGGCCCTGTCGGTCATTATGCTGTCGGCTGTTTTTGGCTGTGCGCAGAAAGAAGAAAACAGGAATATCTATATCCTTTATACCAATGACGTCCACTGTGCGGTGGATGGGAATATGGGGTATGCAAGACTTGCGGCTTACCGCAGCTTTTTGGAGGAGGACTCGCCTTATGTTACGCTGGTGGACTGCGGCGACGCCATTCAGGGCGATGCGATCGGCACCGTGTCGGACGGGGCATATCCGGTGGAGCTGATGAACCGGACAGGCTACGACTATGCGGTGCTTGGAAACCATGAGTTTGACTATGGCATGGATCAGCTTGCAGAGTTGATCGCGGTTTCTGATGCAGCGTATCTTGGCTGTAATATCACGTATTCCGGAGACGGAGAGAATAAGCTGTCCGCGGTAAAACCCTATGCCATGCAGCAGTATGGGGATGTGGAGGTGGCATTTATCGGGGTGTCCACGCCGGAAACCGTTCTCTCGTCTACGCCGTCCGTATTTAAGGATGAAAACGGAGAATATGTATATGGCTTTGGCGCAGAAACGGAGGAGGCATTTTATGCCACGGTGCAGGAAAGCATTGACGAATGCAGGGAGAAAGGCGCCGATTATGTGGTTTTGCTCACGCATCTGGGAACGGACGAAGTCTCGGAG
Source organism: bacterium (assembly GCA_023666335.1). Lineage (GTDB taxonomy): Bacteria > Bacillota > Clostridia > Lachnospirales > Lachnospiraceae > UBA3282. The sequence continues at coordinate 1,323 of JAMPCE010000077.1, forward strand.
CCTTTTCGTTCGACCGATCTGATCATGGAAACGACAGGCGCAAATGCCGTACTGGACGGGCACTCTCACAGCACGATTCCCTGTGAATATGTCGAAAACAGAGAAGGAGAGCCGGTGCTCTTATCTTCCACCGGAGAAAAGATGAGTGCGGTCGGACAGCTTATGATCACGCCCAAAGGGCAGATGGTTTCCACCTTGATCACGGGCTATCCGCACGAGGATGAGGAAATGGCTGCCTGCGTGGCACAGATTCAGCAGCGCTATGAAGATACGCTGAACGAGAAAATAGGCAGCAGCAGCGTGGAGCTGACGACAGTCGGTTCGGACGGCGTGCGGCTGGTCCGCAGCAGGGAAACGAATCTGGGAGATTTCTGCGCGGATGCGTACAGGGAAGTCTCCGGCGCGGACATCGCCTTTGTCAACGGCGGCGGTATCAGGGCGGATATTGCGGCGGGCAGCGTCACTTACGGAGACATTATTGCGGTGCACCCTTACGGGAACACGCTCTGCATGGTACAGGCAAGCGGGCAGGAGATATTGGACTGTCTGGAAATGTCATGTTCCCAGATGATGACTGAGGTTTCGGACGCGGGAAATGCCGTTGGAGAAAACGGCGGTTTCCAGCAGGTGTCAGGAATCCGCTTTCAAGTTGATCTGTCTGTAGAGCCGTCCGTTGTAACAGACGAAAACGGCATGTTTGTATCGGTGGAGGGAGAACGCAGAGTACAAGATGCGGAAGTGCTTCGGGAAGACGGAAGCTATCTGCCGCTAAAACCCGATCAGATGTATACAGTGGCGTCCCACAACTATCTGATCAAGGAGGGCGGAGACGGATTATGTATGTTTGCGGATGATCAGCTCCTGATCGACGAGGGAATGTCGGATTATCAGGTCTTGAGCACATACATAAGAGAGCATTTAGGCGGAACGATCGGAGACGAATACGGAAAAGAGCAGGGACGGATCAAAGTGTTATCAGAGGAATGATTTCGGGCATCCTATAGAACATAAGATTTGCAAAATTAGGTTTGCAATATGAGGTACTCTATGTTATTATATGTAGTAATGAAAACTACATGAAATAGTTATGGAGGCATTATGAGTTATAAGATCGTGGTGGACAGCTGTTGTGAACTGCCCGAAAAAGAAAGACATGACAGTCGTTTTCAGATCGTTCCGCTGGGGTTGGAAGTGGGCGAAGAATTGATACAGGATGACGAGACCTTTGACCAGAAGACGTTTTTGCAAAAAGTGGCGGCGTGCCCGACCTGCCCGAAATCGTCCTGTCCGTCCCCCGAAAAGTTTCGGGAAGCCTATCATGACGAGGCGGAAGAAATCTATGCGGTGACGCTCTCCTCGCATCTGAGCGGAAGCTACAACAGCGCGGAGCTGGGAAAGAGCCTGTATATAGAGAAATACGGGGAAAAGAAGATCCATGTGATCGATTCGGAATCGGCAAGCTGCGGGGAGACCCAGCTTGCGGCAAAGATCGTTGCATGTAAGGAAGCCGGGCTTTCCTTTGAGGAGACCGTGAAAGAAGTGGAGGCTTTTAAGCGGCGGATGCGCACTTATTTTGTGCTGGATAATCTGGAGACGCTGCGCAAAAACGGGCGGATGAGCGGCGTCAAAGCGCTGGTGGCGTCTACTTTAAACATTAAGCCCGTGATGGTGGGAAACCGCGGCGTGATCGAGCAGAAAGGACAGGCGATCGGCATCCATAAGGCTCTTATGAAAATGGCGGACTGTATCGTGGCGGATGTGGAGAAGCCGCAGGAGAGGACGTTAATGATCTGTCATTGCAACTGCCCGGAACGGGCGGCTTATATGCGGGAACTCATGGAGAAGCGCGCTTCCTATCAAAAGGTCGTCGTCATGGACACGGCGGGGGTCAGCAGCATGTACGCCAACGACGGCGGCGTGATCGTGACGTTATGAGCTTTACGATTTGAGGTTTGCGAGCACTTTTTTTACTCTCGGCAGTTCCAGCGGCGACACGCTGAAAATCTGTCCGTCTTTCATGGTCATTTTTAAGAACGAGAGTTTTTCCACAAAAGCGGCGTTCACCAGACAGGACTCGGAGATGATGACAAAATTGGGAAACATGACGAGCTGTGAATAAAAGTTCGGCAGCGTACTCAAAAGATCGAGAGAGCGCCCCTCGGTCAGCACGACGTGCAGATAATTGCCGTCCCTTACCGCGTAGAGGATCTCGTCTTCGTGGACGTAAAGCGTGTCCTTTTCCCCGCGCAGTTCGATGGTGGGGATCGTCTCGGCTTTCAGGCTTTGCGCGTGATCCAGCATTCGGTCCAGTTCATCGACCTTGATCGGCTTTTGCAGATACAGGATCTGTTTTTGCAGCTGCCTGCGCAGAATGTCGTGGTTCGTGGCTTCCGTGACGTCCTCCGGCACCTTGTCAAGAGCGGCTTTGATGACGGAAGGATAGTCGATCGTCGAGATGCACAGGACGATGGGCGCCACAACGCCCGCGTCGATCAGCTTTCTCGCAAGCTGGAAGCCGTTGACCGGTCCGGTCGTCATGTCGATGAAAAAGGCGTCGTAGAGCATGGGAGAGCGCAGAACCGCCTCCACATTCCCGTAAGAGTCGATATAGAGCACGCCTGTAGTGTGCAGCCTTCTGTCGGAAGCGCGCCCGAGTAGCCGCTCCATCTGTTTCCTGTCCGCAATATTGTCGTCGCAAACCGCGATATGCATAAATACCTCCTACCAAAAGCTCATCTCAATCGGTGAAAAGACCAGTGCCAGGATCAAAAGAATCTGTATCACAAGAATCACCGGCATTCCGTAGAGGAAATACCAGTGTCTTGTCTTGTGGTGAAACAGGTGCATACCGATCACGGAACCCAGGCTGCCGCCAATGACGGCAAGCACAAAGAGCGTAGCTTCCGGAATCCGGAAAGCACGTTTTTTTGCCTTTCTCTTGTCAATGCCCATCATGGCAAAGCTGACCAGATTGACAATGGCAACATATGAGAGAATCAGGTCAAAAGAGTTCATCATTTAGCGCAGCTCCTCGCCCTGCTCCTGCATTTTCATGGCGCGAACCTTGCAGGAAAGGCCGAAGAGGTTGATGAAGCCCTCCGCATCATGGTGATCGTAGAGATCGCCCGTGGTGAAAGAGGCGATGCTTTCATTATAAAGTGAGTAAGGAGAGGTGGTGCCCGCCTTGATGATGTTTCCCTTGTAGAGTTTGAATTTCACTTCGCCGGTCACATACTCCTGCGTGGACTCGATGAAAGCCTGTAATGCCCTGCGCAGCGGCGTAAACCACTTGCCCTCGTAGACGACCTGTGCGAACTTATTGCCGAGGTCGGCTTTTAAGGCGTAGGTGTCGCGGTCGAGGATCAATTCCTCAAGCTGCTGATGCGCTTCGTAAAGGATGGTGCCGCCGGGCGTCTCGTAAACACCGCGGGATTTCATGCCGACCACGCGGTTTTCCACGATATCCACGATGCCGATGCCGTGTTTTCCGCCCAGTTCGTTTAATGTGGCAATGATATCCGCGACTTTCATCTTTTTGCCGTTGACGGAGGTAGGGATCCCTTTTTCAAAGGTCATGGTCACATACTCGCCCTCGTCCGGCGCTTTTTCCGGCGTGGTGCCGAGGACCAGAAGATGCTCGTAGTTCGGTTCGTTTGCGGGATCTTCCAGCTCTAAGCCCTCGTGGCTGATGTGCCAGAGGTTGCGGTCGCGGCTGTAGCTGGAATCCGCGGAGAAAGGAAGGTTGATGCCGTGCTTTTTGCAGTATTCGATCTCCTCCTCGCGGGAATTTAACGTCCATTTTTCATTCCGCCATGCCGCGATGATCTTTAAGTCGGGGGCAAGCGCCTTGATGCCCAGCTCAAAACGGATCTGGTCATTGCCCTTTCCCGTCGCGCCGTGGCAGATCGCCGTTGCGCCCTCTTTGCGGGCAATCTCGACCAGCTTTTTCGCGATGACGGGACGCGCCATAGAGGTGCCGAGCAGATATTTGTTCTCGTAGACCGCGTGCGCCTGCACACAGGGAATAATGAAATCGTTGCAGAATTCATCGGTCAGATCCTCTATGTAGAGCTTGGATGCGCCGCTTGAGAGCGCCCGCTCTTCCAGCCCGTCGAGTTCTTCCGCCTGTCCGCAGTTGCCGCAGACGCAGATGACTTCATAATCAAAGTTTTCTTTCAGCCAGGGGATAATGACAGTGGTGTCAAGTCCGCCGGAATAAGCAAGTACGACTTTTTCTTTCATGGTTCTTTGGCCTTCTTTCCTTAAGTTATTGTTAGTATTTTACATCCTGAAAACAATATACATCATGCACGGGGAGATTGCAAGAGGTATTTTATGCATAAAAGTGTGAATAAAATGCAAATATATGCATAAAACAAAATAATAGTTGAATATTATAAACAACAGGTGTATAGTTATACGATAGGATTTCGGAAGCGTAAGAAAGGAGAGCGACATGGGAATCGGGGATTTTCTGACAAGCGGCGATGAGCGGATGGACAGTTATTTCCTGTTTACGGCGGAAATAGACCGGATGACGGCTGTTTTGCGGCGGACGCTTCTGCTGGACAAGAGCCGCAGGGAGAACGATGCGGAGCATTCCTGGCATATCGCGGTGATGGCGATGCTCTTTTCCGAATATGCCGCAGAGCCGGTCGATCTCGGCAGGGTGGCGCAGATGTGCGTGGTGCACGATCTGGTGGAGATCTATGCGGGAGATACGTTCGCCTACGATATCGAGGGGAACAAAGATAAGGAAGAACGGGAAAAGGCGGCGGCGGACCGGCTGTTCGCCAAACTGCCCGCGGAGCAGGGGCGGATGATCCGCAGTCTGTGGGAAGAATTTGACGCTATGGAGAGTGCGGATGCGAAGTATGCCGCCTGCATGGACAGACTCCAGCCCTTTTTCCACAATACGCTGACGGACGGGCACACTTGGGTGGAGAGCGGAACGAACCGCGCCGTGGTCGAGAAGCGGATGGCGGTCGTCAAGGAGTTTATGCCGCGGGTGTATGCGTGGGTGGCGGATAACATCGACCACGCGATCGAGGTCGGGTGGCTGAAACCGTGAATCGGGGAGAGATTTGACAAGCGATGTCTTTTTGGCTAAAATAAATTTATATTTTAGATTTGCCAAAGGAGGGCGGAGCGTGTCTTATATTGAGAGAGCAGCTGCATCGATGTTAAAAAAACGGGTTTTAAGCAGCAAATGCGTACTTGTCACGGGAGCAAGGCAGGTTGGAAAATCTACGCTGATCAGACATGAATTTCCCGATTATGAAAGAGTCAATTTTGATGACAGATTAGCGAGACTGCAAGCGAAAGAAGAACCGGGTCTCTTTTTTTTGAATCATCCCTGTCCCTTATTTATCGATGAAGTGCAGAAAGAATGCGATATTCTGGAAGAGATAAAGCGTATTGTTGACGAGAGCGAAGAGAGAGGTATGTTTATTCTGTCCGGCTCGCAGGAGTTGGCGTTAATGAAAGGAATGAGCGAGTCACTGGCAGGGCGGGTTTCCGTCACAGAGCTGACAGGTCTGTCCCTCCGTGAGATACATGGGGTAACGTTCAACAGACATTTTGTTCCAACGGCGGAATATCTGGGGGAACGGGAAAAAGAGTTGAAGCCCTATCCCGATTTGTGGGAAACCATACACAGGGGATCCTATCCCGAACTGTATGATGTGGAAAGAGACTGGCAGGAGTATTACGCTTCTTATGTTTCCACATATCTGGAAAGAGATATCAATGAGCTGATCTCTGCGGACAGCATTACCTTTACGAAATTTCTTACGGCTGTCGCTGCGAGGACAGGCGAAATGTTAAACTATGCAAATATTGCGGGCGAGGTGGGGATCAGTGAGCCGACAGTCAAAACATGGATCTCTATCCTGGAGCGGACGGGGATCGTATTTTTGCTGCAGCCATACAGTGCGTCGGCGTTAAATCGGGCTGTGAAAACGCCAAAGCTGTATTTCAGGGATACGGGACTTGTCTGTTATCTGACAAGATGGCTGACTGCAGACGCGCTGAAATGCTCGGCGGTTGCGGGCAGTCTGTTTGAAACGTTTATGGTATCGGAAATTTTGAAATCCTACACGAATGAGGGAATGGATCATAAGTTCAGTATCTTTTACTACAGGGGGAGAGATAAAAACGCGGCGGGTGAAAATGAGATCGATCTCGTCATAGAGGAAAACGGCGTGCTTTATCCTGTTGAGATCAAAATGTCAGCAAATCCCAAGGCGTCTATGGGAGCGGCAAATCCTGTTCTCGATAAGGTTCAGGAGAAACAGCGGGGGATGGGCGTTGTTCTCTGTCTGGTCGATAAAAAGACGTATTTGCGGGAGAATCTGGTTGCGCTTCCCATTGCGTATATTTAGAGGAGAAAGATGATATACAGACAGGCAAAAGAAAGAAGGAAAACAGACATGGAAAAGCGGGAAATGGCGCGTGTGCCGGTTGACATAAAACCCTCACCCAATGGTAGACTTTTAAAAGAAATGGCGGTATATGACTTGCTGGAAAAGCTGGAGATCCCGTATTTGCGGGTCGATCATGAGGCGGCGGCAACGGTGGATGACTGCCTGTGGGTGGACGAGGCGCTGGGGATCCACATCTGTAAGAACCTGTTTCTGTGCAACCGACAGAAGACGGATTTCTATCTGCTGATGATGCCGGGTTTCAAAAAGTTTAAGACGAAAGAGCTTTCCGCGCAGCTTGGCGTGTCACGGCTTTCCTTTGCGGATGCGGAATATATGGAAGCGTTCCTTGATATCACGCCGGGATCGGTGAGCGTGATGGGGCTGATGAACGATAAGGAGCATCGGGTGCGGCTTTTGATCGACAGCGATCTGCTGCGGGATGAATATGTGGGCTGCCATCCCTGCGTCAACACGTCGAGCCTGAAACTGCGAACGAAAGATATTCTGGAAAAGTTTCTGCCCTATGTGGAACATGACTACACGGCGGTGGAGCTGGTTGGAGAGTCTGACATGGTTGACATAAAATCGAGATAAGTTTACATAACGCAGGATCAAAAGGAGAAATACTTATGATACGCAAGATGACGATAGAAGATTACGATGGCGTAAAAGCGCTGTGGATGTCGATCAAGGGCTTCGCGATCCGAAGCCTGGACGATTCCAGAGAGGGCGTGGCGCGTTTCCTTGCAAGAAACCCCGACACCAGCGTGGTGGCGGTGGAGGACGGCAGGATCGTGGGCGCGATCCTCTGCGGGCACGACGGCAGGCGCGGGTGCCTTTACCATGTCTGCGTGGCGGAGGCGTACCGTATGCGGGGTATCGGGAAAGCGATGGTGGTCTTCTGCATGGAGGCTTTGAAGGCGGAGCACATCAATAAGGTCTCGCTGATCGCTTTTACCCGCAATGACGTCGGCAACGCTTTCTGGAAGCGGATCGGCTGGACGAAGCGGGAAGATTTGAATTACTATGATTTTACGCTGAATGAGGCGAATATCACGGCGTTTAACGGGTAGTGCGGAAAAAGGAGAAGGCAATCGAGTCGTTTCTTTTTTGGGAATTGCTGCATCTGCCGTTTTAACGGCTATAGAAATCCGCATCATATGCCGATATTCTTATGATAAGGATTTGCGCAAAGAATTGGGCAAGGAGGTTTACATAATATGAATATGAAAATCGGTGAAGCGCAGAAACTCTACAGACAACAGCTCAGTCTCCTGCGGGGACAGAAGAGCGATTTTGTAAAACAGCAGAAAGAAAATCGGGAAAAGATGGAAACGGCGCAAAAGAAAAGCGAAGAGCAGGGCGTGATTTTTGAACTTTCCGAAGCATATCTGGCACGGGAGAAAGAATTGCAGGAGAAGATCGACGAGCTTTCCGGGCAGATCAAGGATAACGAAAAGACGCTTGACGACCTGATCGAGCAGGAAGTCGGGATCTTTAACAGCGTGGTGGGAGAGCAGCAGGCGGACGCCATGCGGGAGTACGGCGAGGAGATGGCGAAATGCCTTGAGATCGCAAGGCGGATCAGCAACGGTGACAGAGTGCCCGCGCAGGATGAAAAGAAGCTGATGGATTTTGATATGGAGATCTATCAGATGGCAAAAGAGATGGCGGCAATGAACATGGATAAGAAGCATAAAGAGTGGGATTCCCTCTGGGGCGAAGAGGAAGAAAAGGAATACGAAGATCCTTTTGAGGCGTCTCAGAACGCGGAGACGAACGTGGAAATGCCGGAGGGAATGGAAGCGGTAACGGAGGAATCAGGCAGCTGAGGTGTGAGATATGATCCAGGATATTTTTAACGAATTTGCAAAATTTCCACAGGTGCGTTCCATCGCGGTGGGCGGTTCCCGCGCCGTCAGGAGAAACGACGAATACTCGGACTATGACGTCTATGTCTACTGCACGGAACCGCTTCCTTTAGAGGACAGGCGGCGGATCCTTGAGAACCATTGCAGCAGTATGGCGCTGGATAATCACTATCGGGAGCATGAGGACATCTGCATTCTGGAGGATGACGGTTCGGAGCTGAGCATCATCTACCGCGATCTGGAAGCGTTTCTTGCGGGGATCGACAAGGTAGCCAAACATTATGAGCCGCAGGACGGATGTACCACGGGGCTGTGGCATAATCTCCTGCTGGGGCGCATTGCTTACGATAAGGGCGGGCTGCTCGCGGCGGCGAAAGAGGAGTACAGCATTCCCTATCCGCCCGAACTGAAAAACAATATCATCAGCTATCACATGAACCTCATCAAGTACGGAATGCCGTCTTTCATCGCGCAGATCGAAAAGGCGATGAAGCGGGGGGATCTTGTCAATATCAACCACACGGTCGATCGTTTTCTGGCTTCTTACTTTGATGTGGTCTTTGCCTTAAATGAGAAGTTACAGCCCGGGGAAAAGCGGCTGGTGGAGATCTGCAAGGAGGAATGTAAGATCCTGCCGGCAAATTTTGATTTGCACATCCGGCTTCTTTTGACTACAATGTATAAGGATCCGGCAGCCATTTCCGTGGTGCATACTATGGTAACGGAATTGGAAAAGGTGATCGGGGAGACGCTATCCTAGGCGGCGAGGTTGCAATGCCGTCTGTTTTATTGTATAGTAAAAACGCAAAATGGAGGACGGATTGAAAAATCATGCTGATGCACTGATTTTTCAATCTCGAGTTTGTGTCGGAGCCACAAACTCGGAATCGCAGTCGAGAATCTGAAATTCTCGACGCGTGTCATCGCAGTAAACTGCTCTGACGTGGAGGATGACATGAAAATCATAGAGGGCGGCGTGACGGCACCGCAGGGTTTTGAAGCGGCGGGCGTGGAAGCCGCGATCAAATATCAGAACAGAAAGGATCTGGCGCTGATCTACAGCAGCGCCCCCTGCAGGGCGGCGGGTGTTTTTACGAGCAATGTGGTCAAGGCGGCTCCCGTTTTATGGGACAGGGAGATCGTGGCGCATTCTCCGTATGCGCAGGCGGCTGTGATCAATTCGGGCATCGCCAATGCCTGCACGGGAAAAGCGGGGTATGACTGCTGCAGGAAAACGGCGCAGAAAGCGGCGGAAGTCCTGGGCATTTCACCCGACGCGGTTTTTGTGGCGTCCACCGGGGTGATCGGCTGGCAGATTCCTGTAGAGAAAATGACTGCGGGCGTGGAGCTGCTGGCACAGGATAAGGCGCATACGCCGGAGGCGGGGCTTGCGGCGGTCGAAGCCATGATGACGACGGACACGCGTCCCAAACAGGCGGCGGTGCAGATCGAGGTCGGCGGCAGGACCGTGACCATCGGAGCATGTTGTAAAGGATCCGGCATGATCCACCCGAATATGTGCACCATGCTCGGTTTTATCACGACGGATCTATCCATCTCCAAAGAACTTTTGCAGGAAGCCCTGAGCGAAGATGTGAAAGATACGTTTAACATGATCTCCGTGGACGGCGACACTTCCACAAACGATACGCTGTTACTCATGGCAAACGGTCTTGCGGGAAATCCCAAGATCACGGAAAAGAACGCAGATTATGAGACGTTTCGGGAAGCCCTGCACTATATCGATACGACGCTTGCCAAAAAGATGGCGGGCGACGGCGAGGGCGCGACGGCGCTCTTTGAGACGCGGGTGATCGGCGCCGCCGACAAGGAGGAGGCGCGCATCTTAAGCAAATCCGTGGTCTGCTCCAGTCTCACGAAAGCCATGATCTACGGGCATGACGCCAATGTGGGGCGGATCATGTGCGCCCTCGGCTACGCGGGCGTCGATTTCGATCCGGAGCAGGTGGATATCTTCTGCGAGGGAGGCGGAAACCGCATGCAGATCTGCAAAAACGGAATGCTGACCGACTATGATGAGGTCGAAGCCACAAAGATTCTTGCTTCCCCCGAAGTCAGCGTGATCGTGGATATGAAGCGCGGCGATGCCGAAGCCGCAGCATGGGGGTGCGACCTCACCTACGACTATGTCAAGATCAATGCGGACTATCGTAGTTGATATTTCTGGTTTATTATTGTATGATTCCAATACACCAGCTCGGAGGGGCTGTATATTCTTAAGGAGCCCCTCAAAAAGCGCCGGCGCTTAACGAGGTACTTCACGAGTTTAGCGTCCGTTGCGTTTTTTGCGGAGCGAGAGCGTGGCGACGTAGAATATACAGCCCCTCCGAGCGGAATTTTACCATTTAAGGAAGAAAAGAGGCACATTTTACATGGAACAGCAGGAAATGGATAAGATTCTGGCGAAAGCGGAGATCCTGATCGAAGCCCTCCCCTACATCCGGAAATTCAACAGAAAGATCATCGTGGTCAAGTACGGCGGCAGCGCCATGAGCAACGAGGAGCTGCAGCGCAACGTCATCAAGGACGTCACGCTCTTAAAATTAGTCGGTTTTAAGCCGATCATCGTCCACGGCGGCGGCAAGGAGATCAGCCGCTGGGTCGGCAAAGTCGGCAAGGAAGCCCGATTCGTGAACGGGCTTCGCGTGACGGACGAGGAGACGATGGAGATCGCGGAAATGGTCTTAAACAAAGTCAACAAGAACCTTGTCCGGATGGTGGAGGAGCTGGGCGTGAAAGCGGTCGGCATCAGCGGCAAAGACGCGGGGCTTTTACAGTGTAAGAAGCGGTATTCCGACGGCGAGGACATCGGTTTTGTGGGCGAGATCTGCGGCGTCGATCCGAAGGTGCTCTATGACCTTTTGGAGAAAGATTTTCTGCCGATCGTGGCGCCGATCGGATTGGACGACGGATTTTTGACCTATAATATCAATGCGGACGATGCAGCCTGCGCGATCGCCAAGGCGGTGGGCGCGGACAAACTGGTGTTCCTGACGGATATCGAGGGTCTTTACCGGGATATCAATGACAAGACAAGTTTTATTTCCAGGCTGACGGCGTCTCAGGCGGAGGAGCTGATCGGAAGCGGCTGCATCGGCGGCGGTATGCTCCCGAAGCTGGGAAACTGTACGGACGCCATCAGAGAGGGCGTAAACCGGGTGCATATCCTGGACGGCAGGATCGCGCACTGTCTGCTGTTGGAGATCTTTACCGACCACGGGATCGGTACGGCGATCATTGCGGATCGGGATAAGGAGACGATGTTATGAGCGCAGAGATGCAGCAATATATCGACGAGGCGGAAAGGGCGCTGCTTCACACATACAACCGCTATCAGGTGGTGTTTGACAGAGGCGAGGGCGTCTACCTCTATGATATGGATGGAAAAAAATATCTGGACTTTGTGGCGGG
>JAMPCE010000078.1 GCA_023666335.1 bacterium
GCGTACCGGGTGGCGAAGTATATCGGCGCCTATACTGCGGTCATGAACGGTGTGGATGCCATCTGCTTTACGGCGGGCGTCGGCGAGAACAGCCCGCTGGTCAGGAACCTTGCCTGCGAGCGGCTGGGGTATCTGGGCATTGCGCTGGATCAGGAGAAAAATAAGGCGCGCGGGGAGGAACTGGAGATCAGCACGCCGGATTCCAGAGTAAAGGTGCTGGTGGTTCCCACCAACGAGGAACTGGCGATCGCGCGGGAGACGGCGGCGCTGGTGAAGTGAGTTGAAAATGTTCTTGTGAGCGGGTAGAGGGAAAATAATTATGGAACTAATCAGGCAGCCATCTTTTGAAACCCGGCGATTTACGAAGAATGACGATTAAGTATCGTTTTCGTTCAATATCCAGGTAATCCCTTTTGCCATGCGGTAAGCCGCATTTTTATAATGATTTCCGGAATTCAACTCAAATACGGCGCTGATCGCCCGGCTTTGATAGATAGAACACAATTCTTTCATACAGTTTTCTGTCTGACTTAAAAACGGATTTTTTGTGCGGCTTTCTAAATCTCCGAGTGAAAGATAGACTGCCTCCGGCTTTTTCAGAAAATCATGTGTCCGCACATAAGAGACAAAATCCGGATACCATACAGAACCGGACGCCGACACCGATTTTGAAAATAACGCCGTCACATACGGCGCATATAAGGCAAAAAGCCCTCCCATTGAATAGCCTGCGATCACTCTGTATTGCGGCTTGATTTCACGCTCTGTGAAAGGAATGATTTTTTCTTCCATAAAGCGGGCATATTGTTCTGCTTCTCCCGTAAAATGATCGCTCTTTGATATGACGGGTTCGTGCGCCCACGGCGATAATTCTTCATCCCACCGAAGTTTTGTGATAGATACAAGATGAAACGGTTTACACCCCAGCTTTTCACATTGCTCCAGCATCGCCTGTCCGGATTCCGAATACATATTGGCATATATGACAGGCGCATCCTCGTTTTCATTTTTGAAAAAATGAATCTGCTTTCCGTCTATTACTGTTTTGACTGATTTTTTCATCCTGGTTTCACGCCCCTGCCCCGATCATTTTATCGCTGTGCAAGATGTGGTTTACGAGCCATTCAGTCAAAAACTCCATCAGATTCTCAAGCGATTCCTGCTGGTTTTCGTCAACGTGATCCAGATCCATTTCCTCGAGTCTGGAAACAAACGCTTCGTGCGCCCGCTTCTGGGCGTCCAGCCCCTCATAATGGATGCTTTCCATATAGAGCTCTTCGTCCTGAAAGTGGAATTTTGTGTATTCTTTCAATTCACCCATCAGCCGCACGATCTCGTCATATTTATCAAACGCCAGTTCATCCGTCATCACCCGGTAGACGTCGCCGATGATGCGGAACAGTTCTTTGTGCTCTTTGTCGATGACAGGGATGCCTGTCAGGTAGGCGTCCGTAAACTCGGGCGCGGTCCGTTCTTCGGATGGTTTCAGCTTCCCGATCATCAGGTCGGAACTGATGATGTGGCGGTACAGCCAGGTCACAAGATAGCGCAGAAGATCTTCCAGGATTTCCTGCTGTGCGTTGTCGGAGGAAAAGGAGTTCGTGATGCCGTTTATCTTATCACGGAAGAAAAGGTGCTGGCGTTTCTGGAGATTCAATTCCGGATGACGGATGCTCTCCATGTATTCCTCCTCGTGCCGGAAATGTTCCTCCGCATACTGTTCCAGACGTTCGATCATCTCCAGGATGCGGTCGTACTTGTCGTTTATGAGCTGATTGTCCAGAAGTTCCTGCGTGTCGTTTATGATGCGAAACAGTTCGCGGTGTTCGTTGTCGATGGCTTCAACGCCGATCAGACAGTCATCCGTAAAATGATACATCGTGATCCCTCCCTCGTATGATTTGTAATCCCTTTCTGTATTTTATCCATTTTTTGTGCGTTTCGCAAGAGAGGGGTATGTTGTATTACCATTTCTTACAATGTTTTTTTTTAACAGACGAATCCGTTTGGCATCATAAAGGAATATTTATCATATAATAAGTGCACACAGTTGACATTGTGTACATTTTTGTTATAATGGGGGTATGAAGGAGATGATGGATATGTTAATGGAGCAGGCAACGGCAGTAAGAAAGGAATGGAGCGCTGTTTGTGACAGCGTGATTCACGAAAAACCGAAATTTATTAAGAGAACAAGGGATAAGATGTGGTTTTCCAATTTAGAGACAATGTCTGAGATTTTGCAGGCTTATCAGTTTACGGCATTGAAATATAGAGAGGATGACGGTTCGGTTACTTTGTCTTTAAATGAAATAGATCTTGTTGAAAATGGCAAAAACGAGCAAGAGGCGCGTTTAAAGCTGGGGCAGGCAATTCTGGAATATTCTTTTGAGTATTACAATGAATATGAAATCTATTCGCGCAGTCCGAACAGAAAGGGGCACATTCCTTATATCTTCAAGGCTCTGATCGTGGATGACCCGCAAAAGATAGGAGATATGCTTCAATGCCAAAATGGAAAGAACTAAAGCGGTTTTGTGATAGGGACGGCTGGGAATTATATAAAGACACCGACCATTACTATTATCGGAAAATAGATGAAGACGGAAATATCAAACTGACAAAGGTATCGAAAGGATCTGGTGAGATCCATTCCCATATGTGGAAGGAAATTTTGAAAAAACAATTGCAGGTTACACAGGAATACTTTAACAGCAAGATATAATAAAAGTTAATAAAACTTCAAAAATTTTCGGTTGACAAACCAAAATGCCCTATGTATAATTATCTGCGTATGAATAGGAGTCTGCTATGTTTTTGAACCTGACGGAAGTTCTGACAAACGAGGAAAACAGCGTTTCGATGCAGGCGGAGACACAGATTACGGAGCTCTCTGTCGGCGGAGAAACCTATTCGGGGCATGCGTTATCGCCGGTTTCTTTCGTTTTTACGAACACAGGGAAAGGAAAAGCGAGGATCGATGCGGAAGCGGCTTTTGTCTTCACAGCGGCATGCGACAGATGCTTAAAGCCCGTGGAACAGGAGATAACGCTTGCTTTTGGCAGGGAAGTGTGGGCGCCGGAAGCGTCTACAGACCCGTCGGTCTATGAGGAACAGCCTTTTATGGACGGATTCACGCTTGACGCAGACGACTTACTGATCGGCGAGATAGTGACAAGCTGGCCTATGAAGATTCTGTGTAAGCCGGATTGTAAGGGAATCTGTCCCACATGCGGCAGGGATCTGAATACGGGAACGTGTGACTGCGACAGCTTTGTGCCCGATCCCAGAATGGCGGCGATCAAAGATATTTTCGAAGCGGAAAGAGAGGTGTAACGATGTCTATTTGTCCGAAAAACAAATCTTCTAAGGGAAGAAGAGACAAGAGGAGAGCAAACTGGAAGATGACGGCTCCCACGTTGGTAAAATGCAGCAAGTGCGGTTCCCTGATGGTGCCTCACAGAGTGTGTAAGAATTGCGGCACATACAACAAAAAAGAGATCATCGCAGTTGACTGATCGGTAGGAAAGGCTTTTCGGGACTTCTCGAAGAGCCTTGCTTTTTACGCGTATATTTAGTATATTAGTATAAGATGTTCCGCTGAAAGAAAACGGCAGTCCGTAAGAGACTGCGGAGGAGATGCGCATGAGCGAATGGGTGAAAGTTGCGTTGGACGCTATGGGCGGCGATAACGCGCCCGCAGAGACGGTAAAAGGCGCTGTGGAGGCAGTCTGCGAGAGCAAAAAGGTAAAGGTATATCTTGTGGGGAAACAGGAGGTTCTGGAAAAGGAACTTGCAGGCTTCACCTATCCGAAAGAGCAGATCGAGATCGTGCACGCCTCCGAGATCATAGAGACGGCGGAGCCGCCCGTCATGGCGATCCGTACCAAGAAAGATTCCTCTCTGGTGAAAGCGCTCACGCTGGTAAAGGACGGCGACTGCGACGCCTATGTGTCGGCGGGCAGCACCGGCGCGACGCTGGTGGGCGGACAGGTCATCGTTGGCCGCATCAAGGGCGTGGAGAGACCGCCGCTTGCGCCGCTCATTCCGACGGCGGCGGGATGTTCGCTCTTAATCGACTGCGGCGCGAACGTGGATGCAAGACCCTCCCATCTGGTACAGTTTGCAAAGATGGGTTCTGTCTATATGGAATATGTGATGGGCGTGAAAAACCCGAAAGTCGGCATCGTGAATATCGGTGCGGAAGAGGAAAAGGGAAACGCGCTGGTAAAGGAGACGTTTCCGCTGTTGAAGAACTGTCCCGATATCAATTTCATCGGCAGCGTGGAGGCAAGAGACATTCCCGCGGGCGCGGCGGATGTGATTGTCTGCGAGGCGTTTGTCGGCAACGTGATCTTAAAGACATATGAGGGCGTGGGGCTTACCCTGATCAGCAAGGTGAAGGAGGGGATGATGACCTCTCTGCGCAGTAAGATCGGCGCGCTCTTGGTGAAACCTGCCTTAAAGACGACGCTGAAAGCCTTTGATCTGGAACAGTACGGCGGCGCGCCGCTTTTGGGCTTAAAGGGTCTGGTGGTGAAGACGCACGGCAGTTCCAAAGCGAACGAGATCAAAAATTCGATCCTACAGTGCATTACCTTTACGGAGCAGAAGATCAGCGAAAAGATCAGGGATAAGGTCGCGAATCAGGAAGCCTGAGAAAAGAGCGCGGCAAAAATACCGATAGCGGGAACGCTTGTAAACGATGGGGTTGGTTTTAACATGGAGCTTAAAAAGTTACAGGAAGTGATAGCGGAGATATTGAGTGTGGATCCCAGGGAGATCACGGAGGAGACCACATTTTTGGAGGATCTGGGAGCGGACTCTCTGGATGTCTACCAGATCGTCATGGGAATCGAGGATGCCTTTCAGATCGAGATACCCGCGGAGAAAGCGGAGCGTATCACGACGGTAGGGGAGGCTGTGGAACTGATCAAGAGCAGCAGGGAGTAAACAGGCAGCCCCTTCTGAGAAAGAAGGGGTCTTTTTATGAGATTTCAGGCGGAGGTTTTTATGACGGAAGAAATGCTCGGAGAGCTGGAGGGCAGACTGGGATACTGCTTTGCGGACAAGGGGCTTTTGCGGCAGGCGTTCACACACAGCTCTTATGCAAATGAGATGAAGATCAATAAATACGGTGACTACGAACGCCTGGAATTTCTGGGGGACGCGGTGTTAGAGCTGGTGACAAGTGATTTCCTGTTCCGGCAGAGAAAGGAAAACTCGGAGGGGAGATTGACGAAATTGCGTGCATCAATGGTCCGCGAGCCGGCGCTTGCTTTCTGCGCCAGAGAGATTGCGCTGGAACAGTATATCCTGCTCGGCAAAGGAGAGGAAACCACCGGCGGCAGAGGCAGGGATTCCATTGTCTCCGACGTGATGGAGGCGGTGATCGGCGCAATCTATCTGGACGGCGGACTGGAGGCGGCTTCCGCTTTTATCCACCGCACCGTATTGTCGGACTTAGCGCATAAACAGCTTTTTTACGATGCCAAGACGACTTTGCAGGAGATCGTGCAGCAGGAGAACAACGGTACGCTCCATTATAAGCTGGTGCGGGAGGAAGGTCCCCAGCACGAAAAGATCTTCGATGTGGAAGCGTATGTGGGCGAAACAAAAGTGGGCGAGGGAAGCGGTCATTCCAAGAAAGCGGCGGAGCAGCAGGCGGCTTATCAGGCGCTGTTAGCCCGGCAGAAGCAGTAGCATTTCTTTCGATACGGATGAGAGGTACATATGTATTTAAAAAGTATAGAGGTACATGGATTTAAGTCTTTTGCCAATAAGATCAATTTCAAATTTCACAACGGGATCACGGGTATCGTGGGTCCGAACGGCTCCGGCAAGAGCAATGTGGCGGACGCTGTCCGCTGGGTGCTCGGCGAGCAGCGCATCAAGCAGCTTCGCGGCGTTTCCATGCAGGACGTGATCTTTTCCGGCACGGAGATGCGCAAGCCCCTCGGTTACGCCTATGTGGCGATCACGCTGGATAACGCAGACCATCAGCTTGCCATCGACTACGACGAGGTGACGGTCTCAAGGCGGCTGTACCGTTCCGGCGAGAGTGAGTATATGCTAAACGGCACGCCCTGCCGCTTAAAGGACGTGAACGAGCTGTTCTATGATACAGGTATCGGCAAAGAGGGCTATTCCATCATCGGGCAGGGTCAGATCGACAAGATCTTGAGCGGCAAGCCGGAGGAGCGCAGAGAGCTCTTTGACGAGGCGGCAGGCATCGTGAAGTTCAAAAGGCGCAAATACGCGGCGCAGAAGAAGCTGGAAGCGGAAAAGCAGAACCTCGTGCGCGTAAACGATATCCTGGCGGAGCTGGAAAAGCAGACGGGGCCGTTAGAAAAGCAGGCGGAAAAGGCGAGAGTCTATCTGCGCAAAAAGGAAGAGTTGAAAACGCTTGATGTAAACGTTTTTTTGTTCGAAAATGTACGTGTAACAGAACAGTTGAAAGAGGTGGACAAAAAGCTTTCCATCGCATCGGGGGACCTTGCCGAGACGACGGGGAAATACGAATCCATCAAGGAAGAGTACGAGCGGATCCAGAGCCGCATCGAGGAACTGGATGAACAGATCGAGGCGGCGAGAGCCACCCTCACGGATACGGGCGTCATGCGCTCCAAACTGGAGGGCGAGATCAATGTCTTAAAAGAACAGATCCATTCTGCGGAGGGCAACGAAGAGCACTTGCAGAGCCGGATCCGCAGCATCGGGGAGCAGCTTGCGGAGCGCGACAGCGAGCGGGAGACGATCCTTTTAGAGAAACGGGAGATCGATGAGAAGCTGGCGGCGCTTGAGGAGGAGCGGAGTCAGGCAAGAACGCTTTTGGAGAGCACCCAGAGCGAGATCGAGACCTTAAATAATCAGATCGAAAGCGGAAAGAATACCATCATAGAAGCCCTCAATAACAGGGCGACCATCAAGTCGAAGCTGGGGCGTTTCGATACGATGTTAGAGCAGGTGAACATCCGCAAGGCGGAGTTGAATTCCAGGCTTCTTCGGGCAAAATCCGACGAGGCGGAGCAGACGGAGACCATTAAGAAGCTGGAGGAAGAGTTTGAAGCCATCACCGCTTCCATCAAGGAGATGACGGAGCAGCAGGAACTCATGGAAGAGCGGCTTGTCGGCGTGCGCGACGAGCTGGCGGCAAAGGACCAGAAACTCAGGGATACACAGGTGCTCTACCATCAGCAGAAATCCAAGCTGGAAGCCCTCTCCAACCTGACGGAGCGCTACGAGGGGTACGGCGGCAGCGTAAAAGCCGTTATGGAGAAAAAAGACAGCGAGAAAGGCATCATCGGCGTGGTGGCGGACATCATTCAGGTGGACGCAAAGTACGAGACGGCGATCGAGACGGCGCTGGGCGGCAATATCCAGAATATCGTGACGGAGGACGAGGAGACCGCAAAGCGCATGATCGGCTTCTTAAAGAAAGCGCGGGCGGGGCGCGCGACGTTTCTGCCGCTTACAAGCATCACGCATCCGCAGGAGTTTAAGAACCAGGAAGCCCTGAAAGAAAAGGGCGTGGTCGGCATGGCGGACGAGCTGGTAAAGATCGAAAAGAAGTACCGTAATGTGGCAAAGTCGATGTTGGGGCGCATTCTGGTGGTAGACAATGTGGACAACGCAGTGAAGATCGCGAAAAAGTTTGATTACGGCATCCGCATGGTCACGCTGGAGGGAGAACTGCTGGTGCCGGGCGGCGCGATCAGCGGCGGCGCATTCAAGAACAATTCCAATCTCCTCGGCAGGCGCAGGGAGATGGAGGAACTGGAAAAGAAAGTAAAAGAGTATGTGAAAGAGATCGACAGCCTCTTAAACGAGATCGAGGAGACGAAGAAAGGACGTAACAAGCTGCGCTTGGAGATCGAGGATGTCAAAGGACAGATTCAGCGCAAGTTCATCGAGCAGAACACCGCCAGAATGAATGTCATGCAGGCGGAGGAGAAAAAGAGCGAGACCACGGAGGGCTTTGGCGAGTTAAAGACCGAAGAACAGGATATCGAGACCCAGATTGGAGAGATCCGCACGGGCAAGGACGAGGCGGCAAAGGAACTGGCGGACTCCGAGGCGCTGGAAAAGAGCGTGGAGGCGCAGATCGCGGACTTTCAGGCGCAGCTTGAGACAAAGCGGGCGGAGGAGTCCAAGCAGGCGGCAAAAGTCTCGGAGTGGGACGTGGAAGTGGAGAAGATGCGTCAGAACGCCGACTTCAAAAACCAGAATCTGGAGCGCGTAGACGGGGAGCGGGAACGTTACCGTGCGGAACTGAACGAAGTGAAAGAGGGTCTTCATCTGGGAAAAGAGGAAGTGGAGCGCAAGAAAGAAAATATTCTGGAGATCGAGCGCACCATCGCGGCTTCCCACACGGCGCAGACCGATGCGGAGCAGAAGTTAAAGGAAGACATGGAGAGCAAGGAGGAACTGGCAGGAAAGCAGAAGAATTTCTTTGCGTCCAGGGAAGAACTCTCCGAGCGCATGACGGCATTGGATAAGGAAGTCTACCGCCTGAACGCGCAGAAAGAACGGATGGAGGAATCCATCGAATCCCAGATCAACTATATGTGGGACGAGTATGAGATCACGCTCTCCGACGCGGAGGGCTTACGGAATGAGGAGCTAAACGACCTGCCCGCCATGAAGCGGGAGATCGGCGGCCTAAAAGACGAGATCCGGAAACTCGGCGACGTGAACGTGAACGCCATCGAGGATTATCGGAATCTGATGGAGCGCTATACGTTCTTAAAGACCCAGCATGACGATCTGGTGGAGGCGGAAAAGACGCTGCTTGGCATTATCGAGGAACTGGACACTTCCATGCGGAAGCAGTTCAATGAAAAATTCGCCCAGATCAACCGGGAGTTTGATAAGGTTTTCAAGGAGCTGTTCGGCGGCGGAAAAGGGTCGCTTGAACTGATCGAGGACGAGGATGTGCTGGAGGCAGGCATTTTGGTGATCGCGCAGCCGCCCGGCAAGAAACTCGTCAACATGATGCAGATGTCCGGCGGTGAGAAGTCCCTGACGGCGATCTGCCTGCTCTTTGCGATCCAGAACCTCAAGCCCTCGCCTTTCTGTCTGCTGGACGAGATCGAGGCGGCTCTGGATGAGAACAACGTGACCCGCTTTGCCAAGTATCTGCACAAACTGACGAAGAGCACGCAGTTCATCGTGATCACGCACAGGCGCGGCACGATGGAGAAAGCGGACAGGCTCTACGGCATCACCATGCAGGAGAAGGGGGTATCGACCCTCGTGAGCGTCAATCTGATCGACAAAGATTTGGAGAATTAGAGAATGAGTGAAGAGAAGAAAGGGTTCTTCGGGAGGCTGCGGGACGGTCTTACCAAGACCAGAAATCATATCGTACACGGGATCGACGCGGTGTTCGGGGGCTTTTCCAGTATTGACGACGATTTTTACGAGGAGCTGGAAGAGATCCTCATTATGGGAGACATCGGCGTCGCGGCTACGGAGGAGATCCTGGCAAAGCTGCGGCAGCAGGTGAAAGAGAATCACATCAAGGAACCGACGGCATGCAGGGAGTACCTGATCCGCAACATCAAGGAGCAGATGCAGGTGGGCGAAGCGGCGTACGATTTTGAGCACGAACAGTCCGTGGTGCTGGTGATTGGCGTCAACGGCGTCGGAAAAACAACGACCGTCGGAAAACTGGCGGGGCAGTTAAAAGGACAGGGCAGAAAGGTGCTCATCGCGGCGGCGGATACTTTCCGCGCGGCGGCGGGCGAACAGCTCTCGGCGTGGGCGGCAAGGGCAGGCGTGGATCTGATCGGCGGAGCGGAGGGCGCGGATCCTGCCAGCGTGATCTACGACGCGGTGAACGCGGCAAAGGCAAGAAAGGCGGATGTGCTTTTGTGCGATACGGCGGGGCGGCTCCACAACAAAAAGAATCTGATGGAAGAGTTAAAAAAGATCGACCGCATCATTGAGCGGGAATTTCCGGACGCCCACAGGGAGAATCTCGTGGTGCTGGACGGCACGACGGGACAGAACGCTTTGCAGCAGGCAAGGGAGTTTGCGGAAGTTTCAAACATAACAGGCGTTATTCTTACAAAGCTGGACGGGACAGCAAAGGGCGGCATCGCGGTGGCGGTGCAGTCGGAACTGCAAGTGCCCGTGAAATACATCGGTGTGGGCGAATCCATCGAAGATCTGCAAAAGTTTGACGCCGAACGGTTTGTGGACGCGCTCTTTGATGTGACGGGGGCGGACGAAGCGGCAGAGGAATAAGAGAGGATCTGCGAAAACAGAGAGGCGGCTCAGTAAATGCTCGGGAGAGCAGAGAAGAAAGAGGGAATGACAATGAGTACGAAAGAGTTGACGTTAGATAAGTTTGAGGAGGCATACGAGATCGTAAAGGAAGTCGCTTCCGAGACGAAACTCGTCTACAGCGACTATTTCAGCGCGCAGACCGGAAACAAAGTCTATCTGAAACCGGAGAACATGCAGCTTACGGGAGCTTACAAGCTGCGCGGCGCTTACTATAAGATCAGCACGCTTTCGGAGGCGGAACGGGAGAAGGGGCTGATCACGGCCTCCGCAGGGAATCACGCGCAGGGCGTGGCTTATGCCGCCAAGTGTTATGGCGTGAAAGCTGTCATCGTGATGCCCAATACCACGCCGTTGATCAAGGTGAACCGCACAAAAGGGTACGGGGCGGAGGTGATCTTAAGCGGCGACGTTTACGACGAAGCCTGCGATTTTGCACTGAACCTTGCAAAAGAGAAAGGGTATACATTTGTGCACCCGTTTGACGATCTGGATGTGGCGACCGGGCAGGGGACGATCGCGATGGAAATTATCAAGGAGCTGCCGCTCGTCGATTACATTCTGGTGCCGATCGGCGGCGGCGGTCTTGCCACGGGCGTTTCCACGCTGGCGAAGCTCTTAAATCCGAAGATCAAAGTCATCGGCGTGGAGCCTGCCGGAGCCGCCTGTATGCAGGCTTCCATCAAGGCGGGAAAAGTGCAGACCATGCCGCAGATAAATACCATTGCGGACGGCACGGCGGTCAAGACGCCGGGCGAGAACATCTTTCCCTATGTGAGCAAGAATCTGGACGATATCATCACTGTGGAGGATGAAGAACTTGTCGGCGCCTTTCTGGATATGGTGGAGAACCACAAGATGGTGGTTGAAAATTCCGGGCTCCTTACGGTGGCAGCCCTGAAACACTTAAACGTCAAAAAGAAAAAAATCGTGTCCATCTTAAGCGGCGGCAATATGGACGTGATCACCATGTCCTCCGTGGTGCAGCAGGGTCTGGTGCTGCGGGATCGGATCTTTACGGTATCCGTGCTTCTGCCCGATAAGCCGGGCGAGCTTTCCCGGGTATCCGACGTGATCGCAAAGGAGAGCGGCAACGTCATCAAGCTGGATCATAATCAGTTCGTGTCGATCAACAGAAATGCGGCGGTGGAGCTGCGGATCACGCTGGAAGCCTACGGAACGGAGCATAAAAATCAGATCATAGGGGCGCTCAAAGATCAGGGATATCAGCCGAAACTGGTGCGGGCGAGCGTGTAGAAAGACAAAAAAACGGATATGATAGCATAGACAAAGAAAAAGGCAGGATATGTGCTGATGAAAAAATATGCTATCATAACGGCAGCGGCATTTTTATATGCCCTCGGGGTCAGTCTGTTCACGGATCCCAATAACATGGCGCCCGGCGGCGTGACCGGTATTTCCATTATTTTGAGCCGCTTTCTGCCGCTTAATACGGGAACGTTCATCCTGCTCCTCAATATTCCGATCCTCCTGTATGCCGTAAAAAAGTTCGGGATCGGATTCACGTTGTCGTCGATCTACGCGACGGCGTTGATATCGGTCTTTACGAATCTGCTCGCGCCGTACGGTGCGGCGACGGAGGACATTTTGCTGGCGGCGCTTGCGGGCGGAACGCTGACGGCGGTTTCCGTGGGCGTGATCTTCCGTGTGGGAGCTACCACGGGCGGTGTGGATATCATCGTCAAGGCGATGCGCCTGCGGTTTCCCCATATGCGCACGGGCAAGATCTTTTTCGTGGCGGATGCGCTGGTGGTGGCAGTCTCCGGCCTTCTGTT
>JAMPCE010000079.1 GCA_023666335.1 bacterium
ACAGGTGTGACACATTAAAGAACAAGGAGCAACTTTTTTCAAAATTTCATTTCTTCCCAATTTTTATACCTCTCTGATAACTCCCGATTTGCTGAATTGTTCAACACCATCATTCTATCACATACACGCTCACAATTCCACTGAACTTTACTTAAGATGTTTATAAGTCAAGTGCAAATTTAACATACGCAGTCTTGTTTTTCGCACTATTATTAATCGCACTCGCAAGATTGCTAACCCGCCATCTGATCTAAAGTGTGTCTTGTAAGTGTCTTGTATGAGTCTTACAGAACAAAAACGAGGACTTCCCAAACCGAATCACGACTTGAGAAGCCCCCCAGTCAAATACACACGGTATTTGACTCTCGCGGCAGTCGCCAAATGCCTGCAAGCAGTCACTTGGCTCGTTGCTCGCGGATATTAAGCCATTTTCTTAGAACTTGCCAGCCTTCGCCGCTTCCTCGATGCTAACCGCCACAGCCACAGTAGCGCCTACCATCGGGTTATTACCCATACCGATGAGTCCCATCATCTCCACATGCGCCGGAACGGAAGAAGAACCCGCGAACTGCGCATCGGAGTGCATACGGCCCAGCGTATCCGTGAAACCGTAGGAAGCAGGACCCGCCGCCATGTTATCGGGATGGAGGGTACGGCCCGTGCCGCCGCCGGAAGCAACAGAGAAGTACTTCTTGTTTGCCTCTGTTCTCTCTTTCTTGTAGGTACCTGCTACCGGATGCTGGAATCTGGTCGGGTTGGTGGAGTTACCGGTGATGGATACGTCCACATTCTCTTTCCACATGATCGCCACGCCCTCGGGAACAGAGTTTGCGCCGTAGCAGTTTACTTTGGAGCGAAGACCGTCAGAATATGCGATTCTGTCCACTTCTTTCACTTCGTTGGTGTAAGGATCGTACTCGGTCTCTACAAAGGTAAAGCCGTTGATACGGGAAATGATCTTCGCTGCATCCTTGCCAAGACCATTCAGGATAACGCGCAGGGGTTTCTGGCGAACCTTATTAGCTTTCTCCGCGATACCGATCGCGCCCTCAGCCGCCGCGAAAGACTCATGACCTGCCAGGAATGCGAAGCAGTCCGTCTCCTCCTCAAGGAGCATCTTTCCAAGGTTTCCGTGTCCGAGGCCAACCTTACGGGTATCCGCCACAGAGCCGGGGATACAAAATGCCTGTAAGCCCTCTCCGATCGCCGCCGCCGCGTCAGCCGCTTTCTTGCAGCCTTTCTTGATTGCGATCGCCGCGCCTACCGTGTAAGCCCAGCACGCGTTCTCAAAACAGATGGGCTGGATCTTCTTTACCTGCTCGTATACGTCCAGACCTGCATCTTTTGTGATCTTCTCAGCATCTTCAATCGAAGAAATGCCATAGCTGTTCAATACGGAATTGATCTTATCAATTCTTCTCTCATATGAT
This sequence comes from bacterium, assembly GCA_023666335.1. Classification (GTDB taxonomy): domain Bacteria; phylum Bacillota; class Clostridia; order Lachnospirales; family Lachnospiraceae; genus UBA3282. The sequence continues at coordinate 1,431 of JAMPCE010000079.1, forward strand.
TCAAATAAAGCCATCTTATCTTCTCCTCCTGGTTAGTGTTCCGAGCCTGCGAAGCAGTGCTCGTGAGGTTATTTGCGAAGCAAATTACCTCGATTATTCGCATCTGGGATCAATGATCTTCACCGCATCATCCACGCGTCCGTACTGACCGCATGCTTTCTCATAAGCCGTGTTGGGGTCGTCGCCCTTTTTGATGAAGTCTGTCATCTTACCGAGGCTTACGAACTTATAACCGATGATCTCATCGTTCTTATCAAGCGCAATGCCCGTCACATAACCCTCTGCCATCTCCAGATAGCGGGGTCCTTTCTTGAGGGTGCCGTACATCGTACCTACCTGGCTTCTCAAGCCTTTACCCAGATCCTCAAGACCTGCACCTACCGGAAGACCGTCCTCAGAGAATGCAGACTGTGTACGACCGTACACGATCTGTAAGAACAGCTCTCTCATAGCGGTATTGATCGCGTCGCAGACCAGATCCGTATTGAGCGCTTCCATAACCGTGAGTCCCGGAAGGATCTCGGAAGCCATCGCCGCAGAGTGTGTCATACCGGAGCAGCCGATGGTCTCTACCAAAGCCTCCTGGATGATACCCTCTTTCACATTCAGGGTCAGCTTGCAAGCGCCCTGCTGGGGAGCACACCAGCCCACGCCGTGCGTCAGACCGGAAATGTCTTTCACTTCCTTTGCCTGCACCCACTTCGCTTCCTCGGGGATCGGCGCACAGCCGTGGTGAACACCCTGTGCCACTGTACACATTTCTTCCACTTCTTTTGAATAGATCATGTGATAACTCCTTTCGATTATGTAATAATATTTGCTAACAGGACTTTCGCCTGTCATAACCGCCAGTTTCATTTTCTCACATCACGGTAAAAAAATCCAGATGTTTGTAAATATTTTTAGCCCATAAAGTACTCTGAGATATCAAAGCTGTTTAAGAGGGCAAGACCGCCCTCCTCCCGGCATTCGAGCCAGCTTGCGCTGCATCTGGTCCAGCTTCTCAAAGAGTAGTTAAAAATCTCTTCCGTGCAGCGGCAATGGGCGTCATTCTTGTCAAGGTTTCTAAGGATACAGTTGTCGCAGGGCGTCTCCCTGTTTTGAAGCGCTCTGTAGCAGGTATCGCCGATCTTGACATTCGGCGAATTCATCACCACTTTTTTGTTGATGAAACTGATCTCGTGCGTGTCGGGATTGACGACATAGACATAGCTGTCCAGATTGTCGAAAATAGCCACCTGCGCTACAAAGTTCTGCAATCTGTCCATCAGACCGATCTGCAGGATATGCGCTTCCATGATGCGGAACAGCGAACGGATCTCCTCCATCTCGCTCTTTTTCAACTCCATCTGCACATCCTCGTGGTTTTCAAAGACAATGGCGCCCTGAAACTCTCCCTTGGAAGTCAGCGGATAATAGAGCATACTCTTGATGCCTTCCGACCGGAAATAGTCGCGCATCTCGTCCGCCACCAGATCGTAATCGTGGATCATGGTCACGCTGGGGAAGAACGCGTAAAGAATCTCGTTGACCGCCCGCTTCAATTCATAGTGTTCATCCGACTCCTTGCCCGTCGCATATCCTTTCACGCTGAACTGGATCGTGCGGGAAATCGGCAGGGAATCGTTCCCGCAGATATAGCCCCTGTGAAACTGGTATTTCGCCGTCATCAGCTCGATCGCGGACTTTAATGCGGACTCCAGCACTTTGTCCTCGAAAAGAAGCTGCATGACCTGATCTTCGATATTCCGCTCGGCATCCAAAGTCTTTGACATATCGTAACCGACTTTTCTGTTGGCGTGGTAGACGGTCGTGGTCGCCGCATGGTAGACGCGGTAGCCCTCTTTTCCGTTTGCCTTTACCGTGTAAACGGCTCTGTCCGCTTTTTCAAAAAGCGCTTCATAGGTCTCGCCGTGATAAGGATAGACGGCAACGCCTACGCTGCAAGTCACATGAATGGGCTGCCCCTCAAAGTCCAAATCGTACTTTACTTTTTTGACAATGTCCCCCGCCATCTCGTCCGCGTCGGAGATCGTGTCAAGATTCCGCATATAGACCACAAATTCGTCGCCGCCGATACGCCCGATCACGTCGCCGCCCTTGAACATATCGTTCAGGACCCCTGCGGTCTGCTCTAAGAGCTGGTCGCCGTTTGCATGGCCCAGCAGGTCGTTTGCTTCCTTAAAATTATCCAGATCGATGATCATCAGCGCGCTCAGATCGTTCTCTGTACTGCCCTCGATCGCGCTGCGGATCAACTGTTCGGTCGCCCCCTGGTTATACAGTCCCGTGAGCGCGTCTTTCTCCGCCCGCAGAAGGAGATCCATCTCACGCATCTTTCTCTCGTGAATGTTGATCATACGGCCGACGATACGGGTCACATAGCCCTCCGCTCCCAAAAGAGAGGTCAGATTGAGCTGATACCATGTAAAATCCGCGTCAAACCGTTTGATCCGAAACTCGATCGTATCGTGCTTGGGCGAACGCATCAGACCGTCTAAGACCGCCCGGTAGTAGGCGATATCTTCCTCAAACACGGTGGAATCGTCAAATTTTTCCAGATACCTGTTCAGAATCTTATCCTTTGCCATGCCGTACTCGTCGGAATCCCTGATGGTCATAACATCCGTCTTCACGTTATAGTCGATGATCTTTTCGCCCTCGGCCTCCGAGAGGATGTGCAGCCGCTCCGCCTGTCTTTGCAGCTCCTCTTCCACCGTCTTACGCTCGGTCACGTCCTCGATGACGCAGACGATCACATTCTTCTTTCCCTCTCTGGCGTAAAGATTGCCCCGGACATGCAGCCAGCGCAGACCGCCGCTTCCCGTCACGGTACGAAATTCCACATCCACCACGCCGTCGTCCTTTAACACATCCTCGACCGCCTGATAGAAAGTAGGAATATCCTCCGGGATAATGCTGCGATCGATCTTCTCCAGATACTTCATGCCCTGGATCCTGGAATAGCCCAGCATACGGAAAAATCCCTCATTGATATAGATGGGGGTAAACTCTCCCTCCTCATATTCGAAGAAGCAGATTCCGGCTATCACATTGTCGATCATGGAGCCAAAGTTTTCAATACTTAAATCTGTCGCCATACGCTTATCCTCTACACACTTCTCTGTCTGTTTATGGGAAGTTGCCTTCCCTGTCTCACCGCTTCCCGATGATCTCGCCCTGCCGCTTGTAAATGCTGTCTGCGGCGATGACGCCTCTCACCATAGACGTGGGATAGATATTCGTGTTTCTGCCGATCACCGTGCCGGGATTTAAGACGGAATTACAGCCGACTTCCACCTGATCTCCCAGCATGGCGCCGAATTTTTTCAGACCCGTCTCGAAACGTTCCTCTCCCGCTTTCACCACAACGAGCGTCTTGTCGCTCTTTACGTTCGAGGTGATGGATCCTGCCCCCATATGCGCCTTATAGCCCAAAATGCTGTCCCCCACATAATTGTAGTGGGGCACCTGCACCTTATTGAACAGCACCACGTTTTTCAACTCGGTAGAGTTTCCCACCACCGCGCCTTTCCCGACGATGGCGCTGCCCCTGATAAAAGCACAGTGCCTGATCTCCGCCTCTTCGTCGATGATGGCAGGTCCGCCGATATAAGCGCTCGGAAACACCTTTGCGCTCTTCGCGATCCAGACGCCGCCCTCTCTTTTTTCAAATCGATCCACCGGAAGCTTTTCTCCCAACGCAAGGATGAACTCCCTGATCTTCGGAAGCGCCTCCCACGGATAGGTCAGCCCTGCGAACAAGTCCGCCGCGATCGTCTCCTCCAATGTGTAGAGCGCTGCGATCTCCGTCTCCTGCAATCCGATCATACGCCTTTACCCCTTCGCTTTTTTACCACCCTTATCCTGGTAGAACTGGGACGCATACTGAAATCTCTGAAACAATGCTCCCTGATTCTTCATCTGTTTGACGGTATTCGTCCTTCTGGTAACGAAATCGTCCAGTTTCCCCATATATTCCGCTTCCGTGATCTCTCCGGAAGCCACTAAGGTCAGCCCTTTCTCCCAGCTTGCCGTGAGCCGCGGGTCGAGGAGCGGTCTGATCGAGCCTGCCACCACCTCGTAGATCATCTCCCCCAACAGTGTGGGCGTGATGATCTGGGTCTTCTTGTTTAAGTCCAGATATTTGATATGTACCAGCTTTTTTAAGATCTCCGCTCTGGTGGCGGAGGTGCCGATACCGCTTCCCTTGATCTGCGCCCGCAGCTCCTCGTCTTCGATGAACTGTCCGGCGTTCTCCATTGTAAGGATCATCGTGCCGGAATTATAACGCTTCGGCGGGGAAGTCTCTCCCTCTTTCTTCTCAAATCCCCGAAATTCCAGCAGATCTCCCTTTTTCAGGGTTCCCAGCGCTTCCATGAACGCCGCGTCGCAGGATGCCTCCTGCCGCTCTTCATCAGAACCCTCTCCTCCAGTATACTCCTCTGTGCGCTTTCTTGCAAAAGAATTTTGCGCAACTTCCAAATAACCTGAATTTATCAGCACTTTGAATGCCGAAGTAAAGCTTTCTCCTCTCATTTTGGCAGTCAGAGCGATCCGCTGATAGACCGCCGCCGGATAAAAAATGCTCAAAAACCGCCTGACAATGATCTCATAGACTTTCGCAGAGGTGGGATGCAGGCTGTTCAATGCCGAAAATCCCTGCCCCGTGGGAATGATCGCATAGTGATCCGTGATCTGCTTATCGTTCACATAGCGGGTTTTTGCAATGTTCTGGAAACTCTTCTGTTCCAGGATCTGCGCCGCAAAAGCGGCTGTCTGCGGATAATTCTGCAAGCCCCTGATATTTTTCCAGATCTCTTTCGCCACCGCCGTGGAGAGGACTCTCGCATCCGTTCGGGGGTAGGTCGTCAGCTTCTTTTCGTAAAGTTCCTGCGCGATCCGCAGCGTCTCGTCCGGGCTGATCTTAAAGAGCCGCGAACAGTCGTTTTGCAGTTCCGCCAGATTATACAGCAGAGGGGGATTTTTCGTCTCTTTCTTCTTTTCTATCTTCTCGATCCGCGCAGGCTCTTTCGGTTCTTCTTCCAGCCGTGCGATAAAAGCATCCGCGTCCGCCTCCTGCAAGAAGCCGTTGTCCTTATACAGCTTTGGAGATTGATAATAAGCTGATTCCTCTACCGCTTTCCACTCCAGGTTCACATCCGATCCGGCGATCTGCGCCAGCATCTGCACGCGGTAAAACGGAATCTTTACAAATTCCCGAATCTCCCGCTCGCGGTTTACCACCATGCCCAGCACGCAGGTCATCACGCGTCCCACCGAGACAACAGCCTTGTCGGTGTTCAGATAATTTTTTATCGAATAACTGTATTTTAATGTCAGGGCGCGGGAAAAATTGATTCCCATGAGATAATCCTCTTTCGCCCGAAGGTAGGCGGCGCTTGAGAGATTGTCGTAAGCCGAGAGGTCTTTCGCCTCGCGGATCCCGCGCAGGATCTCCTCCTCCGTCTGAGAGTCGATCCAGACCCGCCTCCTGTCCTTGCCCGTAACGCCCGCCTGCTGCTCCACCAGACGGTAGATATATTCTCCCTCGCGCCCGGAATCGGTGCAGACATAGATGGTCTCCACATCCTCTCTGTTTAACAGCCCGCTCACAATGCCAAACTGCTTCTTGACGCTGTCGATCACCTCATACTTGAACTCCTCCGGAATAAAGGGGATCGTTTCCAGCGACCACCGCTTATACTTTTCGTCATACGCCTCCGGATAGCTCATCGTCACCAGATGTCCCACACACCAGGTCACAACAGCCTCCTCGGACTCCAGATAGCCGTCGCGGTTTTTCATATTATATTTTAACGCTTTCGCGAACTCTTTCGCCACGCTGGGCTTCTCCGCGATATACAGACTCTTTCCCATACCTTTTTCCACTTATCACAAATCCGAGATCTGCACCAGTTTCAGGTTCGACTTGACCTTTGCCTCCAGATTCAGCTTCTCATCAAACCGAAATGCCGTATACATATAGATATAATCCGCACTGATCTTCGCTTTTTTCGCATAGAGGAGAAGATTTTCGTAGTCCTCATAAGTCATGGGCTTCTCCCAGTTACACAGCCCGATCAGCGTGCGTCCCTCCTGATCCTGCGCGATGATGTCTAAAGTTCCTGCCTTGCCGATCCACTCCCCGATCGCGCCGCAGGCGATGGGCAGCCTGTTCCGCTCTCCCAGCCTTGTCAGATGCTGTCTGCATACCAGCTTGAAATATCCTGCCACATACCGCCTGAAATCGCGCATGATATAGTGGTTGTAAAACTCGCCCACCGAGAGCATCTGCAGATCGCTTAAGTGCGGGTACATATAAGTGTAATAGAAATCCACAAACGGATGGCTGATCCGGTAGATCCCTTTCTGCACATTCTCCTTGCCCGCCGTATCATAGGAAAATACCTTTTCCACCAGCTCCAGCTCGATCAGATTCTTCAAATACACGCTGATCTTCGCTCTGGAAAACTCCGTGTGAAGATAGAGATCGTTTAATTTGTGATTTCCCGCCGCAATGGAAGCCATGATGGTATTGTAGACCCCCGGTTCCCGCAGCTGCTCGGTCAGGATGCGCTCTCCCTCCTCAAAGAGAAAACTGTTGCCATCCAGAATGTTGCGGCAGATATTCTGCTGGATCGTGAGTCTGTCGTCAAACTGATTCCACAGCCCCGGAATCCCGCCTAAGATAGCGTATGCTTCCACACACTCTTCAATGCGGAAATTCGGAAAACGCTCCACGATATCCGAAAAAGGCATCTCCTTGATCTTTAAGAGCCCGGAAAGTTCATATGCCGCCTCACCGATCCTGTTGATCATACTGTTTTCGATCCAGCCGATGGAGGAACTGATCAGGATCACCATCACATTATCCCGGTTCCACTGGCTGTGCACAAAAGCCACCAGATCTTTCATAAAGGCGTCGCTTGCCCGCACGATATTCTGAAATTCGTCGATCACCAGAACCTTTTTGCCCGTGGCACGGCGGGATATCTTCTCAAAGATCTCCTGAAAGGTCGGAAATTTTTCCACGATATAGCCGTCATGCGCAAGCTGCCTGCCCCACTGGTATGCCTGCTCGCGCTCGGAACAGGCTTTCGCCAGATAATAGCAGCCCGGACGATCTTTCATAAATTCCCTGACAAGCGCTGTCTTCCCGATATGTTTCTGCCCGTAGACGATCAGGATCTGGCTGCCGTCCCTGTCATAATAATTATTCAGATAACCAAGTTCCGTTGTTCTGCCCAGTAACATAGCTCCGCTTCCCTCATCCTGCCTTCTTTATGCCAGCTCTTTTAAGAGTGTTTCGATACCCTCCGCAGACATGGGCTTTCCCGTATAATAACCCTGGATCATGTCACAGGAAAGTTCTTTCAGATAGTCAAACTGTTCTTTCGTCTCCACGCCCTCCGCAATCGTCTCATAGCCGAGACGCTTCACCATATGGATAATGGATTCCGTGATGATCTTTGTATTCTCATCGGTCAGGAGCGTATCCACAAAAGATTTGTCGATCTTTAAGGTGTCGATCGGCAGCCCTTTCAGATAAGACAGGGAAGAAAATCCCGTGCCGAAATCATCCAGGGAAATACGGATTCCCGTTTTCTTTAATTCGCCCAAACGTCTTTTTGTCTCTTCGAAATCCTCCACCAGGATCGTCTCCGTGATCTCCAGCTCCATCTGCCGCGGCGGTATATCATATCGTTTGAGAATACCAAGGATGTTCTCGATAAAACCGTCCTGCTTGCATTGCACCGCCGAGATATTTAAGGACAGGACGAGCGGATATGTATATTTTTCACGCCATGAGACATAAGTCTGTATGCTCTTCTCGATCACCCAGTTCCCGATCGGTACGATCGTACCGTTTCTCTCCGCAATGGGAATGAAGACAGAGGGACTTATCATATCGCCCTGATCGTCTTTCCAGCGGATCAGCGCCTCCACACCCCGCAGCTTCCCGTCCGCCGCATAACACTGAGGCTGAAACACCATCGTAAAATTCTGCTCGAACACGACTTCTTTCAGTTTTGTCTGAATCGTCACCGTCTGTAAAAAATCTTCCAGAATCGTGCTGTTATAATAGCAAATGGAATCTTTTCCCCGGCTTTTCGCCTTGAACATGACGATCTCCGCACAGTTGATCAAATCTAACGTCCCCGTGGCAGCCTCCGGATATTCGGAGACGCCGACGCTCACCGTCATCTTCACTTCCTGTCCGTCCGTCATCCGAAACGGCTGTTTCAGCCGCTCTCGGATCACCTGATACAGGGTCTCCACGCTTCTTTCCCCGCAGGGATCGTAGATGCCGATACAATAGACATCCGTGCTGAAATGCGCGATGATCACCTCACTGTTCATCAGGGTCGTCAGATACTGACCGAACAGCTGCACCAGATCGTCCCCCGCAATGATCCCGATGCCGTCGTTTACCCTGCGGAAATCATCGATATCCAGAAACATCACCGCCACCTTGCGCTGTTCCGTCTCCGCCCGCCGCAAAAATTCCCCCAAAAGCCTGACAAAGTAATTTCGATTGTAAAGACCCGTCAGGGTATCATAATATGCCATATAGGTGAGTTCGTCGCGCAGTTTCCGGTTCTCCGCAGCAAGCGCCTCCACCGATTCTTCGACCCGTTTGTCGTCTTTTTCTTCTCCCACGTTTCCGGTCCATGCCCGGCTTTCCGGACATTTCCTCCCCCTGTTTTTCTTTCGTGCCGCCTGCGGCAATTACTTTTTGGTGATATAGCCTTTTGCTTTCAACGTTTCGGCGCACAGTACGGCTCCCCCTGCCGCTCCGCGCACAGTATTGTGGGAAAGCCCGACAAACTTCCAGTCGTAGATACTGTCCTCACGGATGCGCCCGATGCTGATCCCCATACCGTTCTCATAATCCACATCCGGCTTCACCTGCGGTCTGTCGTCCTCCTCCATCACACGGATAAACTGTTTTGGCGCGCTGGGCAGGGCAAGTTCCTGCGGCAGCCCCTTAAACTGCACCAGCTTCTCGACTAACTGCTCTTTTGTGGGCTTTTTCCTGAATTTCACAAACACCGCCGCCGTGTGGCCGTTTAACACGGGGATGCGGATACACTGACAGGTAATTGCGGGACCGTCCGCCGGCACAATCTGCCCGTTCTCCACCTTTCCCCAGATGCGCAGCGGCTCTCTCTCGCTCTTCTCCTCCTCGCCGCCGATATAGGGAATCACATTTTCCACCATCTCCGGCCAGTCTTTGAATGTCTTGCCCGCGCCAGAGATCGCCTGATAGGTCGTGACCACCACCTCGTAAGGTTCAAACTCTTTCCACGCCGTGAGCACCGGTGCATAGCTCTGAATCGAGCAGTTCGGTTTTACGGCGATAAAGCCGCGCTTCGTGCCGAGTCTCTTTTTCTGCGACTCGATCACGTCAAAGTGCTCGGGATTGATCTCCGGAATCACCATCGGCACGTCCGGCGTCCAGCGGTGCGCACTGTTGTTGGAGACCACGGGCGTCTCCGTCTTTGCGTAATCTTCCTCGATCTTTTTGATCTCCTCCTTGGTCATATCCACCGCAGAAAAGACAAAATCGACCTCAGACGCCACCTGTTCCACTTCGTTGACATTCTTTACCACGATCCGCTTGACCGCTTCCGGCATGGGCGTATCCATCTTCCAGCGGCCCCCAACCGCCTCCTCGTAAGTCTTTCCCGCAGAACGCGGGCTTGCCGCGATCGTCGTCACCTCAAACCACGGATGATTCTCCAAAAGGGCGATAAAACGCTGCCCTACCATGCCTGTCCCGCCTAAAATTCCTACCCTTAATTTCTCACTCATCTGTTTTTATCCTTTCTATTTAATTGTGCTGATTGACATATCCATTAGCAGACTCTTGGAAGCCGTCAGCACTTAGTGAGGTCCTTTCGAACTTAGTGCTGCTACGGCTGAAATGAAGCGCAAGCGGGTCTGCGTTGGATTGTCAAGCTGCACATTAAATAACACCGTCCTCGTCCTGCCAGTCTTTTTGCAGATATTCTCTGTGCATCCGAATGACCTCGCGCATTGCCTCCGGTCCCGGCGCCCCGGTCGTCAGCCGCTTCTCCACACAGACTTTTAAGCTGATCGCCTGATAGACATCCTCGTCAAAAGCAGGACTGATCGCCCTCAGTTCTTCGATGGAAAGCTCGTCGATACTACAGTTTTTCTCAATGCAGTAGAGCACCAGTCTGCCGATGATACCGTGGGCATCCCGAAACGGCACGCCTTTCCCCACCAGATAATCCGCCGCGTCCGTCGCGTTGGTAAAGCCCATAGCCGCGCTCTTTTCCATCGCTTCCCGATTAAATTTCATGGTGCGGATCATGCCCTCAAACAGCGCCAGACACCCCTTTACCGTGTCGATGGCATCGAACGTCAGTTCTTTGTCCTCCTGCATGTCTTTATTATAGGCGAGGGGAATCCCTTTCATCGTCGTCAGAATGGACATAAGCGCCCCGTAGACGCGCCCCGTCTTGCCGCGGATGAGTTCCGCGATGTCCGGATTCTTTTTCTGGGGCATGATGCTGCTGCCGGTAGAATAGGCGTCGTCGATCTCCAC
>JAMPCE010000007.1 GCA_023666335.1 bacterium
GGTGTTTTCCCATTTCTATCTGTTCTTTTTTCCTACAAAAACTTTACCCTAGCTGATTTAGATGGATTCTCATGTTCATAAAAATGAAGATATTTTACAAGACATTTGAAAATCTTTGCTTTACAATGGTCTAGCGAGGAGGAACTGTGTATGAAAAAAGAAGTTAGGACAGTTGTTTATGATGAATCCCTGCGGATAGAAGCCTATCGTTTTGAGGGAATTGTACAGCCGTTTCCCAACCATTTCCATGAACATTATGTTATCGGATTTGTAGAGAACGGAGAACGCTGTCTGTCTTGTAGGAACAAAGATTACACAATCGGTCAGGGGAGCGTTGTGATATTCAATCCGAGAGATAACCATGCCTGCGTACAGACTGATGAGGGCACATTGGATTATCGGGGCTTTCATATCAGTAAAGAAATTATGCTTGATTTGGCAGAAGAAATAACAGGCAGACGGGAACTGCCGGGATTTTCAAAAAATGTGATTTATGATGATGAAGTGATTTGCTATTTACGTCCATTGCATGAAATGGTAATGAATGGAAACTGCGATTTTGGAAAAGAAGAAAATTTGTTGCTTTTGCTGTCCAGCCTGATACAGAATTACGGTCAGCCTTTTGAAAGCTGTATTCCGGAGTGCAGACAGGAAATAGAAAAAGCCTGTCAATTTATGGAACAGCATTTTGCAGAACGCATTTATTTAGACCAAATCTGCCGTCATGCAGGGTTAAGCAAGTCAACGCTGCTCAGGGCATTTGCAAAGTCAAAGGGAATTACGCCATATCGCTATTTGGAAACGGTTCGTGTCAATGAGGCGAAAAAATTGTTATCCAATGGTGTACCCCCACTTGATACAGCGATCATGACGGGCTTTTCAGACCAAAGCCATTTTACAAACTATTTCACCAGTTTTATAGGTCTTGCGCCGGGTGTATACCGCGAAATTTTCTTTGAAAAAGACAGGGAGAAAGAGAAAAATGAATGAGCCAGCCATAAGATTAGAAGAACAAATCATAAATCTTTTTCCGAACTTTGAAACAGAAATTTATCAAGGGTGGGTGTTGAAAGAAACGTCCTGCCACCTTGTCATTTATCCGCTGTACGGTTCGTCAGATAAGGATATTGTGGAACGCATAAAGGTGTGCGAGGAAGTCAGCCGTCAAAAATCATTAAGTTGTGAATTTCGCATAGTGGAACATACAAATTATCATTTGGCATCACGCCTTGAGGAATGTGGATATGACATTAAAAACTGTTGTATTGTTGCAGAGCGTTACATGAACGAGGGTGATTTTTCAATCAACCGAAATTCATATGAAGAAAGCGGGAAGTCTAAAGTCAGTTTAAGCAAAATGGTAGAAACAGACATCATAGAAAATATTGTAGCGGAGGGAAATACGGTAATCGGAATAAAACGACAGGAACTTTTGTATCTGCCGAATGGAAAACTGCCTTGCAGTGTAGACATGGACGATATTTTTCAGCTTGCAGTCAAAAATCAGGTATCAAGAATATTAGCAGATATTTCAGAGAATGGGGAACAGTTGGCATATTATGAAAAAGCGGGTTTTCATAAGGCATACCTTTACCGCTGCTATCAAAAGGAGGATATAATCGATGAATTTACAGAATGAGAAATGTGTCATGGTAATTGATGAAAATCTGCCGTTAGGCATTATTGCGAATACGGCGGCTATTATGGGTATCACATTGGGAAAGAAAATGCCGGAAGTAGTTGGAGAAGATGTTTATGACAGGACAGGTAATGAACATTTGGGAATTATAGAATTTCCCGTACCCATCTTAAAGGGAAACGCCGATATGATAAAAGCAATTCGTGAAAAATTATATGAGCCGGACTTTTCAGATTTGACTGTTGTAGATTTTTCCGATTTAGCGCAGAGTTGTAAAACTTACAGTGAATTTATTGGAAAAATGAAAGAAGTAACCGAAACAGATTTGAACTATTTTGGTATCGCTATTTGTGGCGCGAAAAAGAAAGTAAATAAATTAACGGGCAGTATGGCTTTGCTCCGGTGAGTTGGAAAAATCAGGATTTAGAGAAATGTTAATCTGCGTTGCTTGCCGCAACGGGCATTCTTCCGTATAATAGCGGTGAAAGGAGGTCATCACTAATGCTGAACGAAAACATCAAAGCAATCAGAAAATCCAAAGGACTTTCGCAAGAAGAACTTGCAATCAAGTTGAATGTGGTAAGACAAACAATATCAAAATGGGAACAAGGTTTGTCGGTTCCTGATGCCGATATGCTAGTTTCCATATCAGAAGTATTTGAAACACCTGTAAGCACACTGCTTGGAGAAACAATTATCGAGCCGAAGATTGATGATTTAAAAGTAATTTCTGAAAAACTTGAGGTCATAAATTTGCAACTTGCACATAGAAAGGCAACGAAACAAAAGGCAATTCATTGGCTTTTTATCTCATTGTGTGCGGTTATCGTGGCTATTTTTGCAGTCCTAATAGTATTAAACAGTCCTTACCTGGGTTGGGATTATAGCGATCCCGAAACCGCAATTGTCGGAACGGTGTTTCACGCATTTGAGTGGTTGTTCGTAAGAATAGCACCGTTTGCCCTGCTTGGAGCATTCGTCGGGACCTATTTGACATGGAAGAAAATGTGATAGAACCCCACATCATCCATGATGATCTCCCCCGCCCCGCTCCCGTCAAAGGCGACGCAGATCTTACAAACGGAGGTAAAATCAAATTCCGCATCGCCGGGGAACGCATCTTTCCCCAGCGATACAGTCTGCATTTGATGTTTATATTCGTAAGAACCAAACAGCACATCCTGTTTATAAAGCTGAACCGCCAGCGACGGATAGACCAGCTGCGGATCTTTTGCCGTTACCGCATTGCCCGCCGCATCATACAATTCCACGGTGTAATGCAGCGCCTCGATCTCCTCCGCGGTATCCTCCCGCATATCCGCCAGTCTGAACGCAATCCCGCCCGCCGACAGATCCGTTTCCGGAATGTCGATCTCGACCCGCGGTTCGGCATCCGCCGTCCAGGTGCAGTTCAAAACATGATTTTCCCCTTCCATGCCGGATCCGTATATGTCCGCGCGCTCTTTCCAAGTTTTCATCCCCCTGCAGCGAACGGTAATCTCCGCCGCATCGCCCTGCGTAATGTCGGCATCATCCTCAAAAGAACAAAAACTTACAAAATCGGAGTCCGTATAATTGGTGATATAAACCGTTTGGGGAAGCGCTTCCATCGCAGTCCCGTCCCCTTTCAGGAGACCGGCATGAGCGCAGTCACCCAAAAGCGTTGTATCCAAAAATGCTCTGATGTACCCTTTTGCGATCATCTGCTGCTCCTCCGCCTCCAAAAAATGAGCGGTATGCAAAAAGCCGTTTGTTCCCGGCACGCCGTCATAGCGTCCCCACTTTGTATTGAACTGCCCGTGGTTCGCGCCCATGATACATACGCTTGCTTTCCGATAGAGCGTATCATTTTCTTTGGAAAAACGCACATTATGATACTGTTTTTCACCCGCCATCCTGCTCACATCCTGGTCATGCAGGCCGTGGAGCAGCAGATAATTGACGTCCCAAAGTTCCACTGCGTGCTGCGCCGGCATATACTGATCGACGGTCGGCGCGATCGCAATGATCGAGGAAATCGGAAAATGGTAATCAAACCTGATATTGCCGTTATCGGGATATGCGTCGAGGTCATTAAAAAGGTACGCCGTTGCCACCATCTCGCCGCCCCGGGAATGTCCCGCTATGGCGATCTTTTCCGAATCTATTTTTCCGTAAAGAACGCTTTTTTGCTCTTCATTTTCCGTAAGGACCGCCCTGATATTCTCCAACAGCAGAACCGCTCTGGCGTCGTTTTCATTCGACAGGCTGTTCACTACATTTTCGTCCACCGAAACGACGACATATCCGTTTGACGCAAGATATTCACCCAGATAGTCATATCCAAGATACGACGGAACGCCAAAGTCATGATTTCCATGAGCAATGAATAACACGGGACAAGCCGATCCATCCTCCGGATACCAGATGCGCCCGGCTACAGGCGCTTCCTGCAAGCCCTGTTTGAAATAGAACTTTGACGGGAAAGCCATCAGCCCATCCCTTGCGGCGAAGCCGGAGATATCCACGCGTTCCGTGACGATCCCCGCTTCCACATCCGGACCGTAATCGACCACCGCCGTTTTTCCGTTCCCGTTTTCCAGATAGGCGGCAAAATCTGCACTTCCCTCTCTGCTGTCTTCCGATAACGCAAGATATTTCTGTATTTGATTCTCACCCAAACGATCCGTATGAAAGAACAGCCCGAACAGGACCACGATCCCCAAAGACAGCGCCAGAGCGGCATAGCCGAATTTCTGTTTGTGATTTTTGACGACAAGGATGCTCCACAGACATCTTCCCAACACATCCACGGCAGCAGCCGTTACCACACCGATCAAAACGCCCGATGCCACGCCGTTCATCTGTGTGCCGATCAAATCCACCACGATCAGGACAGCCGCCGACAAAAGATAGTATACCCGCGCCCGTTTTACCCTGCCGAGCAGTATTTTTAACAGCAATGCCGCAAGCTCTGTCACGATCACCGCCAGCAAAACAGAGAGCAGGAACGCGAGAAATGCAGGCATGACATTCCTGCATAGATACGACATAACGCCGTATAGAAACTGAGCCGCCAGAAGCGCGCAGAAAATCATGCCGCCGGGTCTGCCCTGCTTAAGAAAGTCCGCCGGACCTGCCGTTTTTTCCCGCAGCCGGCGAAATGTTTTTCCTGCTGTATTTTTTATTTTCCACGCGATTTTTTTCATTCTGATCATTCCATAGCGAAACATATTCTATCCATTACCTTATAATTCACTTACTGCAACCCCCTCTTCCAGCACATTCTGATAAAACGGCAGCACATCTACCCAATATTCATATTGTGCCTTACTTTTAATAATTGGAGAAATGTCTATACCCATGCCCATTTCAATCTCAAATGCTATATCATAAACATCATTCTCAAATTTCTTGATCTCTGTCTCCGAAAGATTCACCAAAACCATAACGTCCACATCCGAATCATCCTGATAATTGCCCCTTGCATAAGATCCATAAACAATCACTTTTAACAAGTGTGAGCCAAATAGTTTCTCCATCTGTTGGGAAAACTGATCAATACTTTTCTTTATCATATCCGGCATATTTTTTCTCCCCTAATCAGATAATTTCATGGTGAGACTGATCCTCTTCTTCGCCACATCCACGGAGAGCACCTGCACGTCCACCACATCCCCCACGCTGACCGCCTCGAGCGGATGTTTGATATAGCGGTCCGTGATCTGGGAGATATGCACCAGACCGTCCTGATGCACTCCGATATCCACGAACGCCCCAAAGTCGATAACGTTTCGGACCGTCCCCTTTAAGATCATGCCCGGTTTTAAGTCTTTCATATCCAGCACGTCGCTTCGAAGGATCGGCGCAGGCATATCGTCTCTCGGGTCTCTCGCAGGTTTTTCCAGCTCCGTCAGGATATCCGTCAGCGTGATCTCCCCGATGCCGAGCTCTTCCGCCAGTTTTTTCTTATCTTTCACGCGCTTTACCAGATTTCCCGTCTGCGCGCCTGCCGCCGGAGCGGAACTGACATCTGTGTCATTTTCTACTCCGTCCAGCGTCATATTACCCATAGCCGCCGCAAGCGCCTTTCCCATCGCGGTGTCCGTGTTGCGGATCACCAGCTTCTTTTTGGGCGGGCGCTTCTCCTTTGCGGGCGCCGCCGCTTTTGTCTTTACTGCCGCCTTTTTCTGCGCTTCCCGCACATCTTCCATCGTAAGTCCCAGCTTCTCCATCAATTTTTCTGCCGCCTCGTAAGACTCGGGATGGACGCTGGTAGCATCCAGCGGATTGTCGCCGTCCGTGATGCGCATAAATCCTGCGCACTGTTCGTAGGCTTTCGGTCCGAGCTTCGCCACTTTCAAAAGCTGTTTCCGATTCACAAAACGCCCGTTCGCCTCCCTGTAATCCACGATATTGCGCGCGATCACTTTGGTCACGCCGGACACATACTCAAGCAGGGACGCGGACGCCGTATTCAAGTCCACGCCCACGCGGTTCACACTGTCCTCCACCACGCCGCTTAGAGCCTCGCTCAATTTTTTCTGGTTCATATCGTGCTGGTACTGTCCCACGCCGATGGACTTCGGGTCAATCTTGACCAGCTCCGCCAGCGGATCCTGCAAGCGCCTCGCGATGGAAGCCGCGCTGCGCTGTCCCACGTCAAATTCCGGAAACTCCTCCGTCGCCAGCTTGCTCGCCGAGTAGACGGAAGCGCCCGCCTCGTTCACGATCACATACTGCACGGGTACATCCAGCTCTTTGATCAGCTCCACGATCACCTGCTCGGACTCTCTTGAAGCTGTCCCGTTGCCTACGGAGATCAGGGAAACGTTATACTTTTTGATCAGGCGTTTTAATTCCGCCTTCGCCTGTTCCACCTTATTCTGCGGCGCGGTGGGATAGATCACTTTCGTGTCAAGGACTTTTCCCGTCTCGTCCACCACCGCCAGCTTGCAGCCCGTGCGGAAAGCCGGATCCCAGCCCAGCACCACCTTTCCGCGGATCGGCGGCTGTAAGAGGAGCTGTTCCAGATTTTTGCCAAAGACCGAGATCGCGCCGTCCTCCGCCTTTTCGGTGAGATCGTTTCTGATCTCCCGCTCAATGGCAGGCGCGATCAATCTGTCATAGCTGTCGGCAATCACTTCCTCCAAAAGCGGAGATGTGACAGGGTTGTCATTTTTAATGGTCTTTGTCCGCAGAAACTGCAAAATACGCTCCGTCGGCGCTTCCACTTTCACGGTCAGGAATTTCTCGTTCTCGCCCCGATTGATCGCAAGAACGCGGTGCCCCGCCACCTTGCCGATCGGCTCCTCATAGTCGTAGTAAGTCTCGTAAACGCTCTCGGCTTTTTCGTCCTTTGCCACACTCACAAGCTTCCCGTCCTTTGCGGTGACGTCGCGGATGTAGCTGCGGTAATCCGCCTCGTCGGAGATCTGCTCGGCAAGGATATCTTTCGCTCCCTGCACCGCTTCCTCCGCCGTCTTCACGGATTTTGCTTCGTCCTCGTCCTCATGAATATACTTTGCGGCTTCCTCCTCGATGGGAGCTGTCGCCTCCTGCGCCAGAATAAAGGCGGCAAGCGGTTCGAGACCTTTCTCTTTCGCCACGCTCGCGCGGGTCTTCCGCTTCGGCCGGTAAGGACGGTAAAGGTCCTCCACCACCACAAGGGTCTGCGCGGCTTCGATCTTTTCCCGCAGTTCGTCGGTCAGCATTCCCTGCTCCTCTATGCTGTTTATCACCTGCTGCTTTTTCTCCTCCAGACCGCGCAGATAGGTCAGCCGCTCATACAGATCGCGCAGCGTCTCGTCGTTTAAGGAGCCTGTCTTCTCCTTGCGGTAGCGGGCGATGAAAGGGATGGTATTTCCCTCGTCGATCAGGGCGACCGCCGCCTCCACCTGCCATTTTTCCACATGCAGTTCTTCTTTTAACTGTAAAATAATATCCATGTTTTCTTCCGTTCCGTTTCTTATAGATTTTTTGATGCAAATGTGTTACACTGATTATACCATAAACACAGATGCGAATACAGTAAATCATTTAGGAAAGAATTGCGAAAGCAATTCTTTGGTCGCAGACTGCTGAGTCTGCGACGGGGGTATTTTATGGACTATCAACCGCAAAACCCACAAGGCAGCCCAAACGGCGGCTACAATCCCTATCCGTACGGCGTGCCTGTGCAGCCGATACCACCGAAACAAAAAGGCGACCGCATGGCGACCGCCGCTATGATACTCGGTATCATCTCGCTGGCAAGCCTCCTGCTCCTGCGCATAACAGTTCCTTTCTTTCTCGGCGGCGTCGCCATCATTCTGGCGATCCTCTCGAAAGGCAGCGCGCGGAAGATGATCGGCAAGGCAAAGGCAGGCATGATCTGCAGCATCACGGCGCTCGGTCTGGACATTGCATTTTTCGCTTTTTCCTTTTGGCTGGTGTTTTCGTTTCTTCCGACCTCTCCGGAATTGACCGAGGAAGTCAATAAAATTTACGAAGAACAGTACGGCATCTCCTACGATGAGATCATGGAAGAGATTTACGATATGTGGAATATGGATAACATACAGTAGAAAGACGAGGTGGAAAATATTATGACAATATCACCTATTATGGGAAATGAAACATACGCTATAATCCGCAACCCCGGCGAATCCACGACGAAACAGGCAGGCAGAAAATCTTCTCCCGCCGAGTGCGAGACCTGCAAGAATCGGAAATATCAGGACGGTTCCGACGAGGGGAACGTCTCTTTCAAGGCAGCGGCGCATATCGACCCGAGCGCTTCCGCCGCCCGCGTGATGGGGCACGAGCGGGAACATGTGAGCAACGCCTACAAGAAAGCTGCGGAGAACAACGGCAAAGTCATGTCCTGCAGCGTCTCCATAAAGACAGCCATCTGCCCGGAGTGCGGGCGCACCTATGTGGCAGGCGGCACCACCGCTACGCAGATCAAATATTTTAACGAGGAAAATCCTTACCAGAAAGAAATGAAATCATCGGATGCGGCAAATAAATATCTGGGGATGAATTACGACCAGGCAGTCTGAATCCGCCAAACTTTCAGAAAGGTTGACAAACACGCCATGAATCAGTTTAAGTCTTCTGCGGAATTAAAGGCTATCGCCAGAGAACATCTTCTGGGTCATTATGGCACGGTCATCGGCGCCGAAGTGATCCTTATGGGGATCTCCGGTTCTGTCGGTATGCTGCTTGGCTCGCTTCTGGATATCAGCACCGTAGTCGGCACGATCATTTACTATGCGATCATGTTCTTTCTCTCCGTCCTGATGGGGCTCTTCACTTCCGGCACCTGCTATCTCTATCTGAAACTGCTCTGCCGCCGCCCCGTAAACGTCGGCGATCTGTTTTACGGCTTTCAGCTTTCGCCCGACAAAGCGATCGCCATGCAGGCATGGATCTCACTGATCAGTTATGCCGCCACCCTGCCGCAGATCGTCATTACTTACAAGATTTCCGCAGCCGGACCCCATATAGAGAAGCTGCTTCCGCTCCTGTTACCCTATTCGCTCGCCCTGATCCTGTCGGGCGTCGTTTCCGTGATCCTGGGGCTGGTCTATGCACAGCCGTTTTATCTGCTCCACGATTTTCCGCAGTATACGGCAAAAGAACTGTTAAAAAAGAGCAGACGCCTCATGGTTCACCACAAGGGCCGGCTCTTTTATCTCTATGTGAGTTTTCTTCCACTCATGCTGCTGGGACTGTTTTCTTTCGGTCTCGCGCTCCTGTGGGTGGTTCCGTACATGACCGCCACACAGACGGCATTCTTTCTCGATCTGATTCAGCATAATACGGAAGCTGCATAAGCAGACTCGAAATGTTACGCATTGATCCATTTCAAATACGCATTGATAAAAGGATCGAGCGCACCGTCCATCACCGCATCGACATTGCCGGACTCTTCGTTCGTCCGGTGGTCTTTCACCATCGTATAAGGCTGCATCACATAGGAACGGATCTGGTTCCCCCAGCCGATCTCTTTCACATCGCCGCGGATATCGGAAAGTTTTTCCGCATTCTCCTCCTTCTTCAACAGAAAAAGCTTTGCCTTTAACATCTGCATCGCCTTGTCCTTATTCTGGAACTGGCTGCGCTCATTCTGACACGTCACCACGATCCCCGTCGGAAAATGGGTGATCCGGATCGCGGAGGAAGTCTTGTTGATATGCTGCCCGCCCGCGCCGCTGCTTCGATAGGTGTCGATACGGATATCCTCGTCCCTCACCTCGATATCCACATCCTCCTCAATGTCCGGCATCACGTCAAGGGATACAAAGGAAGTCTGTCGCTTGCCCTGCGCATTAAACGGAGAGATCCGCACAAGCCTGTGCACACCTTTCTCCGATTTCAGATAGCCGTAAGCATTCTCGCCGTTGATCTGGAACGTCACGGATTTAATGCCCGCCTCGTCGCCGTCCAGATAGTCGATCACTTCCACGGAAAAACCCTTGCGCTCCGCCCAGCGGGTGTACATGCGGTAAAGCATACTGCACCAGTCGCAGCTCTCCGTGCCGCCCGCGCCCGCATTCAATTTCAAAATGGCATTGTTTCTGTCATACTCTCCCGAGAGCAGGGTGTTGATCCTGATATTCTCAAAAGTTTCCTTGAAAGCGTTCAGTTCTTCCTCGATATCCGGAATGATCGCCGGGTCGTTGTCCTCATAGCCCAGCTCGATCAGGGTCAGGATATCCTCGTACTGACCGGAAAGAGCGTCCATCGTCTCCACGATATCCTTGAGCCCCTTGGACTCCCGCATCTTCTGGTTCGACTTCTCCGGATCGTCCCAGAAGTCCGGCGCCTGCATCTCCATGTCAAGCTCCTCGATCCGCTTTACCTTATCTGCGAGGTTAAAGTGAATCCCTCACTTCCGCTAAGGGGCTTTCGTATGCTAAAAGCTCCGCTTTCATATTGTCTAATTCTACCACTTAACGTCACCTTCTTTCCTGATACTCTTTTTAGTATATCCTGTTTGGCACAATATGTAAAATACTTTGACGGCAATTTTTATGCTCCTATGAAGTCTTCTCTAAATATCTCCCGCCAACGGCATTTCTGCCAATCCGCTTCCCGATACTGTGATAATAAGCCAACAGACAGAAAATAGCCACCAACGCACAGCCTCTCCTGAATGCGCCGCCTTTCTTTGCCCATCTGATAAACGCCGCCACAAAGACCTCTTTCTCGCGCTCGGTCATGCCGCGCCCCTCTTCCATAAAGTAGAGCAGCAGATAAGTCAAGCCCGCGATCATCGCCACCGTGGCATATATTTCTGCCTGAGAGGAATCGCCCGTCTTAGGTTCTTTTCCCCGGCTTTCTGTCGATGGCAGGGATGTTTCTGACACTACTGTCACATTTGTCAGCGCAACGCCGCCGGCATCGGGGTCTGCTCCGCCTCCCGATTCGGGATCGCTTCCTCCGCCATTTTCTCCCGGTTTAGGCTTTTCTCCGCCGGGCTTATCCTCTTCTCCCGGTTTCTCTTCTTCTCCCGGTTTCTCTTCTTCTCCCGGCTTCTCTTCCTCTTCCGGCTTCTCTTCTTCTCCCGGCTTCTCTTCCTCTTCCGGTTTGCTTTCGTCGTTCTCAAAAGCCGCATGGATCGTATGGCTCTCGTTCACATTGGTAAAGGTATAGTATTGGGCTTTTGCCTGCGCTCTTGCTAAAGTGTCCGCAAGCTCTGCCGTCACATCCCTGTCATCCACAGTAACAGCCTTGATCCGCTTTCCTTCATCAGGCGTGATCGTAAAAGTCTGCTCCCCGCCTTTTGTGACAGCTATGTCACCTTTTGGATCGATCGTACCGCCCTCGGCGGCTGTCGCCGTGATATGAAACTGCTCCGCCGTCTTTTCCACCCAGCTTGCAAAAATATCGGTGCGGTCGGTCACGGCAGCGCTGAAATCATAGGGCGTACTACCCTTGTCCTCTGTCTTCCATCCCGCAAACTGCCAGCCCGTTTTAACGGGATCGGACGGCTTTGCGACTCCACGTCCGCTTAAAACGATCTGCGGCTTTTGCGGCGTATCCGCCCCATAGCTGACGGTTCCGTCATAAAAGATGACAGTGTAGTAGTTGACTTCTGCCTCTGCATCCGCATTCTGCACCGTCAGGTCAACTCCTGTATCCGCCGTCGGCGTGGCATAGGCGTCAGGCGTAAGACCTGTGATATCATAGACGCTGTAGTTCCCGTTTGTCACCTGCGACAGGTCCGTCGTGAAAATGCCGCTGTCATCTGCGCGCAGGGCAAAGCTTCTGCCGTGGTCATTCCATATCTCTCCGTCCTTTTTTACATTAATTGTCACCGCATAGACAGGCTCCTCATTTTTTGTCCAACTCGCGTAGATATCTGTCGTTGCGGTGATTCCCTGCTCAAAAGGAAACTCGGTATCACCGCCCGCCTCCGTCACCCACTTGTCAAAGGCGTAGCCTTCTTTTTCCGGATTGGCTGGCTCGGCAACGCATTGATTCTTTAAGATAATCTGCTGCTTCCAAGCCGTATCGTCGCCGTATGCCACCCCGTTGCCGTCCTCGTCCAGGTCATAGAAAGTCGCCGTATAGTAGTCTACTGTGACGGATGTATCGGCATTCTCCACTTTCACGGTAACATCCGTCTTCACGCCCTTTTCCTGAAACTCGTCAGCGGTCAGTCCGCTCACATCATAAACAGTATAAGGCTCCTCCGCCGCTTCCACCGCAGCCAGATCGGGCACAAAAGTCGCACCGTCATCTTTCGACAGGGCAAAGGTTTTGCCATGATCTGCCCAGGGCTGGTCGTCTTTTTGAACACATATTGTTATCTGATATGTTGAACCCGCATCGGGTATCCAACGTCCATATAGCACTACATCATCGTCAAGATAAACAGTCTCTAATTTGCTTC
This sequence comes from bacterium, assembly GCA_023666335.1. Taxonomy (GTDB): domain Bacteria; phylum Bacillota; class Clostridia; order Lachnospirales; family Lachnospiraceae; genus UBA3282. The sequence goes on from JAMPCE010000007.1 coordinate 12,504, forward strand.
CAGAATAATCTTCTTTCTCATACCACCCGTCAAAAGTAAAGCCCGACTTCTCTGGAACCGGAAGTGTCTTATATGAATAGCGTACGCCATAAGTGTCCCCATATTCCGGACTATAGCCATCAAGATAATATTCAATAGAATAGACGAATGGTCCAACATCTATCTGCCATCCCCACCATCGTTCATCTCTGGTCTCGCCATCTCTTTCATCATTCATGAAAATCCGCCGTAATCTGTCCAAATCCGCACCGCCATACCGCTTGCCATTCTCACGATAAAAAAGAAGTTTTGCTCCTTCTGCCAAAGGATCAAAAGCTTTGTAACCAACCTGAGGCGGTTCACTAAATTCAGAGGAAAGAATCATTGATAATTGTTCTAATCCAGAACACGATGCAAACGCGCCTTTCCCTATCTGCCGTACATTACCAGTAATCGTTACATATTGTAAAGCAGCATTTATAAAGGCACCTTCTTCTATGTTTGTCACACTCGCGGGAATTCTTATGAAGTTCATACTTGTGCAATAGCTAAACGCATATTTTCCTATACTTATTACACCATCCGGAATCGTTACTGTTTTCGCCGCACTACAGTATTCAAATGTATTTTCTTCAATTTGTGTTATACTGTTTGAAAGCGTTATGGCTGTCACTTTCTCACAATGCGAAAAAGCCGCCTTTCCTATGCTCGTTACACTGTCAGGTATATTTATCTCACCCTCTAAATGGGTACATTGCGCAAAGGCTTCCTCCCCTATGCTTGTTAAGCCTTCCGGTAACTGTATGCTATTCGTTATAGGGCAATCCCAAAAAGCACGATCCCCTATGCTTTTTAAGTTAGTCGGTATATTTACCTTAGTCAACCCTCTACACCTGTCAAAAGCTGACTCTCCTATGCTTGTCACACTATCAGGTATCTGTATTTCCTGTCTAATAAAATCCGCAAAAAAAGCCTCTTTTCCTATACTCGTCACACGGTAGGTAACGCCCGCATAAGTAACTGTTTCCGGAATGACCAGCTTAAGGGTATTTTGATCGTCACAACCGCTTACGCTCACTTCATCCTCGCTAATCACGCTATAGTGAATTCTATTGACGCCAAAGCCATCCCCAACCGCCAACGCCTCTACACCGTCATCCTCGGACAACAGCGCAATTCCTGCATTCTCCTCCAGATCATTTTCCGAGACAGACTCCTCCAATTCAAGGTCATTTTCAGAAACAGATTCCTCCGGCTCAGGCAGATCCGTCTGCATTTCTTCCCCGTTACAGGCGGCATAATCCGCCGCACACACAGGACAGTCTGCATTTACGCTCTCCGCCTTGCACCTTACCTCACAGACACACCGCGCTTCTGTGTCATCGTCATCCTTTTTATCGTCGGTTTCTGTGCCGTCACCGTCTTCCTGTTCAACATCATCCGCTTCACTTTCCTCGTTCCCTGCGGTTCCCTGTATTTCTTCGTCCGGCATCTCTTCTTCCAACGCGATCGGTTCTTCCGCCAGCACAACAACATGACTCTGCCCCGCCAGCAAAGCCACGGTCAGCGCCACCGCTATCTTTCTGTATATCCTGTTTCTTCTCTTTTTCATCCCGTTTTCCCCGCCCAAACTCTGTTTTTCCCTTAATTGCCACAAGGACAGACTTTTGCCCGCCCTTGATAATAAATGTTTTTTAATATCGCTTATACACGTCTCCGCGATTGTCAATATTCTCGATCGTGATAATTCGAATTTCTTCCTGTATAGAATAAATCACTCTGACATTCCCTACCCGCATCCTGTAGAGATCATACCCTTTTAATCTCTTTATATCTGATCCCTCTGGCAGTTTATGAATTGCAGTCATAATACTATTTTGCATTTTGGGAGTCTGTTTTCGTAAAAATTTTTCAGCGGCTTTCTCGAATCGCACTGTATACGCATTTTTCATAATACTACGCCCAATTCATTTGCTAAATCTTCAAGCGCAATCGTTTCTCCGTTATTTTCTTTCTCTGCCGCTTCTATCATTTGCAAATCCCATTCGTCCGGTTCGATTTCTTCTCCCGCATAAGCCTTTAAGGATTCTAACATCTCAATCACAAAATGTAATTTGATATCCGGTATCCCTTCTATCAACTGCATTACCCGCTCCCTGTTACTCATACACAACGCCCGCCTTTCTTCTATTTGCGTCCACAACATTGCTTATATTTCTTCCCGCTCCCGCACGGGCAGGGATCGTTGGGGTACACTTTCTCCTCCGCGCGCTTCACGGGTCCTTTCTGGAGGGTATCGTCTTTATTCGTGCCTGTGACTTTCGCCACCTGCTCCCGCTCTACTTTCTGTTCGATGCGTACGCGGAAGAGAAGCCGCACGGTCTCTTCCTTGATATTCTGCGTCATCTCGTCAAACATATCGTAGCCGCTTAACTTGTATTCCACCAGCGGATCTTTCTGCCCGTAAGCCTGTAAGCCCGCGCCCTGGCGAAGCTGTTCCATATCGTCGATATGATCCATCCACTTTCTGTCGATCACTTTTAAGAGGATCACGCGCTCGATCTCACGGATCGCTTCGGGTTCGGGAAATTCCGCTTCCTTGCTCTCGTAAAGTTTCACCGCCTCTTCTTTCAACTGCTGTTTCAGGCTGTTTTTCTTAGGCTTCAAGACTCTGGAAGCCTCCACGGGCTTTAAGGGCACGGTGGGTAAAAGCAGAGTATTCAATTCGTTGTAATCCCAGTCCTCGAAATCGGAATCATCCCCGATACAGATATCCACGCAATTCTCCGTGATATCCGTGATCATCTTGTAGATCGCATCCCGCATACTCTCGCCGTCCAAAACGCGGCGGCGTTCCTCATAGATGATCTCCCTCTGCTCGTTCATCACCTGATCGTATTCGAGCAGGCTCTTTCTGATGCCGAAGTTATTGTTCTCGATCTTCTTCTGCGCTGTCTCGATCGCCTTTGTCAGGGCGCTGTGCTCGATCTCCTGCCCTTCCGGAATGCCCAGCGCGTTAAACATGCTGATCATGCGGTCAGATCCGAACAGCCGCATCAGATCGTCTTCCAGAGAGATATAAAACTTGGATTCCCCGGGATCGCCCTGACGACCGCTTCGACCGCGCAGCTGGTTATCGATACGTCTCGACTCATGGCGCTCGGTGCCGACAATCATCAGCCCGCCTGCCGCCCGCGCTTCCTCATCCAGCTTGATATCCGTACCACGACCCGCCATGTTGGTCGCGATCGTGACCGCACCGTGGATACCGGCATCCGCCACGATCTCCGCCTCCAGCTCGTGGAACTTTGCATTCAGCACCTTATGCTCCAGACCGTTTCTCTTAAACAGCGCGGAAAGCTCTTCCGACGCGTCGATGTTGATCGTGCCCACCAACACCGGCTGCCCCTTGGCGTGCGCCTCCTGCACCGCGTGTAAGATCGCCGTCAGCTTTTCCTTTTTGGTCTTATAGACCGCATCCTGATGATCAACGCGGGCGATCGGCTTATTCGTGGGGATCGACACCACATCCATGCCGTAGATCTCCCGAAACTCTTTCTCCTCCGTGAGCGCCGTACCCGTCATGCCCGCTTTCTTATCGAATTTATTGAAAAAGTTCTGGAACGTGATGGTGGCAAGCGTCTTACTCTCCCGCTTCACTTTCACATGCTCCTTCGCCTCGATCGCCTGATGCAGACCGTCGGAATAGCGGCGTCCCGGCATGATACGTCCGGTAAATTCATCCACGATCAGGACCTGATCGTCCTTTACCACATAATCCTGGTCGCGGAACATCAGATTGTGCGCCCGCAGAGCAAGGTTGATATTGTGCTGAATCTCCAGATTCTCCGGATCCGCCAGGTTTTCGATCTGGAAGAAACGCTCCACTTTGCCGACGCCCTGCGCCGTCAGGTTCACGACCTTATCTTTTTCATTGACGATGAAATCTCCGGTCTCCTCCTGCTCGATCCCCATGATGGCGTCCATCTTGGACAGTTCTTCCATATCCTCGCCGCGGGTCAGCTGTTTCGCCAGAATGTCGCACGCCTCGTAAAGTTTCGTCGATTTCCCGCTCTGACCGGATATGATCAGGGGCGTCCTCGCCTCGTCGATCAGTACGGAGTCCACCTCGTCGATGATCGCATAGTGAAGACTCCTGAGCACCAACTGCTCCTTGTAGATGACCATGTTGTCACGCAGATAATCAAAGCCCAACTCGTTATTGGTCACATAGGTGATATCGCAGTTGTAGGCTTCCCTGCGCTCCTCGGGTTTCATATCGTTCAAGACACAGCCGACTTTCAGCCCAAGAAACTCATGCACCTGTCCCATCCACTCCGCGTCACGCTTCGCCAGATAATCGTTGACCGTAACGACATGGACGCCTTTCCCCTCCAACGCATTCAGGTATGCAGGGAGCAGACAGGTCTGAGTCTTACCCTCACCGGTACGCATCTCCGCGATCCGTCCCTGATGCAGGACGATGCCGCCGATCAACTGCACCCGATAGTGCTCCGTGTGCAGAACTCTCCTTGCCGCCTCCCTGACAAGGGCATAAGCCTCCGGAAGAATGTCCTCCAAAGTCTCCCCCTCTGTGAGCCTTTTCTTAAATTCTTTTGTCTTTTCCCGCATCTGCTCATCTGTCAGTTCCATCATCTCAGGGCGCATCCCCTCGATCTGATTTACCAAGCCGTCGATGCGTTTGATCTCCCGCTCACTGTGGGTTCCAAATATTTTCTGTACTACGCTCATAGTTTTCCTCTTTTAATATACCTTCAATTCTTCCTCGCCGCGCAGGATCCGCAGACCGCCCTGCACAAGCGCCGTCAGCTCATCCTCGCCGGGATAGACCGTCATGGGCGCGATCCACTCCGCCTTTTCTTTCAGACCAGCGATCACGACCTTGTCGTAAGCGATGCCTCCGGTCACAAGGATCTGATCGACCTTGCCCTGTAAAACGCATGCCATAGAGCCGATATCTTTTGCCACCTGTGTGATAAATGCCTCTCTGACTTCCTCAGCTTTCTTGTCGCCGTCCTGCACCATCTTTTCCACATCGCGCATATCGTTGGTGCCGCAGTACGCATTGAAGCCGCCCGCGCCTACAAATTTCTTATAAACTTCTTTCTCACTATATTTCCCTGAAAAACAGAGTTTGATGAGCGCGCCGCTTGGCACCGCACCCGCTCTCTCGGGCGAAAATGCCCCGTCGCCGTCCAGCGCGTTAAACACATCCACCACGCGCCCCTGCTTATGCGCACCCACGGACACGCCGCCGCCCATATGCACCACGATCAGGTTCAGGGAATCATAAGCCTTTCCCTGCTCTTTCGCATAACGCTTTGCCACCGCTTTCTGGTTCAGCGCATGGAATACGCTGGTTCTGGGGAGTTCCGGCACGCCCGAATAACGGGATACGGGATCCAATTCATCCACCACCACCGGGTCAACGATATAGGAAGGGACGCCGATGGAATCCCCGATCTCTCTCGCCAGAATGCCGCCCAGATTGGAAGCATGAGGTCCCTGCACCCCAATCTTTAAATCCTCCAAAAGGTCATCCGTCACCGCGTAGGTGCCGCCCGGGATCGGCTTTAGCATGCCGCCGCGCCCTACCACCATGTCGAGGGAATTGATATCAAAATTCTTCTCTTTCAATAAATCTTCAATGATCTTTCTGCGGAAGTCTTTCTGATCGACAATCTTTTCGTACTGCGCGATCTCCTCCGTGGAGTGCCGCAAAGTCTCCTCAAACAGGAGAGTTTCATCCTCAAACACGCCAATCTTCGTAGAAGTAGAACCTGGATTGATAATCAAACTTTTTGTAGCCATGTCTATTACCTCCTATCAATTCATCTTCGCCATCGCGCCCGCCATCACCGCGCCGAGCGCCAGCGAATTTACCTTTGTCTCAAAATCATCGGAACGGGAAGTCAGGATGACCGGAGCTTTCGTGCCGGTCAGAATGTTGCCGTTCTTGACCTTCGCCGTATGTACCAGGCACTTGTAGACCAGATTTCCGGCATGGATATCGGGGAAGAGCAGCACATCCGCATCTCCTACGATCTTTCTGCCCTCTGCGCCTTTATGCTTCGCCGCCTCGGGATCGATCGCCAGATCTAAAGAGAGCGGTCCGTCCACGATGCAGCCCTTGATCTCGCCGCTCTCGCATTTCTTCGTCAGTTCTTCCGCCTCCACCGTGACAGGCATCTTGGGATTCACGACCTCGACTGCCGCAAGAGGCGCCACTTTCGGGTTCGGAATGCCGCAGGCATGGCAGACATCCACCGTATTTTCGATGATATGCACTTTATCCTCCAGCGTAGGATAGGTCATGAAAGCAACGTCCGTCAAAAACAGGAGGTGATCGATCCCCTCCACCTCAAACACGCACACATGGGAGAGCGCCTTGCCCGTTCTGAGACCCACTTCCTTATCCAGCACGCTCTTTAAGAAAGACTTCGTGTCGATCAGACCTTTCATGTACATATCCGCTCTGCCCTCGTGCACCAGATTGACTGCCTTTAAGGCAGCTTCGTAGTTATCTTTCTCGTCGATGATCTCAAAGCCGCTGATATCGACTTTATCAGCCTCAGCCACCGCTTTGATCTTGTCGGCGTCGCCTACGAGGATCGCCTCCGCGATGCCCCTTTCCTTCGCCGCCGCCACAGCCTCCAAAACCGCGCTGTCCTGCGCCACCGCAACCGCCACTTTCTTCATCTCACACTCGGAAACCTTGGATAACAGATCTTCAAAACTCTTACTCATCGTCCCTTTCACTCCTTTTATATAGTTGTTTACACATCTTTCAAAATCATTGCAAAAACCGTATCCTTATAGGCAGGCTCTCAAAAAATGCCCACAGCATATAGCATACCATTATTCCGCCCGAAAGTCAAAAAACCGCCGCGATCAGTGATGGAACAGCCGAATCCCCGTAAAGCACATCGTCATCCCGTACTTGTCGCAGACCTCGATCACATTGTCGTCCCGCACGGAACCGCCCGGCTGCGCCACATACTGTACGCCGCTTCTGTGCGCCCGCTCGATATTGTCCCCGAAAGGGAAGAACGCATCGGAGCCCAGCGCCACGCCGCTCATCCGATCCAGCCACGCCCGCTTTGCCTTGGCCGTAAACACCTCCGGCTTCACCTTGAAGATCTTCTGCCACGCGCCGTCCGCGAGCACATCCATGTAATCCTCTCCGATATAAAGATCAATAGCATTGTCGCGATCCGCCCTGCCAATGCCGTCAACGAACTGTAAGTCTAACACCGTAGGAGACTGTCTGAGGAACCAGTTGTCCGCCTTCGTTCCCGCCAGTCTGGTACAGTGGATGCGGGACTGCTGCCCTGCGCCGATGCCGATCGCCTGCCCGTCTTTCACATAGCAGACGGAATTGGACTGCGTATATTTCAGGGTGATCATGGCGATCGCCAGATCGATCTTCGCCTGCTTCGGCAAGTCTTTTACTTTCGTCACGATATTGTCAAAGAACGCATCGTCGATCACAAGCTCATTCCTGCCCTGCTCAAAGCTGACGCCGTACACCTGCTTCACCTCGATCGGGGCGGGCACATAATCTTCTTTGATCTGAATGACATTGTAAGCGCCCTTTTTCTTGGCTTTCAGAAGTTCCAGCGCCTCCGGCTCGTATCCCGGCGCGATCACGCCGTCCGAGACTTCCCGTTTGATCAATTTTGCCGTGTCCACGTCGCACACATCGGAAAGGGCGATAAAATCGCCGAAAGAAGACATTCTGTCTGCGCCCCTCGCCCTCGCATAGGCACACGCCAAAGGGGACAGCTCCCCGAGGTCGTCCACCCAATAAATCTTCGCCAAAGTCTCCTCTAAGGGCAGACCTACCGCCGCCCCTGCCGGAGATACATGCTTAAAAGATGTCGCCGCCGGAAGCCCCGTGGCTTTCTTCAACTCGCTGACCAATTGCCAGCCGTTAAACGCATCCAAAAAATTGATATATCCCGGTCTGCCGTTTAAGACCTCGATCGGTAGGTCGCTTTCGTCCGCCATAAAAATGCGGGACGGCTTCTGATTCGGGTTACAGCCGTACTTTAATTCCAGTTTGTTCATGCTTTATGCCTCCGTAGTTATGTAAACCATTCACTGATTCTTGTTGACGATCCGCGTCTCATACTTCCCTGTCGCGATCTCAAGATACCGCACAAAGAGGGAAACCTTGTTCTCCGCATTCAGGTTTTCCCAGACCGTCTTCGTAAAGCTGTCGATATCCCCCTCGACGCCGATGCGCTTCGGTTCGCCCTCAAAACTCGGCAGCGGATCGCCGTCGCCCTGATAGGTGTGGATAAAGTGTCCCTCGCCCGCTTTCGGATTCTGATAGGCAAAGGTAAACCGCCGACAGGAAGAGGGATCGCCGTCCGCCGATTTTAAGATGGACATCGCGTAATTATAGCCGCCGTTCTCCAGATGCAGGATCCCCGAGATACGCGGCGTAAAATTCGGCGCATCCGGCTCAAACTCTCTCGTGCGCAGCGCCTGCTCAAATGTCTGCTGCTTATCCATCAGGTCATAGATCGTATCCGTCTGATCCCCATTTGTCACGATCGTCTTATTGCCGAGCACGCGGACCGGCGCATAGATGACCAGACTGGGATCCGTGAGCTTCGCGGGATCGAACGCCTGCGTGCGGATCCCCTCGCCCTCCTCCACAAAAATGCGGTTCCTGCTGTTGACGCTCCTGCCCATGATAAAATACGCCGTCACAGCATATTTTCCGTCCGCGGACTTTCCGATCACGATGCCCCGTCCCGGATACGCGTTCCCCGCTAACTCCTCCGCTAAATTTTTCTTCTCCATACTAATCTCCCGTCTTTCTTCTCAATGTCTTATATGCCATGCGAAACGCTCCACAGCCCTAAACTATTGTGCAAATAGCATAACAGCGTTTCGTCCTAACGTCACTCATCAACAGAATAATTCGGCGCCTCTTTTGTGATATGGATATCATGCGGGTGGCTCTCTTTCAGCGACGCCGCCGATATCTTGACAAATCTGCCGTTCTGCTTTAACTCTTCAATGGTCGCCGTGCCGCAGTATCCCATGCCGGAGCGTAAGCCTCCCATCAGCTGGAACACCGTATCCTCCACGCTGCCCTTGTAAGCCACGCGCCCTTCCACGCCCTCAGGCACCAGCTTCTTCGCATCCGTCTGGAAATAGCGGTCCTTGCTGCCGTTCTCCATCGCCGCAATGGAACCCATGCCGCGGTAGACCTTATATTTTCTGCCCTGATACAGTTCATAGGTGCCGGGGCTTTCCTCACAGCCCGCAAACATGCTTCCCATCATGCAGACGTCTCCGCCCGCCGCGATCGCTTTCGTCATATCGCCGGAATACTTGATGCCGCCGTCCGCGATGATCGGCACGCCGTACTCTTTCGCCACCGCATAGGCGTCCATGATCGCCGAGATCTGCGGAACGCCGATGCCCGCCACCACGCGGGTGGTGCAGATGGAGCCGGGACCGATGCCGACCTTGACCGCATCCGCCCCCGCCTCGATCAGGGCGCGCGTGCCGTCTCCCGTCGCCACATTGCCCGCGATCACCTGCAGATCGGGGTAGGCTTCCTTGATCATCCGCACACACCGAAGCACATTCTCGGAATGTCCGTGCGCAGAATCGAGCACGATCACGTCCACTTTCGCTTTGATCAGCTCTTTCGCCCGATCAAGGACATTGGCTGTGATGCCTACCGCCGCGCCGCACAAAAGCCTGCCCTGGCTGTCCTTTGCCGCGAGCGGATACTTGATGGTCTTCTCGATATCCTTGATGGTGATGAGTCCTACCAGATTATAATCGTCATCCACAATGGGGAGTTTCTCCTTGCGCGCTTTCGCCAGGACTTCTTTCGCCTCATCCAGCGTAATGCCCGCCTTTGCCGTGATCAGATCCCTGGACGTCATGGACTCTTTGATCTTTTTCTTGAAATCTGTCTCGAATTTTAAGTCACGATTCGTGATGATACCGACAAGCTTTCTGCCCTCGGTAACGGGAACACCGGAAATACGGAATTTTGCCATCAACGCGTCGGCGTCCGCCAGCGTGTGCTCCGGCGTCAGAGAAAACGGATCCGTGATGACGCCGTTCTCGGAGCGTTTGACCTTATCTACCTCCTCCGCCTGCGCCTCTATGGACATATTCTTATGGATGATGCCGATGCCGCCCTGTCTTGCCATCGCGATCGCCATCCTGTGCTCCGTCACCGTATCCATTCCCGCGCTCATCATGGGAATGTTCAGCCTGATCTTTTTTGTAAGATTCGTTGTCAAGTCCACCTGATTCGGAATCACCTGCGAATAGCTTGGCACTAAGAGCACATCGTCAAAGGTAATTCCTTCGCCAATAATCTGACCCATCTTCTCTCCTCCTGTGTTTGTAAAACTGCCTGTGTTTCTTTGCGGCGGATATATGAAGATACTGCCAGCCCTTCAACTGACAGTATCATTCAATCATTTCTGTATGTTAATCCGTAAATACCTTGCGGGGCGAAATGCCCTGGATCGCTTTGATCATCTCCGCGTTCGGCTCCAAAATGATCTTCGTGTCACCGTTCCAGATCATCATGTAACGCTTCTCCGGCTGCGCGGCAATGCCCGAACTGTAGTCGAGCGTTTTTAACTGACGGTTTTTGTAGGAATCCAGTCTGTGGGAATTCAGGGGCGCAAAAATCTCCATCTTCTCAAGATCGTAGCTGCCCACTCTCTTTCTGCGGCTCTTTGCCATCACCTTATCCACACTGACCTCGCGGTCCAGATACAGATACTCGTATTCGATATCCGCATTCATATAGGAAAAGTAAGCGGCTACGCCCGTCACGATCGCCACCAGAAATCCCGGTACGAACACCATGCCGATGATCACAAAAACCACGGTCAGCATGATAAAGAGTATTTTTGAAAAGCGGATCAGCGTAGAGCCTTTCCGCGCCACCAGACATTCCACATATGTTTCACTCATAAAAGAACCTCCATAGAAATATAAAGATATCATATACCATCTTGCGGAAAGTTTCAAGCTCAAACATACCATATTGGAATCTGAAATACATTTTCCCTCAGCATCCCCGGTTGCGGGCAAGTGCAAAGAACCGCTCCTGTCCCCCTTTTCTTTTCAGGAACTTTATCCAACACCTGAAAAGCCGCCGTCATATCCGCTGTAGCTTTACTGTTCATTTTGATCTCCACGGGATACAGTACTCCGTTCTCTTCTATGATGAAATCGATCTCTGACTCCCGTTCCGCCGACTTGCCATTCTTTGCTGCCCTGCCTTTGTCTTTCCCCCTGTAGTAAGAAACCATATAACGATAATCCAGACCCTCATTGGAAAAAGATTTTAAAATCTCAGATATGGCAAACGTCTCAAAAAGCGCTCCGTTCATAGCGCCATACGCCAGCGTTTCCGGCGTCAGCCAGCGTGTCAGATAGCACGCCAGTCCTGTATCCCTAAAATAGAGTTTTGGACTTTTGACCGCCCTTTTCAAGGCGCTCGACGCATACGGTTCCAAAAGATAGATCACCCCCGACGCCTCCAATATGGAAATCCAACGTTTCACGGTGTCGGCGTCTTTACCAATCTCCGACGCGATATTGCTGTAATTCAATATCTGACCTGTCCGCGCTGCCGCTGCGGTCATGAATCTCCTGAACACATTCAGATCCTGTACTGCCGCCAGCGCCCGGACATCCCTTTCCAGATAAGTCTTGACATAATCGGCATAAAACGCGCTCCATTCTTTTTCAGAATCAGCCATTTCCGGATAACTTCCCCGATGAATCAACGTCCAAAGATTCTCAGGGGGCTGTACGGTTTCCTTTCTGGCTGTCATATACTCCATCGTCGGCAGAAAATGTCTGTCAAACGGATCGCCCGAAAGTTCCCGCATAGACAAACCGGATAATTCAATGATGCCGATCCGCCCTGACAGCGACTCTGAAACGCCTTCCATCAAATGAAAAGGCTGCGACCCCGACAGGCAGAATAATCCTTTCTCCTCCGACTCATCGCACCTGATCTTAATATACCGGAACAGTTCTTTCGCGCGCTGCACTTCATCAATGCTGACCGGCGCAGGATTCAAGCGCAGGAACATATCCCCGTCCTGTTTTGCCTGCTCCTCCAAAAACGGATCATCCAGAGATACATATCTCCGCTCCGGAAAAACTTTTTTGAGCAGAGTAGACTTTCCAACCTGCCTTGCTCCCGTCACCAGAACAGCCTTATAAGTCCGACTGTATTTTTCCAATCTCTTTTCCATCGTCCGACGAATATATTGCATGGCTACCTCCGACAAATCCCGAATTTGATTCGGAATTTGTCAGTATTATATCACAGGATCGGGAACCAATACAACAAAAATTAACAAAGCGCCATCACCTTCCCATATTCTTCTTTCTTATCCCGCATGACAAAAAGCCCGCGGTCCAGCTCCGTAAGCGGCATTCTGTGCGTGATCATCTGCGCGGGCGAGATCCTCCCATCATTCAGCCTGTCCAGCACATAATGCCAGTCATCCTCCGGCGAATGGGCAAAAGAAGAATTCCATGTGCCGAATACGGTCAACTGGTTTCGCAGGATCTTCCAGTATACCGCCTTGGGCAGAGTCATATCGGAAGCCGGATTCCCCACCAGCATGATCCGTCCGCCCGCTCCGGTCAGCCCCACAGCCTGCATCATCGTTTCGTTTTTTCCGACGCACTCAAAAAACACGTCCGCCCCTTTGCCGTCCGTCCACTCTAACAGCCAGCTCTCCACATTCTGTGTCCTGCTGTCGCAAAAGGCTTCCGTCGGCAGCCCTAAGTTTTTCGCCATCTGACGCTGAAAGTCCTTATTGCCGATCACACAGATCTCTTTGTGCCCAGCCTCCAGCAAAAACATCAGCAGAAAAAGCCCGATCGTCCCCATGCCGCAGATCACGATCTGCTCTCCTTTGACAGGCGCGATCTTCCGCATGGCATGGACCGCTACCGACATCGGCTCAAACATCGCCGCTTCCTCAAAACGCACCGCATCCGGCAGAGCGATCAGGTTTTGTTCCGGTACTGCCACATATTCCGCAAAACCGCCGTCTCTGCGGGATCCCAGATAACTGTAGCTTCTGCACATCTCATACTGCTTTTTTTTGCAGGGTCCGCACTTTCCGCAGGGAATCAGGGGAAAGACGCCGGCCCGTTTCCCCTGCCACTTTTGATCGACGCCTGCTCCCAGCTCCGCCACCTGACCGGAAAACTCATGCCCCGGAATCAGCGGATAAGAATAAGTCCCCGTGTAGAATACTCTGGGGATATCCGATCCACAGATACCAACAGCTTTCACGGCAAGCAAAACTTCATTCTCTCCTATAACAGGAGAGTCTGTCTCTTCCAATCTTAAATCGTTGATCCCATGTAAAACCCATGCTTTCATTCTATCATCTCCCGAAACCGCTCCAGATCCGCTTTCGTCGTGATCTTGAAATTGCGCTCATCCCCGGGGATCATGGCTACATCCATCCCCGCCATGACCGCAGGCTCCGTAGAGCCGTTGATCCGCAGGATCTTCTCCGGCAGAAGCGCCCGATTGGCTTCATAATATTTTCCCAGCACAAACAGCTCAGGCGCCTGCCCCGCAAAGATCCGGCTCCGCTCCAAAAGGGACGCGACCGTCTCCCCGTCTTCACTGAAATAGACCGTATCTTTCATGGGGAGGACAGGAAGCACGCCGTCATGCCCCTCTATCGTGCGAAGACAGTCTGTAATCTGTTTTGCCGAAAGAAGCGGACGCGCCGCATCATGGATCAGCACGAGATCCTCTTCCGCCGCATATCGGCGGATATCCTCCAACCCGTTTAAGATCGAGAGCTGTCTGGTCTTCCCCGGCGCAGAAAAGCCGCGGAACTTTTCGATCCCACGGTTTTCCTGTGCGGAAACTTCTATGCTCCGCCCGCTGTTTCGCAAGCCGTCCATACCGTTTAAGATGGTTTCCTGCCACATCTTGTCCGCAACGATCTGCACCGCATCGATGCTTTCATGATGAAACAGACATGCCAGACAGTAAGAAATGATCGGCTTGCCGTTTACTTCTATATATTGTTTCGGTGTTTCCACACCCATCCTCGTCCCGCTGCCGCCGGACAAAACCAGCGCTGTTACCATATCTGTATCCCCTATCGGCGTCAGAAATGAAGTTCTCTGATATTTTTCAGCGTTTCACCATAAGGGGCATTCTTCCCGAAAAGAAGCGTGGTTCCCAGCACAAACCCTTTGACCCCTCTGGGCGCATACTGCTGAATCTTGTCAGCGCCGCAGGCGCCGTCCCAGTAGATCTCAAAATTCATCTCGTCCTTGATCGCAAGCAGTTTTGTGATCTTCTTTCCCACATAAGGCAGATACATCTGACCCGCGTTGCCGGGATTCACCGACATGACCAGCACCTTTTTTACAATGACCAGCATCTCCATCACCGTCTCGATGCTGGTGCCGGGATTGATGGCAATTCCCGGTATCATGCCCGCATTGATGATCTTCTGCAAGGTCGTGGAAGGATGATACTCCGCCTCCGGATGGATGTAGACCGTGTCCCCTTTGCGCAGCTTATCCAGAAAAATATGAATATTATTGTTGGGATGCTCGATCATCAGATGAACGTCCAACGGCTTTTTGCCGGCTGACGATATATACGCCATATCGTTTAATGACATCGCAAAATTTGGTACATATCGCCCGTCCATGATATCGATATGAAAGGAGTCGATCCCTCCCTCTTCCAATTCCTTTACTTCCTTTTCCAGATTCCCGTAGTTCGCGCACATCATAGACGCGTTTAATTCAAAGTCCATCGTTCTCTTTCTGCCTTTCTCACTCTAAAAGCTGCAGCGCCAGATTCGAATCCTGCCTGATCTGCGCCATCATCGCCACGCCCGCCTGCTCTAAGATATTGTGAATGGAATTCTCCATGACTTCTTTCGAGATGTCGGTATCTCTGATGCGGGATTCCGCCGCCTGCGTATTTTCCTCCGCATTCTGGTTGTTGTGGATCGCATGTTCCAGGCGGTTCTGCATCGTGCCGAAATAAGTCCGCACTTCCGAAACCTTTACCACCGCCTCTTTCAGACGGGCGATCGCTTTCTGGGCGTACTTATATTTCTCGACCGTCAGGGTATTGACGCCCAGAGCGGACGTATCCATCCACGGCTTCTCCACTTCGATCCAATCGCCTGAAGTGCTGCTCACCCGAAGACGCATCGGCTCGCTCTTTTCCCATGTGCCATTGTCTGCAAAGAACACCTGATTCTTGACCGCTCCCGACAGATGGCTAATCTTATGTTTGCCGTAACTGGTGTGCATCAGCTTTAAGTTGCCGTCATCCTCCAGCGCCGTCAGCGGCACGTTTTTTTCCGCCATCAGCTCATTTAAATGCTCGATCAGCTCTTTCGAGGAATATACTTCCGGCATCAGCTCAAGTTCGTAATGCTCATCATCCACATCGACGGAAAGAACATTCTGTCCCTCCTTGATCTCTACGCCTTTCGAGATGTCTTTTCCGCCCTTTATATAGGCTCTGGCAATATCGCCGTCCGTCGCATAGAAGACGCTGAATGCCGCAGTACCGCCGATCGCCTCGACGCCGTATTTCATGTCCGCGCCATTCGGAAGATCATCCGGAAGTTTCACCGTCTCCGAAAGCCTGAACGCCAACGCGTTCGCGTCGTTCGCTCCTTCGACCTTGGTATCCACGATGCCGACAACCGCCTCGATCAAGCCCTCCGGCAGACCGTTTGCTTTTAATGCCTTATCGAGCTGCTTCTGAATCTGCGCTGCAAGCGCACCGCCCTGATAATAGCCGGGATCCAGAACCATCTCCAGCTTATAGGATTTAACCGTAGTCTCATTTGATCCCTGCCCCTGCGTTATGTTAAACTCCAAACTCAGCTGATCGTTTCCGTCTTTCTGGATCCTGACTTCCTCATTTTTAACATCCTGCCTGCCGACGGCATATACATCGCTGCCGTTCTGTTTTCCGTCCACATTCGTCGCTGTCTGCTGCGATATCCCCGTATGGGTGGTGCACATGATCTTCTCAAAAAAGGTGCCGCTCGGACGGCAATCCTGATACCCATAGCCGCCGTTTGGAGAAATCCGGGTATCCGTATCCCTGAATATCCTGTATTTCGATCCCGCTTTTACCGCCTCGATACGGACGCCGCTTTTATCGACCGTCACGTTCATCTTGCGCTCGCCGCCCGTATCCTCATCGATCTTTGCCTGTAACGCGTCCCGCAGTTCATCCATCGTATAGGAACCAGCGTCAAGCGTGATATCGATCGTCTGTATGGTCGCACGACCGTAGCTTGTCGCTACATAATCCTCCGCAAAGTAAAAAGTCATCTGATTATTGCCGTCGGTAATGTCTATTTTCCCTTGCGCATTGAGATCGAGGGCAGCGCCGTCCATAAAAGAATGCTGGCCGGAGTGATAGCCGTCCTCGTATTCCGGATCACTGTAGGTCGTACTCGTTTCAAAGATAAAGGATCCGCCCCGATAACGTTCGTCATCGTCATGCGATTCCACATAGATCGAGCCGTTCTGCGGATTCGGATCATTCGTTCCGCCATCCCTCGTAAGCGTGAGTTTCCCGTC
Organism: bacterium; assembly: GCA_023666335.1. Classification (GTDB taxonomy): domain Bacteria; phylum Bacillota; class Clostridia; order Lachnospirales; family Lachnospiraceae; genus UBA3282. The sequence goes on from JAMPCE010000007.1 coordinate 29,133, forward strand.
GTCTGAGATGGATGCCGTCGCGCCCATGATCGGCGTCGTGCCGAAAATCTTTTTCATGGCGGAATCCGCATTATAGCTCAGAGAAAGCGTGTGACCCGATCCCTTTGCCACCGACTCAAACACAAGCTGATGGCTGCTGTTTATGCTCACTTTTACCTTGTCACCGAACACTCTGTTGAACTCATCCTCAAGATCCTTTTCCGTAGCATATGTTTTTGCTGCCAGTTTTCTCGTAACGACCTCACTGCCTACCTTGATCGTAAAATTCTGTTCATCACCGCTCGAAAGGGTAAACCCGGTCTTTACCGCCTGATTGGTACGCATCTTATAGGGCGTAGAACCGTCCATGCTGTAATTGCCGCTGTTATCGTCTTTCGGATAGCCAAAGAGAAACTCTTTCGCCGCATCGCTCAAGGAAACATCCAGCTTATAGCCATCCCCGCCGTTATCAGTCGAAAACGTCAGACTTCTTCCGCTGATCGATGCCGTAATGCCGTATTTTCCCAGTTTGCTGCTGCTATTCAGATCGTTCAGAAGATCCGTCTGCCCGGTATACTGATAATCTTTTTTCAGCTTGACCGTAATGGTCTGCGCCGTTTTTCCCGGCTCTGTCAGCGTCAGTGTGATCGTCGGTTCCCCTTTTGTTTTAAAGGATGTATTTACATACTTCGACGTATTGCTGCTGCTCAGGGTGACGGAAGCCGGGGTGCCGTACTTGTGCAGATCCCACACAAAAGTTCCCTTGCTTGTGTCCATAGTGATCTTCGTGTCATCCTGTCCGGACATCTGTAGATTCCCATTCATCAGACCCGCTGTGAGCACCAGCTTATTATTATCCGTGCTCACTTTCACGCCGCCGTACTGGTCGGGCTGTTTCCCCAGCTTACTGTTTATAACCGTCTGCAACGCGCTCGCAAATTCCGAGGCGGAGGTAAACGAAGTCTTTCCCAGCTCTGTTTTGAGATCTATATTGACCGTTGTTGAACCGTTCAGGGTAAAGGAAAACTTTTTATTGTCATCCGTAATCTTAAGGGGCGATGCAGCCGACGCATTGATCGGCAGACCAAACGTCACCGTTGCGCCGATGTTTGTTTTATAGGCAAAGCTGCTGCCCTGCCCCGCCGTCGTCTCAGTCTTTCCCACGACATTTTTGTAAGTCAAGTCAGGCGGGTAGGAGTGCCACTCACCGTCCGTCGGCGTCCCTTTATTCACCGAATTCGTAATGTCCTCTCCCGACGGCGTTATCTTCGTTGTCGTACACGGTATATTCGTTTCATAAGGTTTCAGTTTTTCCGTGATATACTGCGCCAGCGCCTCTTTCGACGCCCATGTCCAAGTCTTCCCGCCATCCGACAGATCGACGCTCCGCTCGACCCCGTCGATCTTTACGACCAGATTGCTGTACCCACGGTCGATCGTGACCGTGCCGTCGGCGTTCATATGCGCGGCATGGGGATGCCTCGTTCCGTCTGCCATAGTCGGATCCAACGTGACCTCAGCTTTCGGATTGCGGTACTGCGCCTCATAGTCCTCCTTGTAGTCCTTTCCCTGAAAGATATCGCGAAAACCGAGATTCGTACCTGTGACGTTTCCCTGATCGTCCTGATTGTCCGCGCTCTTCACGCGGATCCTGGTGATATCCGGCTGCAAGGCGTCGATCGCGATCTTCGAGCCTGATCCCGTCACACTTATGACACTACTGTCATAATTTGCGGCACCCAGTTGGTTTTGAATCTCTGTCGCGAGCGTCGATGCGTCGTTATAGGTTCCGGCAGCCACTTTGACCGTCACCCACATATCCTCCGTATCATCCGCTGCTTTCTGGTTATGAGAGATCAAAATCGAAAACGTGTCGTTTACGCCCTCTTCGATCAGCAGACTGTTCGCGCTGTTTATGAGCGCGCTGCCCTGCATCCCGGCATTCTCATCGCGCGTGCCGTCATTGCCGCCAAACTGCGCTTTTTCATAGCCGGTAACGACTGTCCTCGCCGTAAACAGCGTATCATAGGCTGTACTCTTTGCTTTATTGATCCCCACCTTGGTGCCGGGACCATCTTCCTGCGTCGTAAACACCAGCCCGGTATACCACAGATGATACTGTTTCCTGCCGTAGGGATCCGTCTCGTCTCGGACCTCACCGTCCTGCCAGCTCTTATGCGCTGTTACGTTAATCCCCCTGTCTTTCAGAACGTTATGCAGCGCCGCCGCCATCTCGTCTATCGTGCTGCCATCCATATTTTTCCCCTGACCGTCAATATTGGTCAGGTCGATGACGATCTCTCCCTGATCGTTGGGATTGAGCACCAGCAGATTATTCACGCCTTTTTTGATATGGAATACGCTCCGCTCCGGATCTCCCTGATCGCAACCGGGCCAGCTTCCCGGCAGGACATTACCGCCCGTAAAGACACCGGGCGTCACCGAGATTTTACTGTGGTGTACATTGTCGTAAAAGACGCCTGTACGGATATCGCTGTCGATCTCGAACATATTGCCCTTAAAGTTCGTGATGATGTAATCCGGACTGGAAAGCTTGATCCCCGTGCCATGTTCAGACACAATGACCCCTTTCTTCGCCGTGTCCGCATCACCCGAATCCCCTGCATCGCCCGCGTCGCCCGCATCGTCCGCCTGTATCCCCGGTACTGTTGCCATCTGCGCATCCAGTTCCGTCTGTAAAATTTTCATCAGCATCTCTTTCGTATATTTGCCCGAAGCCAGTGCTTTCCCATTTTTATTGGTAAGCTCAATCTGCTTCACTAATTTTCCCGTCGCGTCCAGCACATCAAAGGAGAGCTCATCGTTGACGCCCGTCTCCACTTCGATAAAGGAACCGTCATTTAGATATACGGTCGTACCGATCAGTGCGCCCAAATCGCCGCCGCCAAAATTATCATATAAAAGGTAGGAGAGCCCGCCGGAAACCTCATCAATGATCTTTCCGCCTTCCAGATTCAGATTACAAGTTTCCTGCTTCGTATACTGAAAGCGGAATCCCTTATCCAAAAGCCCCGCTTCTTCCAGAGCCGTATCAATCTCGTCCACCAGCGCCTTTGTCGTATATACCCCTGCGTCCACCGTGATCGAGACTGTCTCAAGCGGATCGTCTTCATTGATGGCGTAAGTAATCACCAGATCATTTTCGCCCTCCCTGACGGTGTGCAGCTGCGTGGGTGACCACACGGTCGCACCCTCGATCTGATGGTAAGGCCATTCGTGCTCCTGAAAGATATGCTGTTCATTAAAGGTCGTATTGTCCGTGAGACGATCGATCTCCTTTTGCAGGTGGGCAAACTCCTCCTGCATCATGGCGCGGTCTGTGTCCGTATATGTCTCGTTGGACGCCTTGATCGCAAGTTCCGTCATCCTGTGGAGCATATCGTGCGCTTCTTCCAGAGAGCCGTCTCCGATCTGCACCCAAGAAATGCCGTCCATCGCATTTTCCGTGCCCTGTCTTAAGCCGCGGATCATATGACGCATCTTTTCGGAGATGGAAAGCCCTGCCGCATCGTCCGCCGCCCGGTTGATTCGATAACCGGAGGCAAGTTTCTCCGCAGTCTTTGCCTTTTTCTGCGTATTGATATTCAAATGCCTGCCTGCATTCATCATGAGCATATTGTGTTGAATGGATGAGATCATGATCATATACCTCACTTTTCGCAACAGCCCTGTCCCGGGACACCAAAAGATACACTATAGTATGTGTATCGGCGCGCAGAGGAGGTCTCTTAATATACCCCCCCCCCTAAAAAATGCACAAAAAAGTTTAAATGCCCATAAGCGCCCGCTCCAGCATCTGCGACACCTGCGCCAGTACGCCGACGTTTTGCGCCATCGTGAGCATCTGACGGACTACCGCGTCAAAAATCCCGTATTCGGCAAGCGCTTTTCTGTGCAGCACGATCATCCTGCACCGCGCCTGAAAATAGCCGCCGACTCTGGAAGACACGCCGCCCTCATGGAGATCGGAGAACAGAAGCGGCTCATCCACATAGCCGATCTTCTGCTCTTTTGCGATCCGAAGGAACAGTTCCCAATCCTCCAGACAGGTGAGTTCCTCATCGAACAGACCGCTTTTTGCAAGGCACTCCCTGCGCACGACCGCTGTCGGCGCACCGATCACGTTCCCCTGTAGGAGCAGGCGGTACAGATCTCCCTGCAACAGGCTTTTCTCGATAGAATCATCGGGAATGTGTATGTGCGTCCCGTCCTGTTTCCTGCCCTCATACATGCAGTAGACCAGCCCGATCTCAGGATCCTCTTCCAGAATACGCATCTGTTTTTCCAGTTTATCCGCCCGCCAGACGTCGTCACTGTCCTGAAAGGCGATACAGGAACCCCCGGCGCGCCGGATGCCCTCGTTTCTGGCTGCGGAAGCGCCGCAGTTTCGCGGCTGCCTGAAATACTGCACTCTATTGTCCGCTTCCGCGATTTTTTGGAGCAATGCCTCCGTGTCGTCCGTTGACGCATCGTCAATCACCAGCAGTTCAAAGTCCGTATAGGTCTGTTGTAAAACGCTGTCGATCGCGCGCTCTATACAATAACACCTGTTATATGTCGGCAGGACGATGCTTACCGCCTCTCCGTGTTCCATAAATGATAGTCTCCATTCCGCAGCGTTACTTTTCCAGCGATCTCTCCGATGTCCCGCACGCGTCATATCCGGATTTCCTGCTTTTCGATATTTATTATTGTAACATTGAAAAACCCTCGTGTAAACCGATTTACCCGCAGAATGCTCCGACGCCGCCGAAAAGCCGCTCTTTTCAAAAATTTCATACAATCTTTATCACGCTTTCATTGACAACTTTTCCTGTGTTCTCTATTATTGAAAAAGGTACAAACAGTAGCATGGAAAACAAAAAGCGCCGCCTGTTCAGGAGCTGTAAGCGGCGGCACAGATGGGAGAATCAATATGGCTGCAGGAAATTCCGTCAACGACGAGATCAAAGAACAGCATCAGAAAGCAAAAGATATGAGTTTCAAAGGGAAACTTGCCTATTTCTGGGATTACTACAAAATACACACCATCGCTATAGTCTGCGCGATCGTCTTTATCGTCAGCTTTGTCCGCCAGATCGGCGCGAACAAGCCCTATGCCCTTTATGCCGTACTTCTGAACGCTGCTGTCGGCACAGAAAATACTGACACATCTGTCATATGGGAAGAGGCATTCCTTGAATACGCCGGGATCGACCCGGAAGCATGGCAGGTCAGCATTGACACCTCTATCACACTGAGCGCCGACGGCGGCTCACAGTACGATATGGCAAACCGCCAGAAAATGGCTGCCATGATGAACGCGGGCGACATCCACGCCATCGTGGGCGACACGGAAACCTTTGAGGGCTACGCGCACGTCGGCTACTTTTACGACCTCTCGGAACTTATGACCGAGGAGGAACTTGCCGCCTATGCAGATCTGCTCTACTACACGGACGCCGCCGCCTACGATGAGGACACCGGAAACACGCTGGAGGAGATCGAAGCCTATCAAAAGGCGTTTCTGGAAAAATTCGTTGACCACAGCGATCCCGCAGGCATGAAACAGCCCGTTCCCGTGGGCGTGCGTATCCCCGCTTCCGGAAACAGGCTGGCAGACGCGGGCTATTACCGCTATCTGCAGGAGGGCGGCTACACCTTTCAAGGCTGCCCGTCGGAGACGGTGATCGGGATTCCGCTCTCGGTGGAAGATCCGACGGCGGCGTTACAATTTATACGGTATCTTACGGAGCGTTGAGAATTTCCCGCAGCATCTGATTCACCGTGCCGGGATCCGCCTTTCCTTTCATGGCTTTCATGGTCTGTCCCACCAGAAAGCCGATGGCTTTCTCCTTACCGTTTCGGTAATCCGCCACGGACTGCGGATTTGCCGCGATCACTTCCTCGACCACTTTCTTTAAAGCGCCCTCGTCGTTTTCCGTCTTTAGCCCCTTTTCTTCCACATACCGTTCGGGATCCACATTCTCTGCAAACATGACCTCAAAGACTTCTTTCGCCACGGAACTGTTGATCACCTTTTTCTCCGCAAGGGCAATGAGCTTTGCCAGATTTTCAGGGGAAAAGCGCAGGTCAGAAGCGTCCAGTCCCTGTTCTTTCATCAGCCGCAGCGTCTCGACCATCAGCCAGTTGGACACTTTTTTCGGCGAGGCTCCAAACGCCACCGTCTCCTCGAAGAGATCCGCCAGCGGCTTCTCAGCGGTGATGATCTCGATATCATAGTCGGGAATGTCAAATTCCGCCTTGTAGCGCGCCATTTTCTCGGTGCGGAATTCCGGCTGTTTCGCCCGGATCTTTTCCAGCATTTCCTCACTCACCGCGACGGGTACAAGGTCGGGATCGGGGAAATAGCGGTAATCCTGCGCGTCTTCCTTACTCCGCATGGCGTAGGACTCGCCTTTTGCGTCATCCCATCTTCTGGTCTCCTGCACCACGCTTTCTCCCGCTTCCAACAGATCGATCTGCCGCTCCCTCTCTCCCTCGATGGCGCGGGTGATGGAGCGGAAACTGTTGAGATTCTTCATCTCTGTCCTCGTGCCGAACGTTTTCGTCCCCGCCTCCCTGACGGAAAGGTTCACGTCCGCGCGCATGGAGCCCTCCTGGAGCTTGCAGTCGGAAGCCCCCAGATACTGGATCACCTGCCTGAGTTTCTCCAGATAGGCAATGACCTCCTCGGCGCTGCGCATATCCGGCTCCGACACGATCTCAATGAGAGGGACGCCGGAGCGGTTGTAGTCCACCAGAGAGCAGTCCTCCCACTCGTCATGGATGAGTTTGCCCGCATCTTCCTCCATATGGATCTCGTGGATGCCTACAGTCTTTTTAACGCCCGCCTCCGTCTCAATCTCCACGCCGCCGTTTCTACAGATAGGCAGATAGAGCTGCGAGATCTGATAATTCTGTGGATTATCGGGATAAAAATAGTTTTTTCTATCAAATTTAGAATATCGTGTGATATCGCATCCTGTGGCAAGCCCCACCGCGATGGCATACTCCAATACCTGACGATTCAGCACCGGAAGCGTTCCCGGCATCCCCGTACAGACCGGACAGGTCTGGGTGTTCGGCTCCGCGCCGAACGCGGTGGAGCACCCGCAGAAGATCTTTGTCTTTGTCGCCAGTTCGACGTGTACCTCCAAGCCGATGACGGTTTCATACTGCTTACTCATGGCTGCGCACCTCCTGTTCGTAAATGTGGGCAGCCCGCAAAATCTTTTTCTCCTGAAAACAATCCCCGATCAGCTGCAAGCCGATGGGCAGCCCCTTGCCGTCCTGCCCGCAGGGAAGACAGATTCCGGGAAGCCCTGCCAGATTCACGGCGATCGTGTAGATATCGCCCAGATACATCTGAATCGGGTCCGCAAGGCTTTCCCCCAGCTTCGGCGCCGTCGTGGGCGCGGCAGGTCCCAAAATCACGTCGTATCCTAAAAAAGCGTCGTCGAACGCCTTTTTGATCAACGCCTTTACTTTCAGGGCTTTCAGGTAATACGCGTCATAATAGCCGGAACTCAAGACAAAGGAACCGAGCATGATGCGGCGCTTGACTTCCTCCCCGAAGCCCTCTGAGCGGGATTTTTTGTACATATTATGAAGACCCGCATATTCTTCGGTACGATAGCCGTACTTGACGCCATCGAAACGTTCCAGATTCGAGCTGGCTTCCGCCGCCGCGATGGTATAGTAGGCGGGAATGGCATATTCCACGAGGCTCAAGTCAAAACGCTCCACTACCGCGCCTTTCTCTTTCAAAACTTCCGCTGCGCGGAGAACCGCCTGCTTTACCTCCCCGTTCAGCCCCTCGCCCAGATAGTCGTTTGGAATGCCGATGCGCAGCCCTTTCACATCCTCTGTGAGCGCCGCCGTAAAATCCGTATCCGTGCGCGCAATGGAAGTGGAGTCTTTCTCATCATGGGAGGCTAAGACCTCAAGGACCGCCGCGCAGTCCGCCACATCCTTAGTCAGGGGACCGATCTGATCCAGCGAGGAACCGTAAGCGATCAGACCGTAGCGCGACACTGTCCCGTAAGTGGGTTTCATCCCCACCACACCGCAGTAGGAAGCCGGCTGCCTGATGGAACCGCCCGTGTCGGAACCGATGGCGTAAAAACATTCCCGCGCCGCGACCGCAGCCGCGGAACCGCCGGAAGATCCGCCCGGCACATGCTCCGGATCGCGGGGATTTCTCGTCACCCCGTAAGCCGAGGTCTCCGTGGTGGAACCCATCGCAAACTCATCCATGTTCGTCTTGCCGAGGATCACCGCCCCTGCCTTTTGCAGATTCTTTACCGCCTCCGCCGTGTACGTCGGAACAAAATTGTGCAGGATCTTAGAGGAGCAGGTCGTCCGCAGCCCCTCCGTGCAGAGATTGTCTTTGAGCGCGACGGGAACGCCAGCCAGCGCTCCTGTCAGCTCTCCCGCCTCGATCCGCTTCTGGACCGCCTTTGCCTGCGCGAGCGCGCCGTCCGCGTCCACCGTTACATAACAGTTGTAATTTTTATCCTGCGCCTCGATCTGCGCCAGCGCCGCCTCTGTAGCCTCCACGGCTGTCGTTTTCCCGTCCTTTATGGCTGCCGCAAGCTCCAGCGCGGTCATCTCTAAGATCTCCATCTCTTCTTTCCTTTCCCGTTTACTGTGTGTCGCCGCTCCTTCTCAACGTGTCTGTAGGAACAGACCGCCATTTCTTAAGGAGCCCCTCAAAACGCGCCGGTACTTGGTGAGGTTTCCCACGAACCTAGTATCCGCTGCGTGTTTTGCGGAGCGGGAGCGCGGCGACGTAGAAATGACGGCCTGTTCCTGCTCTTCACACGTCAGAACGTCGGCGGCACCACAAACATCCCGTCTTTCTGCTGCGGCGCATTTAATAACAGGTGTTCTCTATCATCCCCGTTCGTCACCACATCCTCACGGAACACATTTTCCGCGGAAAATACATGCGACATCGGCTCCACGCCGTCCGTGTCCAATTCCCCCAGCTTATCGATATAGTCGAGCATCCTGCCCATATCCGCTTTCGCCTGTTCCTTCTCCTCGTCGGACAGCTCGAGTTTTGCGAGGATCCCTACATATTCTATTGTCTCGTCATCTATGATATTCGCCATGATCTTTCCTTTCTCACTCATATCTGCATATTATCATCTGTTTTCATTCTTATCATCTGCTGCCGTAGCGATTGCGCTCGGATGGAAGTTTATTTCTCAAGGAGCCCCTTGGAAAGCGTCAGCGCTTAACGAGGTTTGGAGTTGTTGTGCAATGAAATTGCACGTCAACTCCCGAGTTTAGCACTGTTACGCTTGGAATGGAGCGCAAGCGCGGCGACGCAGAAATAAACTTTCATCCGCGCTGCACAACGCTCCCACGCTTTACGCCCTGACCTTGATATGCACTTCCCTCAGCTGCTGCTCCGTCACATCCCCCGGCGCGCCGCACATCAGATCCTGCGCGGAACCGCTCATGGGGAAAGCGATGACTTCCCGGATATTCTCCTCGCCCCGAAGCAGCATGATCATACGGTCTACGCCCGGCGCCATCCCTGCATGCGGCGGCGCGCCGAACTGGAACGCATTGTACAGGGCGCCGAATTTTGTTTTCAGAGTCTCCGCGTCGTAGCCCGCGATGGCGAACGCCTTTTCCATGATCTCCATATCGTGGTTGCGCACCGCGCCGGAGGAGAGTTCCACGCCGTTGCAGACGATATCGTACTGATAAGCCAGCACTTCCAGCGGATTCTTTGTATTGAGAGCCTCCAGACCGCCCTGCGGCATGGAGAACGGATTGTGCGTGAAACCGATCTGCTTGGTGTCCGGATCCAGCTCATACATGGGGAAATCATTGATATAGCAGAAGCGGTAAGCATTCTTTTCCAAAAGATCCAGCTTCACACCCAGCTCCGTGCGCAGCTGCCCCGCGTAGTATGCCGCCCGCTCTTCCTTGTCGGCGATAAAGAAGATGGTGTCCCCTTTTTCCAGCGACGCGAGCTGCAAAAGTTCCCCTTTCTTTTCCTCGGGGATAAATTTATCGATGGGACCTTTATAGCTTAAGTCTTCCGCCACTTCCAGATAGCCTAAGCCGCCCATGCCCATGTCTGTCGCGAATTTTAAGAGTTTCTCATGGAAGCCCTTGGACATGTCCGCGTGCACCTTGATGGCGCGCACCGTCCTTCCCACAAAAGGCTTAAAGGTACACGCCTGAAAGAAGTCCGTCACGTCGATGATCCGCAGAGGATTGCGCAGATCCGGCTTGTCGGTGCCAAATTCCAGCATTGCCTGCTTATAGCTGATGACCGGATAGGGCGCTTTCGTCACCGCAAACCCCTCGGGCGCAAACTTTTCAAAGGTGGCTGAGAGCACCTCTTCTCCCACGTGGAACACGTCCTCCTGCGTGGCGAAGCTCATCTCAAAATCGAGCTGGTAAAACTCGCCGGGAGAGCGGTCCGCCCTGGCGTCCTCATCCCGAAAACAGGGCGCGATCTGAAAATACTTATCAAAACCCGACACCATCAAAAGCTGTTTGTACTGCTGGGGCGCCTGCGGCAGGGCATAGAATTTTCCCTTGTATCTTCTCGACGGCACGATGTAGTCTCTCGCGCCCTCCGGAGAGGATGCGCACAGGATCGGCGTCTGGATCTCAAGGAAGCCCATCTGCGTCATTTTCTCCCGCAGATAGGCAATCACCTGCGAGCGAAAGATGATGTTGTCTTTCACTTTCTGGTTGCGCAGATCCAGGTAACGGTACTTGAGACGCACATCCTCTCTGGTCTCTTTGGAAGTCATCACCTCGAAAGGAAGCTGCTTGTAGACTTTGCCCAAAACATCCACCTGATGCGCTTCCAGCTCAATGGTGCCCGTGGGGATGCGGGGGTTGTAGGTCTCCTCGTCACGCTTCTCGATCAGACCCTCAATGGAAACGCTCATCTCTCTGGTAAGACCCGCAAGCAGCGCGGTATCCCGCATGACCACTTGCAGCACCCCGTACATATCCCGCAGATCCACGAAAGAGACGCCGCCGTGGTCCCTGATGTTCTCGATCCAGCCCGCCACGCGCAATTCCTTTCCGATGTCGTCCTCCCCGATCTCCCGCAGGGTCACATCCCTGTATCTGTTCTTCGTTTCCATAACACCCGTTCTCCTTTATTGCATTTTTGTATACAAATATACTTTGTTATATATCACAAATCTATGCACAGTGCAAGTCTTATGCGGAAAAACTGTCGGATCTACTCCCGAAGAGAAGTGATCGGTACGACAAACACACCGTCTTTCCGTCTATAAGCTGCATTAGACAGCCCGCAGATCACACACAGGATCTTTGGTCGTTTTCCGTTTTCAGCAGCAATCTCTCGATCGATTTTCAGCAGGTTTTTTGCCGCTTCATCGATTTGATTTGCGCCGAGCTTAATCTCAAACGCACACCACTCTCCATCCCGCAGCTCCAGCACCGCATCTATCTCCCTGCCGCGATAATCCTGATAATGATACAGTGCGGCATCAAACGCCTCTCCGTATATTCTCAGGTCACGCTCGCAGAGCGCTTCAAATAAGAAACCAAGCGTTTCCAGATCGCCCAACAGTTTCTCAGGCGTCGCTTTCAGAAGAGCGCAAGCTAATGAAGGATCCGAAAAATGGCGTTTTTCCGCTTGCTTTACCCGCACGGAAGAGCGAATCCCCGCCGCAAAGGGCGGCTGGTTTTCGATCAGAAACAGCCGTCTGAAAATGTCCAGATATACCGCTACGGTCTCCACGTCAATATCCTCGCGATCGACCTCCCTGATATCGTTTTTCAGCGACTTGATCGTAGCCGTCGTGCTCTCGTTTCTCGCAAGAGATTGGAGCAGGAGTTTCATTTTTGAAAAATCGCGTTTGACGCCATCCAGCCGATAGATATCATCCCCCAGCACCGCATCCAGATATTCCGCAGGCAGATATGCCGCCTGTTTTGATTTCATATCAATACCCGCCGGCCAGCCGCCTCTGACGATAAGATCTATGAGTTCTTTTAGATCGACATCGCCTTTCAGCACGGGATCTAATTCACCGTCACACAATTTTTCCAACGATACGGCGCCGTCCGATGCTCCCGACTCAAACAGGGACATGGGACGCATCCGCAGTCTGGCAATACGTCCGGCTCCACTGTGGAGAATCCCCTTATGAATCGGCGTAGCGGAACCCGTCAGGATAAACTGCCCTTTCTCCACCGTCTGATCCACCTTATGACGCACGGCATCCCAAAGGGGCGGAACCTCCTGCCATTCATCGATCAGACGCGGCGTTTCTCCTTCCAGCACAACGGAGGGTGACATCTTCGCCAGTTCTCGGTTCTGGAAATTCCCCTCGGGATCTCCCAGATAGATCTGACTCTTGCTGTGAAAAGAACAGGTCCATGTCTTTCCGCACCATTTGGGTCCCTCGACGCAGACTGCTCCAAAAGTCTGTAGATACTCTTCTATTCTGTCATCTATGATCCTGCGTTTGTATTCTGCGTTTTTCATGCTGCCTCCATCTCAAAAGAGCAACTTTCGCTCGTGGCGGATATACCGTGTTTGCGATATTACTTTAACACATCCGTTGAGATTTCGCAATGCCAACCCGATGGATTTTGCATTTTCAACCCGATGGATTTCGAATTTTCAATCCGACGAATTTCGAATTTTCAATCCTTAAGATTTCACAGATAGATCCTGGCCTCTCTTCCGAGCCCAGCCGCATCCAGTTCCACAAACGTTTTTGTCTCTTCGTCATATCCGGCAAAGGTATTCCTGCCGCCCTCCCAACTGATCCGGTAAAGGCACCCCTGCTTAATGCAAGCCGAGCGTCCCTGATAGGGGATCGGTTCCTCCGACGCCGCCTCCAACAGCGCAAAGAGGACCGCTCCGTGGGCTGTCAGCAGAATGCGCTCCGCATCCCGAAAGGTCTCCGTGATCGTTTGCAGCGCAAGCCCCGCCCGCGCGATCAGTTCCTCTTTCGATTCCATGCCGGGGCAGTCGCGGTCGGGATACTTTTCTTTCATCTCGGCAAGCGCCATGCCCTCCCCCTCTCCAAAGCCCCGCTCGATCAAAAGCGGTTCCACCGCGATCCGCTCCGGCGGATATCCCAGCACACGCGCCGCGATCGCCGCGCTCTCCCTCGCCCGCTTTAAGGGGCTTGTCACGATCGCATCCATGCGGAGGTTCAGATCCGCCAGCTTACGGGCAGTTTCCTCCACCTGCATTCTTCCCTTATCATTCAGCAGGGTATCCGTATGTCCCTGCAACAGCTTTTCTTTGTTCCAGTCCGTCTCTCCATGCCGGAGCAAATACAATTCCATCTTCCGACCTCTCTCTACATGCTTTTGATGCGGTCTACCGCTTCCACGGTGTTCTCGTAGCTGCCGAAAGCCGTCAGCCGAAAATATGTCTCGCCGCTCGGTCCGAAACCCGATCCGGGCGTGCCCACCACATTGACCTTTTCCAGAAGATAGTCGAAGAACTCCCAGCTTGTCATGCCGTTCGGCGCTTTCAGCCAGATATAAGGCGCATTGACGCCGCCGGAGACCGTATAGCCCGCGCTTTTCAACCCCTCTAAGATGTAAGCGGCATTTTTCATATAATAAGCCACCAGCTCTTTCGTCTCCCGCCTGCCGGCTTCGCTGTAGACCGCCTCGCCTGCCCGCTGGATGATGTAGGGCGCGCCGTTATACTTCGTGCCGTGGCGTCTCGCCCAAAGACCGTGGAGCGCCACGCCTCCCACTTTCAGTTCTTTCGGCACGACCGTATACCCCAGCCGCACCCCGGTGAAGCCTGCGTTCTTGGAGAAAGAGTGCAGTTCAATCGCACAGGTTCTCGCTCCCTCGCACTCATAGATGCTGTGCGGCACGTCCGCCTCGGAGATATAAGCCTCGTAAGCCGCATCGTAGATGATGACGGCGCCGTTTTTGTTGGCATAATCCACCCACTCCTGCAGCTGCGTTTTCGTGATGGTAGATCCCGTAGGGTTATTGGGGAAACACAGATAGATCAGATCGGGCACCTGACCAGGCAGTTCCGGCGCAAAATCATTCTCCGCCGTACAGGGCATATAGATGACGTCGCTCCACTTTTCTGTCTTTTCATCGTAAGTTCCCGTCCTGCCCGCCATCACGTTGGTATCCACATACACAGGATATACGGGATCGCAGACCGCGATCTTATTATCCAGGGCAAAAATCTCCTGAATGTTTCCGGAATCGCATTTTGCGCCGTCGGAGACAAAGATCTCGTCCGCCTCGATCTGACAGCCCCTTGCCTGATAGTCGTTTGCGGCAATGGCATTCCGCAAAAACTCATAGCCGAGGTCGGGCGCATAGCCCCGAAAGGTCTTTTCGTCCGCCATCTCGTCCACCGCCGTATGCAGCGCGCTGATAATAGCCGGCGTCAGAGGTCTGGTCACATCACCGATCCCCAGCCGGATGATCTTTTTGTCCGGGTTTGCCGCCGCGTAGGCATTTACCTTTTTGCCGATGGTGGAAAACAGGTAACTCCCGGGTAATTTCAAATAATTATCATTAATCTTTGCCATACTCTTGTGATCCTCCTCTTTCATCTTTATAGATAATTGTGCAAATAGGATAACCATAAGCAGATCCCTTGTACAATTTTTCAAATCTCACCCTCAAACACCGTCTCCGCAGGTCCCGTCATATAGACCAGATCCGCCTCCCTGTCCCAGAAAATCTCCAGAGAACCGCCGAGGAGTTCCACCGTGACGCGCTCTTTTGTCAAGCCGTTCAGCACACAGGCGACAGCCACGGCGCAGGCGCCCGTACCGCAGGCCAGCGTCTCTCCCGTGCCGCGCTCCCAGACGCGCATCCGCACCGTGCTCTCGTCAAGCACCTCCGCAAACTCTGTGTTCGTCCGGTTCGGGAACCGCTCATGCCGCTCAAAGAAAGGACCGATCTTTTCGATCTCGAGCGTCTCCACCCCTTTCATGAACACCACCGCATGGGGATTTCCCATAGAAACACATGTTATTTTATAGTCACGACCCTGCACACGGATCGGCTCGTCCACCGCCCGCTTGCTGTCACAGATCACCGGAACCAAACTTGCCGCCAGTTCCGGCGCACCCATGTTGACCTTCACCCGCTCGACCTTGCCATCCTTTAGAAGAAGCGTGAGATATTTGACCTTTTCTGCACTTATGACACTAATGTCAGTTTTGTCCGTCATGCCGTTATCGTATACATACTTTCCGACGCAGCGGATACCGTTGCCGCACATTTCCGCCCTGCTGCCGTCCGCATTGTACATCTCCATCTCGAAATCCGCTTCTTTCGAAGGATTGATGAAGATCACGCCGTCGCCGCCCACACCGAAATGCCGATCGCTTAAACGCCGCACCAGTTCCGGTTTCTCCTCCTGCGCGATCCGCTCCCTGCTGCCGTCGATGTAGATATAATCGTTCCCGCAGCCGTGCATTTTTGTAAATTTCATGTTACTCTCCATTTCGACCCGTTATTTCCGCAAAAAACCGCAATCATCTTCCAGTATACCCTTATGTCCGCATCATCGCAAGTACCATCTGCGCCGTCTCCACCAGATTCGTGCCGCTTTCCATGCTGCACTTTTGCAGATAGCGGTGCGCTTCCTCCTCGGACATGTGATTCCGGTTCATCAGGACCGCCTTTGCCTCCGCGATCAGCGCTTCCTCCTCACCGCTCCGCTCTCTGGGCTTTTGTCTGGCTTTTCTCCTCCGCCGCTCCATAGAGCGGCACATCATGTCCACCGTATTGATCAGATCGAAGACCTTAAAGGGCATGGCAAGCGACACGATCCCGCTTCCCTCGCATTCCTGCAGGATATCCCGGGAAGCTAAGAGCAGCATCTCGAAATCTTTCGGAAGACAGGCGTGCAGTTCGCTGTATATCATATCAGACATCCGATAGCTGCAGATCACAAGCCCGGCGCTCAAGTCGTCCAGCTTGCTGAGAGCCTGGGAACCTGTCGTGCAGACGCCGCTGACCTGAAACCCGTTCTTCATCAGCAGATTGCGGATGCTTTTTGCGTCCTCCGGCTTTGGCAGGACAACAATGATACCCGCCACACGCTCACCTCCCTTCTTCCGTATTGGCTTTTGGCGCTTTAGTATTGATTCAGATATTCATTGGTCTCCCAATCCGTCACCTGGCGGCGGTAGCGGTCCCACTCCTCCTTTTTCAAGGCGATATACCGTCCAAATATATGCTCGCCCAGCGTCTCCCGCATAAAATCATCCCGCTCCATGCAGGCGACAGCTTCCATCAGTGTTCCGGGAAGGGCTTCGATCCCCCTCTCCTGCCGCTCCCAATCGCTCATATGGAAGAGATTTCCCTTTACGCTCTCCGGCGGCTCGATCCGATTCTTCATGCCGTCAAGCCCTGCCCGCAGGACACTCGCCAATACGAGATACGGATTTGCCGAAGGATCGGGGCTTCGCAGTTCCATGCGCGCGCCGTCCCCTCTGGAAGCCGGAATACGAATCAGCGTGCTCCTGTTATTTGCGCTCCACGAGACATACACCGGCGCTTCATACCCCGGAATGAGCCGTTTATAGGAATTGACAAGGGGATTCATAACAGCTGTCATGCCCCGCATATGCCGCAGGATGCCGCCCAGAAACCAGGTTGCTTCCCTGCTTAAGCCCGTCTCGGAATCCGCCGCCGCAAAGAGATTTTTCCCATCCTTAAAAAGAGACATATTGATGTGCATCCCGGATCCGTTCACACCGCTCTTGGGCTTCGGCATAAACGTCGCATGCAAGCCGTGTCTGCGGGCGATCGTCTTGACCGCCAGCTTAAAGGTCATAATATTGTCCGCCGTAGCCAGCGCCTCGTCATACTGAAAGCTGATCTCATGCTGGGCTGGCGAAACGTCATGGTGCGACGCCTCCACCACAAAGCCCATATCCTCCAGCGTAAGCACCATATCCCGCCTTGCGTTCTCCCCGAAATCTACTGGTCCGACATCAAAATAGCCCGCGTTTTCATGGCTCAAGGTCGTGGGCATCCCGTTCTCGTCCAGATGGAACAGGAAAAATTCACACTCCGCTCCCGCCCGAAACGTAAGCCCCATCTCCTCCGCTTCCGCAAGCGCCCGTTTCAGGGCATAGCGGGGATCGCCCGCAAACGGCTTCCCGTCAGGGCGGTATACGTCACAGATCAGACGCGCCACCTTTCCCTGCTGGGGCCGCCACGGAAAGATCTCCAGCGTACTGTAGTCCGGATACAGATACATATCCGACTCCTCGACCCCCG
This sequence comes from bacterium, assembly GCA_023666335.1. Taxonomy (GTDB): domain Bacteria; phylum Bacillota; class Clostridia; order Lachnospirales; family Lachnospiraceae; genus UBA3282. Next base: position 46,377 of record JAMPCE010000007.1, read on the forward strand.
CAAAGCCCTGAATGGAAGACGCGTCGAACGTGCACTCGCGATCCAGCGCTTTCTCAAGCTGCGCCGCCGTCACCGCCACATTTTTCAGACTGCCGAAAATATCCGTAAACTGGAGCCGGATAAATTCGACGTCCTCCTCCTCGACCAGTTTTATGATATCCTCTCTGCTATAGTTTTTTCTCATGCCATACCGCCTTTCTTTTGGTTATACGCGCAAAAAGGACGCTCTTTCCCCAATCAGAACGCCCTTGTTCGGGTATCATCATATCAGTTTTGGGATTCTCTTGTCAACTCCCGCCGTACATCTTCCGACGATCCGCCTCCGCAAAAAGCGGACGCATAATCCCACTCTCGCCTACATACACTGTAAAAAAGAATCACCACGGGGATATTTGTATGAGTTCTAAAACCAAAATTGTCGTACTTCATGTAAAAGAGTTGATATATACCGGCATTTTCGCTGCTCTCGGTATCCTTTTCATCATCCTGCTCATCATCATGTTTCTTCCAAAAGAAGAAAAGAAAGAGACCATGTCCGCCGTGACACAGCAGACCACTTCGAACTCCTATGTGCCCGGCGTCTACACGACCTCTCTGATCTTAAACGACAACGTTGTCGAGATCGAAGTGACCGTGGACGAAAAGAATATCAACGCCATACGGCTGGTCAATCTCGACGAAGCCGTCACGACGATGTATCCTCTGATCCAGCCCTCTTTCGAGGATCTTGCCGATCAGATCATCAAAAGTCAGAGCATGGAAGGAATTACATATCCCGACGACAGCAAGTATACTTCCATGATCCTTTTGGACGCCATCGAGAGCTCGCTCAATAAAGCGCTGGAAAATCAGGGAGAGACAGCCGAGGACTGATGATCGGCTTTGCCTACAATTCCTCCAGCTCTGCCAGCCAGACCGCCGCACAGGCGTCCGAGGGCATCCGCAGATCCCCTCTGGGCGAGAGCGCCACGCTTCCCACCTTGGGACCGTCCGGCAGGCAGGAGCGCTTGAACTGCTGTGCAAAAAAACGCTGATAGAAAACTTTCAGCCACTTTAATATGACACTATTGTCATAAATGCCCGCAAACGCTATACATGCCACCCGGTATACCTTTGCCGGAGAAAACCCGCAGCGCAGCATATAATATAAGAAGAAGTCATGCAGTTCATAGGGACCTACCAGATCCTCGGTCTTCTGCGAGATCACGCCGTCTGCGGGCGGCAGAAGTTCGGGGCTTACGGGGGTATCCAAAATATCCTGCAAAACGGCCTTTAACGCCTCTTCCCCGCAGGTGTCGGCATAGTAGCGCACCAGATGCCGCACCAGCGTCTTCGGCACGCCGACGTTTACGCCGTACATAGACATGTGATCTCCGTTGTAAGTCGCCCAGCCGAGGGCAAGTTCCGACAGATCGCCCGTGCCGATGACCAGACCGCCCGTCTGATTCGCAAGATCCATCAGCACCTGTGTGCGCTCTCTTGCCTGCCCGTTCTCGTACGTCACGTCATGACAGTCCATACTCTGGCAGATATCCCGAAAATGCACGTTCACCGCCTCTTTGATATCCACTTCCCGCAGCGTCGTCCCCAACAGCCGCGCCAGCCGGCAGGCATTGTCATACGTCCTGTCGGTCGTGCCGAAGCACGGCATGGTAACGGATGTTATTTTATCTTTGGAAATGCCCAGCAGATCAAACGCCCGCGCTGTCACAAGCAGGGCAAGCGTGGAATCCAGCCCGCCGGAGATCCCCAGCACCGCCGACTGACATCCCGTATGCTCCAGACGTTTTTTCAAGCCGTAAGACTGAATAGACAGAATCTCGTCGCAGCGTCTCTCCCGCTCTCCCGGCTCATCCGGCACGAAAGGTCTTGCCGAAAACCGCCTTTCCAAAAAAGTCTCCTCCTCTTCCATGTGGATAGGAACGATCGTGTGCGCCCGCAGATTCCCGCAGTCATCCCGATAGGTCGTCATCCTGCGCCGCTCATGCAGCAGCCTGTGGATATCCAGATCCGAATAAATAACACCCGTTTCGAAACGTTTCGCCTGCGCCAGCACCGTGCCATTCTCCGCAATGATGTTGTGACCGCCGAAGACCAGATCCTGCGTGGACTCGCCGTCGCCTGCGGAGGCGTAGACATAGGCCGCGATCTGTCTTGCACTGGCGGATTTCACCAGCAGTTCCCGATAAGCGTCCTTTCCCACCGTCTCGTTGGACGCCGAGAGATTTGCGATCACCGTTGCGCCTGCCAGCGCGTGCGCCGTCGCCGGCGGATCCGGCGCCCAGATATCCTCGCAAAGTTCGCAGCCAATCAGAAGCCCCTGCACGCCGTCCGACTGAAACAGGATATCCGCCCCAAAGGGAACCTCTTTCCCTTCATAGACAAACGGTTCCGGCGCAAAATTCCCCGGCGCAAAATGCCGCGCCTCATAAAATTCCGCATAAGCAGGGATATGCCTCTTCGGCACAAAGGCAAGGACCTCGCCGTTTTGCAGCGCCGCCGCTACGTTGTACAGCTTATGCCCCTTGACTAACGGGAGCCCCACAAAGACCAGCGCGTCGCTGTCCTGGGTAGCCGCCGCCACATCCGACAGGGCTTCCAGCGCCTGCGCAAGCAGAATATCCTGCAAAAACAAGTCGCCGCAGGTATAACCCGTCAGACAAAGTTCCGGAAAGACGATCAGCTTTGCACCGTGGCGCAGCGCCGCCTCGATTCCTTTCCCGATCTCCTTTGCATTATACTGCGGATCCGCCACCCGGATCTTCGGCGTCACCGCCGCCGCTTTCAAAAATCCCTGTCTCATGATATCCGGTCAACTCCTTCCTGTTTTTCGATCTCTTTCTTTAGTAGTATATCCCATTTTTTCCGGAAGCTGAAAATCCGATTTCTTAATTTTGTTTTTAAGCCGATTTGCCAAAATTTCCCGCTTCGTTTCCGCGCCGACAGATTCGAAAAAATGTACGATATGTTATGTATCGCCTGTTATTTTATGCAAAACATGCGTTATTTTATCAATTCTACCTCTTGTTATTACTGCGTTTTTGAAATAACATGCCACCTGTTACAAATTTCTTTGAAAATACGGTATTACGTTTATGTCATTTTGTTAAACCCTGTTTTATCTTTTCGCGTCTTATCCCTTTGTGCTGCCGCAAAAAAATCCACGCCATCGATCCGTAACATCCGCTATGCTTTTCCACTCGCTTTTTCTGTTTTTGCGCGGCTTGGGATTGCCATCCAAAAACGCTCCCTCCCACAATTCAATACGCCCCGTTATTTATGTGATTTTTGCACGCTTTTTGCGTTTTTCCATATCGTTTTAGTGTCTTATTTTTATCTCTATTTCAATCATTTAATCTTGTTTTAACCCTGCTGATTCGCCGTTTTTCCCCTGATCAAGCTTTCCGATCTCCTCCGGCGAAAAAACATAGTTCCTGCCGCAGAAATGACAGTGCAGTTCCACATCCTCGCCCGCATCGATCAGCTCCTGCCTGTCCTGTCTGCCAAGGCTTAGGAGCACCTTTTCCACCCGCTCCCTGCTGCAATCGCACCGAAAAGACACCGGAAGTCTGTCCGTAATCTCCACCCCGAACCCGTCCAGCACCGTCTTCAGAAGCTGTTCCGGCGTACTGCCCGCCTCTAAGAGCGTGGTCACAGACTGTATCCCGGAAAGCTTTTCTTCCAGCCTGCCGATCACCTCCTCCGAAGCAAAGGGCATCAACTGTAGGATAAAGCCGCCCGCCTGCCGCACCGTATTCTCCCGGTTCATCAGAACGCCCAGCGCCACAACGGACGGGACCTGTTCGGACGCGGCAAAATAATAGGTCAGATCATCCGCGATCTCCCCCGTCTGCAAAGCGATCGTAGAAGAATACGGTTCTTTCAGCCCCATATCTTTCATCACATGCAGAACGCCTGCGCCGATCACGCCGCCCACATCCAGTTTTCCGGCGCTGTTAGGCGGCATCATGGCCTGCGGACGATCCGCATAGCCTTTCACATGACCTGCGGCGTCCGCCGTCACTGTAAGACCGTGCACCGGACCGTCTCCGCTGACCTGCAGCGTAAGCATATCGTTCTCCCCCTTTAACATACTGCCCATCATCAGGGCGCCGCTCATCAGCCGCCCCAGAGCCGCCGTCACCACGGGGCTTAAGTCATGCGCTGCCCGCGCATATTCCACAAGTTTTCTCGACGTCACCGCGAAAGCGCGTATCTGCGCATCCGCCGCGGTCGCCCGCACCATGTAATCTTTCATTTCTTCTCCCATATCTCCACTCCATATTCGTCTTTTGCCTGTACCAACCGATAATGCTGCGCAAGAAACTGTTCCATTTCTTCATCCACACCCATGTGAATCCGCAAACAGTATATTTTGTCGTAAGAAAGCAGCTCCTCTTTCGGAATCTGCGCATAATTGGGATAAAATCTTGTCTCCTGTTCACTGTGTACCATACTGTCCACAATGTGCGGCGGCGCCTCATAACCTCTTTTTTCGATATAATAGTGCACAAAGCCGTCTAACATACAAGCCTCATTGGAACCCACAAACAGAGCCGTATCCGCCCAGACGCCCCCTTCCCGCACCAGATAATCGGCTGCCTCGCGATAGGGTTCCAGCGGTTTTCGAATTGCTTTATATGAATCCCTGTAGCAGATGCCAAATGTTACCGCGAGCAGCAAAACCACGGCAGCCCGCAGCGTCCACCTCCCCACGCGCAGCACAACCCGCTGTGTTGGGAGTCGGTCAGCCAGATTCAGGATCTCTTCGACCCCCAGTGTTGTAATCAATAAGATATGCGGATGCACGACCGTAAAATAACGCTGTACATATAGACTGCCCTGCGGATTAATATATTTGCTGAATACAAATACGACCCCGATCACCCACGCAACAACAGCCACACAGAATGCCGACAGCATCACCTCCGTTTTCTCTTCTGTATCCGCCTGCCGCACTGCCGGCACCACCTTTGCAAATAACAGCAGCCCTGTGAGGAGACACAGAAACCACAGGATGCGATTACCATTCAGATAAAACAACACCGTCCAAACCATATCCTTCCATTGCGGCACTTCGGTCCAAAAATGATCAAGTTCTCCGCCTTTGAAATAAAACGATACAAAAAGCCACGGGAAGAAAAGGAGACAGCCCGGGACATAACATAACAGGTGTTTCCATGATATTTTCCGCAAAACTGCCATCAACAAATCGGTCACGCCGTAAAAAAACAGCATGATGCAGGCAAACCAGTGTGTCCAGAGGCAGAGGGCTACAGCCGTAGCAAATAAGATCATATGCTTACGGTCCGGCATACGACACTTGCCAACAAATGTATAAAATACCAGCGCAGAGAAAAAGAACGCCATCGCATAGCACCTGATTTCCCATGCTGCCTGCCAGAGCAGACTGCTCGAGGATACCCCCAGACACAGAGCGATAAACCCTGCCCTTTTTCCCTTTAATCTGTATGCAGACGCCGCCAGCAGCACAATCCCTGCCAGACAGAACAGAATCGAGGGAAGCAGCAGATACTTTTCTCCATAAGGCATGATCCGGTAAACCACATACAGGAGCAGGGAATACAGCGGCAGATTCGTTTCCCTGTACAGATAGGTATTCAGCATTTCTGATATACTCAAACCGTTTCTGACAAATCCGATAGACGCAATCTCATCCGCCCAGAATGACTGGCAGTTTCCGTTCATAAAGGCAAACAGCCCCATCCAGAGCAGTAACCCCCCCCCCCTACAAAAATTTCAATTGTTTTTCTTCGGTTTTTCATAATTTTTTCTTCCTTTCCGCGCCACCGCATAAATGCGCTCACTCTTTGCAGTTACCGCCCCGCGGGTATCTGCATCCACCGCCTCCAAAAACACCAGTCCCGCCTGCTCAAGAAACGCCTGCATCTGCTCCAGACGGTAGCCCCGCTGGTAGTGCACTTCGTGAAACCTGCGGAACAAATTCTGTTCCGCCACGAAGATCGTCAGATCGTACTCGTTGATCTCCTCCGCTTCATGATAGTAATTTTCCCAGATAAAGCTGCAATCCTCCCGATTTTCGGCGATCGTCGCGTCCCCGATCACTTCCGCATACTTATACACCGTATTGAAATCAAAGAAAAAAAGTCCCTCAGGCAGCAAATAATTGTTGACCAGGCGGAAAGTTTTGACCAGATCCTCCTCTTCCAGCAGGTAATTCAGGCTGTCGCAGACGCTGACTACCGCCCCCACCGCACCGTAAAGCTCAAATTCACGCATATCCTGCAAAAGATAGAGGATGGGCAGTCCCGACCGCTCCCGTTTTTCCATCGCGATCTGCAGCATCTCCGGCGCATTGTCCACACCGATCATGTCATAGCCTTTGCGGGCAAGGAGTTCTGTGAGTGTGCCTGTGCCGCAGCCCAGATCCAGGATGGTGTTGCGCTCCTGCCTGAGATTTTCCGCGGCGCCGTTCTTATTTATGACACATATGTCGCTTTCTGTTTCGCCGGACGCTCCGTACTTTTCCAGCAGTCCGACAATGAGAGCGCACCATGCCTCATAGGGGGTGTCGTCCATCAATTCGTCATAGACCTGTGCAAAATCCGTATATGCTTCCATGCTAAAACCTTTCTGTTGCTCTCCGTTTCTTTCATTTTATCGACACACTCCAATACCCACTTTTCCTATTAAAGACTTTACTAAATTATAATTTCCCCGTCAACTGCCTGTATATTTTATCATGAAAAAGACTTTCAAATATTGATAGCGTTCCGATACTTGTGTTATACTAAGGTTAGCAATCGAGAGGATTCCACATGTAATGAAAGACTTGAAACAGGCAAAACGCCGCGATCGCAAAATTTATATTACAGATGTTGCAATAGACAAAGTTCCCCTCATCGAATATAAGGGGTTTACCGTAACACAAAACAGCATCATGAGGAATTTGGCGCAGGAAGTACTCGCTGTTTCAAAAAATATAAACGAAAGCAACGAAGTTGCGATCACCTGCGACCTTGGAACACAAGATCCCCTCGAAAACTATGGTGTTGCGCTTGGTACCGAGCATGAGGTAAATGTATTAGCTGATACATTGTCCAATCACATCCTCATGTCACGAAATTCTGTTGCCGTTGTAGTTTTGCATAATCATCCATCGACACAAACTTTTTCATTACAGGACATACAATTTTTCATCGAATTTCCGATGATCGAGGTTATGGCTGTTGTTTCCAATCAAGGCGCCGTTCACTATTTGAAAAGAGACAAAGAATATCAGGTGAAAGATGCCATAGAGCTATTCGAAGAGTGTATAGACGGCTTGACCAAAAATTCTCCTGTGACCGAAATTTATCTGGCTTCCTTATCGTTTCTGGCAAAATGCAGCGAAGTCGGTCTGTATTATCGTTAAAGGAGGTATTGCTATATGGAAAAATATACATTGAATGACGTAGAATATATGTTTAAGCCATTTGAAATTTTTATGCAAAATCCTGATTATAAGGTAGATGAAGCAGAATTGGAAAAAAGCATCCAAAAAAGTAAAGAAATCCGTGACAAAGTACGAGCACATCGTTCTAAGGGATAGCCAGCTCCACCTCCCCGTCAAACTGCCCCGTCTCCTCCCCCACTCTCTGCAAGGGAAACACAAAGGTCGCGTGCTCCTCAAACGGTTCATCGCTTCCCAGACTGTCCACTTTCCGCCCCTCCGCATAGAGGGTCGTCCGTCCCGTCTTGCCTTCCAGTTTCAGGTTCACCCACTCGCCCCTTGGCAGCGTATAATCAAAAGTATACGTTTTCCCTTCGCGGGCAAAGCCCACCTTTCCCGTCTCCGGCTCCACCGCGTAGAACGCCCATTCGCCATACGCGCAATCTCCCGCCGCGATGATCTGCGCCATCTGTCTTTCGTTTTGTGCCTGCCCTGCCGTTCCATCCTCGTCAAGCCAAACTTTTATTTGAATCTCATAGTCCGGCTCTACCGCCTCCGCCGTGTCATACAAATACGGCTTTTGCACCGAATCGTAATCTTCCGGCATCTGCATTCCCCACAATTTCGCACTCAGCACCCCCAGCGGCTCCAGAAACCGCTCATACAGATCATATTCACAGATTCCCACATCCAGCCTACCGCACATATCGTTCCAGATCATATAAGCTGCCCCCAGCATCTGCGGGGAATAGGCGGGAACGGTCTCGATCCTGTTATAGTCGTAAAATCGCTCAGGCGTCCAATTTTCATATAAATCTTCGATATCCAAACGATCGTAGCCGCCGCCCGGTATGATATAAAGGTGATTGTTCTGCATATTGATCAGGGAATAGCCGGACTCATACATCTCCATCGGATCAGCCCAGACCGTACTCCAGAGGTTCATCTGTAAGTCAGCCGCGGACGGCGCTGTCGTGCCGCCCATATTGCCAAGACTTCCCCAGAGGCGCGCCGTTTTGCCGTTTCTCTGCACCAGCTCGCTGATCTTTACCAGATACTGCCGGTACTGCTCGCCGTCGCCGTAATACTCATCCATGCCGATGTTGACGATCCCGGCGTCCCGAAACGCCCCCTTTTCCCGATCCAATGCCTCCTGCCACAGGCTCTCCACAAGCGATACCGCCTCGTCATTGCCCAGATCGATCTGATCCGCCGATTCCGCGGAAGTGCGCAGGGCGTATTCGGGATACCGCCCAGTGATGGCTAGAGAGTGCGCGGGGGTATCGATCTCCGGCACCACCGTCACGCCGTACGCCTTTGCCGTGGCAATCAACTGCGCCAGTTCTTCGCGCGTGTAAACATATTCCTGCGGCGAAGACGCTTCCCTGCCCGCCTGCACGCCCAGAACATCGGATTCCAAGCGGAACGCGCTCTCCGCTGTCATCGCCTGCTCCGCCGATGCGGTCAGTCCGCTGGTCGCCAGGATTTCATTGTCATTTAAGTGGATCGCCAGATCGTTCATCTTATAGCGGGACATCGTCTCCATTATGGCATACAGCATATCCAGGGACACCGCTTTCCTCGCCACGTCGATGCCGAAGCCCCGCACCTCGTAGAGCGGGTAATCTCGGATCTGTCCCTGCGGCACAGAAATTTCTTCCGACAGCTCTCCGGCGCAGAAAAGCTGCAAAAGCGTAACCGTACCCCAGCGGACGCCTCTTGCCGCTTCCGCCTTTATGACACACTTGTCAGTAATATCGCAGGTATACCCTTCGTCCCCCAGACCGTTCGCCTCTTTGGCATAGCCCAGATAGATATCGCCCGCTTCCGTGTCCGCAAGCGTCCCCCGACAGACCGTCAGCTTTGCATGAAAAGATCCGTCTTTCTCTATGCTTTCGTTCATAAGCGCCGCGATCTCCCATAATGCCTGCGCCGCATCTTCTCCTGCCGCTTCCGCGTCCACTACGATCCGCGCGCTTTCCCGCAGCACAAAATCCCCCCTGCCGCCTTTCCACTCTGCGACAGCAGGAAACACCCGCTTGTCGGGGCGTTCGTTCACAGCTGTCTCCCCGCCCGCTTTCTCCGCCACGCGCCCGTCATCAGACAAAGCGGCGTCCGCCGCCGGCACTGTCACCGTAAAGGAAACCTCCCGTGTCTCCTCCCTGCCGCGCGTATCCTCGACCCGATAACCCACCGTCACTTCCTTGTCCTGAATGGTCTCATAGACCGTACCGTCCGCACCAATCACCTGCTCTAAGTCCGCGCCGATCAGCGTGACTGCAAAGCCCGCAGGGGCTTCCGGCGCAACAAGCGTTCGCTTTCCGTCCGCCGCCGTTTCAATAACAGGTGTTTTTAATTGATACGCCGCAGGCTTGTCCGCATAAACTTCAAATTCATAGAGGGAAACATTCTGATACAAGTCGGAATAGTCCGCCGCCTCCTTTGACACTTCGTAAGTAGAAAGCCGCAGAAACCGCGTCTGCACAGGCTCCGCCAGCACGATCTCCTGCACAAGCGTCTCGGGCGCTGTGTCAAAGACCGCCAGTTCCTCGTAAGCCGTACCGTCCAGAGATCCCTCCAGCGCATAGGAGATCACGTTTGCGCGCTCCCATTTCAATACAACAAAAGAAACTGAAATTTCTTTGGGAAATTCCAGCATGATAAAATGGGAGGCATCCTCCCTGTTATTTTCGCTCGACCAGCGTGAAGTCCTGTCTTCGTCATTGCCGTCGATCGCCCGATCCGCGGACAGCGTCTCCTGCTCCACGCTGTCACATACAGCTTTCACGCCCTTTTGCATGGCAAGGTTCGGGTTTGGATTGCTGAAAGAATCCGTCCGAAGCAGAACGCCGATCAGAGCCGCCCCTGCCAGAATGACCGCGGCTGCCGTTCCCATCAGCACATATTTCGTTTCGATTTTCTCCGCTTTCATCCTACTAACGCCGCCAGAAGTCCGTAGGATAAAAAGGACATAATGACCGTCGCGATCGCGATCCCCAAAAGTTCCGCCAGGATTGCTTTCTTAAAGTCCACATCCAGAAGCGCCGCGATCAGAGAACCCGTCCACGCACCCGTGCCCGGAAGCGGAATCCCCACGAACAATACCAGCCCCCAGAATTCATAACGCTTGATATTGTCACTCTTGCTCATGGCGCGGTTTTCCAGTTTTTCAATGATTCCGCGGAAGAGTTTGATCTTTTTCAGCCACTTAAAAATCTGCTTGATGAAAAGCAGGATAAAGGGAATGGGAATGATGTTGCCGATGATGCAAAGCGGTATCGCTTTCACGATCGGCACCTGGATCAACTGGGAAACGATCAGTCCGCCCCTAAGCTCCAGGATCGGTATCATGGAAATGATAAAGACCACGATCTCCTTGCTCACATATTTTCCCAACGTATTGGCAAATGCTACCGCTAAACTTTCCATATCAAATAGATTCCTTTCCGCTTCTATTCATTATATGCGCCGTCCCGCCGAACCATGCGCCCTGACTGCAAATATGCCTATCCACAGATCCTCCCGAGTGCGCGGTACAGCGCCTCCATCTGTTCGTCTGTGCCGATGGTGATCCGCAGGTAATTGTCGATGCGCGCCTTATTCCACCACCTGACATATATGTCATTTTCTTTCAACTGCTCGAAGATCTCATGGGCAGACACCGTTTTGTGCGAAGCAAAGATAAAGTTCGTACAGGACTTCGGAAAGACAAATCCCAGCCGCGCAAGCTCCTGTTCCGCTCTCGCTCTGGTATCCATGATCTTTTTCCGGCAGATTTCAAAATAAGCCTCGTCCCGCACGGCTTCCACGCCAAGTTCCAGCGCCGCCGTATTCATCGTGTAGGAATTGACGGAATACTTCACATCATTGAGATAGCGGATGAGCGTCGGCTGCCCCATTGCAAATCCAATCCGCATCCCCGCCATCGCCCGGGACTTGGAAAAGGTCTGCACCACCAGCAGGTTGTCGTACTTTTCGATCAAAGGCAGGGCGCTCGTCCCGCCAAAATCAATATAAGCCTCGTCCACGATCACCACCACGCCGCGGTTCGCCGCCACGATCTCCTCCACTTTTTCGAGGGGCATCAGCACACCCGTCGGCGCATTGGGATTGGGGAAGACCACGCCGCCGTTCGGCTGCCTGTAATCTTCCGGTCTGATCTGAAAATCCGCGTCGAGCGGCTTCGTCTCATAGGGTATTTTGTAGACATCCGCCCACACATCATAGAAAGAATAGGTGATATCCGGAAACAGGATCGGCTCTCCGCTGTTAAAAAAGGTCATAAACGCCAATGAGAGCACGTCGTCGGATCCGACCCCGATGAAAAGCTGATCCGTACCGATATGATAGTGCGCCGCCAGCGCCTCCGCCAGCTTCGTCTTTTCCGGAAAAGCCGGATACAACCGCAGTTTCTCGATTTCCATCGCTGCTGCCGCCCTCGCCACGCCCGGCGCCGGAGGATAGGGGCATTCATTGGTATTCAATTTAATAACACCTACTTTTTGCGGCTGTTCCCCCGGCGTATATGGCACGACCCGCCGCACATTCTCTTCCCACTTCATGCTTTTTTCTCCCCTTCTATAGACCATTCGGCAGCCAGCCGCGTATACTCCGCCGCCTGCTCCGCGTTCCCCAGCTCCTGATAGCATTTTGCAAGCCCCCGAAGCGGCAGATCGCCCCCGCTGTGGATATCCAGGATGCTCTCCGTCTCGTAAGCCGCGTTGTACAGCCATATGATGGCTTCGTCGTAGTCTTTCCGCTCCATATAAAAGGCGCCCAGCTCGCAGCAGACCTCCGCGCAGCCACCGGATGCCACCGCTTTCATCGCATACTTGAAAAAGTCAGCCACATCTCCGGCAAGTCTCGCCGCCCGCGCCGCCACGCAGGCTGCCTCCATCAACTCGTCCGCCCCCCGCCTGCCGTCCTTGCAGGATTCCTGAAAAAACGCCCGCGCGCCGGAAAAATCTTTCGGTTCTCCCGAGATAAAAAGTTCTTTCGCGTAAATGTTGTGCAGTCTCTTGTCCAGAGGCTCCCCTGCCTCCGTAAGCCGTACAAACGCCGCCAGATCCCTGTCCTTGTGATTCTCCTCCGGCAGATGCTGAATACAGATCTCGCTGTCATAAATAACAGGCGTTATCCCCACCTGCTCATGAATGGCTCCCTGCCACTGAAACGTCCGGTTCCTCTTATAAAGTTTGGGACGCAGTTCCTTGTCATAATTGTAGATCGTCCCATTCGCAAGCTGGTTTACATAATACATCTGCACAATCTCGATCTCCGGAAGCAGCACTTCCTTCATCCGCAGAAAAGCGGCGCGGTTCTCCTCGTCCAGCATCTCGTCTGCATCCGCCGAGTATATGTAATCCATCTGCGCCTTGGAAAAGGCAAAATTCCGCGCATCGGAGAAACTGCCCGTCCACGCAAAATCATAGACCCGATCCGTGTATTTTGCGGCGATCCGCTTTGTCTCATCCGTCGAACCGGTATCCACGATAATGATCTCGTCCACGATCCCTGCCAGACTGTTCAGGCATCGGTCTAAGATCCGCTCTTCATTTTTCACGATCATGCACGCGCTGATTGTGACCATGTGCTCTTTCTCCCATTTCGCGGCAGTCTTTATTCCGCTAATTCAAATACCGCGTCCGCCACCCCGGAACGTGCGCATACAAGACATCCGCCCGCATCCGCTCCTCAATCGGCAGCCACACCTGTGCCGCTCCCGCCCGCAGCAGGAGATTTTCATAGCGGCAGCGTTTCGCAAACGGCGCGGACACCAGCAGAAGATAGCGTGTGGTGCGGGAAGCCTCCCCCATCCGGCTGCGCATCGTGACGACATAGGCATCCCGCCCTCTCCGCAGCCGTTCACGACCCAAAAAGCGGTATCTTTTGCCGTCCCAGTTGTAGATCCGCACCGTGCGGTACAACAGATCGTGCCGCACCGCTGCCAGAATACCTGCCAGAAAAACCAGCCCGAAAACGGCTGCTATCCAGCCCTCCTCAATAAATAACAGTAGTTCTTTTATCATTGTGCCTCCTTTTGTAAAAGGCACATTCTCTCCATACAAATACTAGCGTAACACACTCACCCTGCGAATGCAAACGGAAACTCAACGTCCGAACAATCTGCCCTGCCCCGGCGCAGGCAAATGTCTCCTCACCGCAGGCAGTAAAGCATCCAGCCCTCTCTGCAACAGCAGCGGCAGCACGACCCCAGCCGCCAGATAGACCATCTGAAAGGCTTCCGAGCCTTTTACCAGATAATAATAATCGATATCCGCACGGAAACGCACCGCATCAAAGTCCGCCAGATAACCCGTATGGGCGGCGATCCCCGCCAGCGCCATCTTGACCAGCATAAAAGCCATGATATGGTGCATCATCACCGCATAGGTATTCCGCCCCAGATACAGAATCGTCGCCTCGCCAGCTTTTCCCCCGCACAACGGCGCAAGCACTCTCGCCACGCGCAGCCAGAATGCCGTACCTGACACTGCTGTCACATATGGAATCAGCGGTCCGTTGGCAAAGCCCGTACACCACACGCTGCTGTAAGCCAATCCGTTGCAGCACAAATGCAGGAATACCTGCACCGTAAGCACGATGGCAAAGTACGGCAGATTCCCGAGGGTATCTTTTGCTTCCAGTTTTTTCCGGTAAAACTGCCCCATCTGAAAACAGGGATAGAGAAAGAGGATCCGCCCCGGCATCTTGTAAAGTCCCCATACATGACCGCCGATGGCAAGCTGCACCACACAGACCCCCGCCGCCAGACAGCAGGCAAGAATCAGCCTTTCATCATAGAGGCGGAGTTTTCGTAAAATCAGCCGCATACACAGATTCATCATTTCTATGACAAAGAGCACAGGCACAAACCATGCCGCAAAATTATAGATATACTGATAACCGTGCAGAAAGGGCGATACAAACAAGGTTTTTGGAGAAATCGACTCTCCGAAATAAAAGCCGCAAAAGGTTCTGAGCGCCCAGGCGATCACCCCATAGACCAGATTCCAGACAAAGTAAGGCAAAAGCAGCCGTTTCACTTTCTTTTTGCAGTAAAGAAAGGGGCTTTCCTCCTCTTCCTCCCGATAAAAATAACCGGAAATAACCAGAAAGAGCGGCACATGAAAGGAATAGTAGGGAAACAAACCTCCTACCGTGAAAATCTCGTATCCTGCATGTCCAGCCACGATCATCAGGATCGCAAAGGCGGAGAGCACGCCGAATGTGACGTTATAAGACGCATTCGGCTGCCGATCCGCCTGTGTTAATTGCCCATACAATTCTTACGCTTCCTCCACTTTTCCGGCAAAATTCCTGATCGCAAACAATACCACAACCATCAACACGATACCCACCGGCAGAGAGATCCACGCGCTCTGCACAAAGCCCGCCACGATATAGGTGACAAAGGATACCGCCGCAGCCATGACCGCATAGGGAAGCTGGGTCGATACATGGCTCACATGCTCACACTGCGCGCCTGCCGACGCCATAATGGTCGTGTCGGAGATCGGGGAACAGTGGTCGCCGCAGACCGCGCCCGCCATGCAGGCCGAGATGGAAATGATCATCAGCTGCGGATTGCTGTTCTGGAATACCGCCACCACGATGGGAATCAGGATACCGAAAGTTCCCCAGGAAGTACCGGTGGCAAACGCCAGAAAACATCCCACGAGGAAAATGATCGCCGGCAGGAAATTGATGAGCGCGCCCGCGCCGGACTCTACCAGACCTGCCACATACACATCCGCGCCCAGGCTGTCCGTCATGGCTTTCAGCGTCCAGGCACACGTCAGGATCAGGATCGCGGGCACCATCGCCCGAAACCCTTCCGGAATGCAGTCCATGCAGTCCTTAAAGGAGAGCACCCGGCGGATCTGATAGAGCACGATCGTGATGACCATCCCGAAAAAGCTGCCAAGCGTCAACCCCAAGGACGCATCAGAGTTCGAGAACGCCGTCACGAAGCTCTCTCCGTCAAAGAAACCGCCCGTATAGATCATGCCGATCACGCAGCAGACGATCAGTGAAATAATGGGGATCAGCAGATCGATCACACCGCCCTTTGTACTGATCTTCTCCTCCACGGAATTTTCATAAGGGCGGCCCGCCGTCGTGTAGAGATCCCCTTTGGAAACCGCATTCCGCTCATGCTCCCCCATCTTGCCGAACTCTGTCCGCATCAGCACCATGCCCACCATCATAACGATCGTCAGGATCGCATAAAAGTTATAGGGGATCGCCCGGATAAAGATGGAGAAACCGTCCTCGCCCTCCACGAAGCCCGTCACAGCCGCCGCCCAGGAAGAGATCGGCGCGATGATGCAGACCGGCGCCGCCGTGGCGTCAATCAGATAGGCGAGTTTTGCCCGGGAGACCTTGAATTTATCCGTCACGGGCCGCATGACGCTGCCAACCGTCAGACAGTTGAAATAATCGTCGATAAAGATCAATACGCCCAGGAAAATGGTCGCAAGCTGCGCGCCGACGCGATTCTTGATATGCGCGGCGGCAAACTGCCCGAAAGCCGCCGAACCGCCCGCCTTGTTCATCAGGCTGACCATCGCTCCCAGGATCACCAGAAAGACCAGAATCCCCACATTGTAGCTGTCGGATAGAACGCCGATGAAACCGTCCACGAAAATGTGCGTGACCGTCAGCTCAAAGCGGAAACCCGAGTACAGAAGACCGCCCATCAAAATACCGACAAACAGGGAACTGTAGACCTCTTTCGTGACAAGCGCCAGCGCGATCGCCACGATCGGCGGCACCAGCGCCCAGAATGTGGCGTGCAGGGTCGGCACATACTCGATTTCCTCCTCCGCCGCAAAGACCGTCATGGAAAACGCCATTGCCAAAAGAAGCGCTGTCGGCAGGAACATCGCCCACCTCTTTTTCATTTGTCTCATTGTTGTGATCTCCTCTCGTTTTGCCCTATTTAATCAATATCATATTCCAACACCGACCCGTCCGCCGCGTCGATGGTGTACTCGTATTCCCGCCCGTCTTTGTAAAACTCGATCTCATATTCGGCGCGTCCGTCGTCGTAGTCAAATTCCTGTTTTGTAATTCTGACATCCGTGTCAGAAAATCCGGCATGCGCCAATGCCGCCGCCACGGCGCTGTCCGCGTCAATATAAGCATCCGACGCGCCGAGCGTCACATCCTGTACGGGAACTTTCTCCGCATGACCGTGATGCGCCTCCACGCTCTTACTGTACACCGAGCCGGTCGCGGCATTGATCTCGTACTCATATTCCGTATTGTCCGCAAAAAATTCGATCTCATAGATTGCAATGCCGTCCTCGTAGTCCAGCTTTGCCTTTGTGTACGTCACTTCCCCGATCACGTCCGCATCTTCAAGAGCGACCGCTTTCGCTTCATCCGGACTGATCTGTCCGTCGCCCGTCGCAGGCTTCGGCGCTGTCTCGACCGTTGGCGTTTCTTCCTGCTTCGGCGCCTCGACCGCAGGCGCTTCTTCCTGTTTCGGGGTCTCCACGGCAGGCGTTTCCGGCTGCTGCGGCTGCGGGAGCGGACCGACATTTCTCCCACAGGCGGTCATCATTCCCGCAATTACAAGACAAAGACCTACTGCCGGGATCTTGGTCTTTAGAATCTCCCGTTTCCATATCATCATTTTGACTGCCCCTTTCATTACTTGCAAACCCACGCTTTCAACGCCTTATTGTCTGCCCTGCAGACCGTCTGCTCATTATATGTCGTGAATTTCTGCGTGCAGTTCCTGCAGGGATTTCACCCCGCTGCTCTTATGCGTTTTCAGATAATGAATGCCCTCCGCCGTCACCTTCGCCGCCGCGACCGTCGTAATATAAGGCGCTTTCGCCTTGATCGCCGCCTTGCGCAGATAGCTGTCGTCGTGGATGCTGTCCTTCCCCACCGGAGAATTGATGATCAGGTCAAAATCCCCGTTGGTGATCATATCGCCTACATTGGGTCTTCCCTCATAGAGTTTCTTCGCCATGACCGCGGGAATCCCCGCTGCCGTGATCAGTTTATAGGTCCCTGCCGTGGCAACGATTTTAAATCCGTCCTCAGACAAGCTCCTTGCCACTTCCACGACTTCGTCCTTATCTTTCTTATTCACGGAGATCAGCACCGTTCCGGAAAGCGGCAGTTTCGACTGCACCGCCTCCTGCGCCTTGAAGAAAGCTTCGCCGTAGGAGCGGGACAAGCCCAGCACCTCGCCCGTGGAACGCATTTCCGGCCCGAGGATCGGGTCTACCTCCGGAAACATATTGAAAGGGAACACCGCTTCTTTTACACCGTAATTCGGTATCGCCTGTTCTTTTAAGCCCGGAATCGGGGAGGGACGCCCCGTGATCTCCGCCGTAATGATATCGGTCGCCAGCGGCACCATGCGGATATTGCAGACCTTTGATACAAGAGGCACGGTGCGGGACGCCCTGGGATTGGCTTCCAGCACGAAAACTTTACCGTTCTCGATGGCGTACTGCATATTCATCAGACCCTTGACGTGCATCTCCTCCGCGATCTTTCGGGTGTATTCTTTGATCGTCTCCACGCTTTCCGGCGGAATGTGCACGGAGGGGATGATGCAGGCGGAATCGCCGGAGTGGATGCCCGCCAGCTCGATGTGCTCCATCACCGCAGGCACAAAGGCGTGGGTGCCGTCGCTGATGGCGTCCGCCTCGCATTCCAGCGCATGGTTTAAGAAGCGGTCGATGAGGATCGGACGATCGGGCGTCACACCCACCGCCGCATTCATGTACTCGGTCATGCTCTCGTCGTCGTACACGACCTCCATGCCTCTGCCGCCCAGCACATAGGAGGGGCGCACCATCACGGGATAGCCGATCTGTTTCGCGATGCCGAGCGCTTCCTCCACGGTCGTCGCCATCCCCGACTCCGGCATGGGAATCGCCAGTTTCTCCATCATCGCGCGGAACTGGTCGCGGTCCTCCGCCAGATCGATGACGGAAGGCGAAGTGCCCAGGATCTTCACGCCGTTTGCCTCCAGTTCGGACGCGAGGTTTAAGGGCGTCTGTCCGCCAAACTGCGCGATCACGCCCAGCGGCTTTTCCTTATGGTAAATGCTTAAGACATCCTCTAAAGTCAGAGGCTCAAAATACAGTTTATCGGAAGTATCGTAGTCCGTAGACACCGTCTCCGGATTGCAGTTTACAATGATCGTCTCGAAGCCGAGTTTTTTCAGCGCCATCGCCGCGTGGACGCAGCAGTAATCGAACTCGATGCCCTGCCCGATGCGGTTGGGACCGCCGCCCAGGATCATAATCTTCTTCGTATCTTCGTTGACCGGATTTTTGTCCGGCGCATTGTAGGTCGAAAAATAATAGGCGTTATTTTTTGTGCCGCTGACGTGCACGCCCTCCCAGGCTTCCTCCACACCGAGCGCCAGGCGGCGGCTGCGGATGTCCGCCTCCGGAATCTCCAACAATTGACTTAAATATTTATCGGAAAAGCCGTCCTTTTTTGCCGTAACTAACATCTCGTCGGGCAGCATCTTCCCTTTATGCCCTAAGATGGCTTCCTCTTCCTCCACCAACTCTTTCATCTGCTCGATAAAGTAAGTCTTGACTTTCGTGATCTCAAAGATCTCCTCCACCGTCGCGCCCGCCCGCAACGCCTCGTACATCAGGAAATGCCGCTCGCTGGAAGGCGTATTTAAGCGCCGCAGAAGCTCTTCTTTCGGCAGGGTATCGAAATCTTTCACATGACCGAGACCGTACCGCCCCGTTTCCAGGGAACGGATCGCTTTCTGGAACGCTTCCTTGTAGGTCTTACCGATGCTCATGACTTCGCCCACGGCGCGCATCTGCGTACCCAGCTTATCTTCCACGCCCTTGAACTTCTCAAAAGCCCAGCGCGCAAACTTGATCACCACATAATCGCCGTCCGGCACATATTGATCTAAGGTTCCGTATTTTCCGCAGGGGATATCCTTTAAGGTAAGCCCCGCCGCCAGCATGGAAGACACCAGCGCGATCGGGAAGCCCGTCGCCTTGCTCGCCAGCGCGGAAGACCGCGAAGTGCGTGGATTGATCTCGATCACGATGATGCGGTCCGTCACCGGATCGTGGGCGAACTGCACGTTCGTGCCGCCGATCACCTGCACCGACTCCACGATGCGGTACGCCTGCTCCTGTAATTTTTTCTGGCATTCCTCCGAAATGGTCAGCATGGGAGCGGAACAGAAAGAGTCGCCCGTGTGTACGCCCAGCGGATCGATATTTTCAATGAAGCAGACGGTGATGATGTTGTTGTCCGCATCCCGCACGACTTCCAGTTCCAGCTCCTCCCAGCCGAGAACGGATTCTTCCACCAGCACCTGTCCGACAAGGCTTGCCTGCAAGCCCCTGGCGCACACCACTTTCAACTCTTCGCGGTTGTAGACCAGACCGCCGCCCGCACCGCCCATCGTGTAAGCGGGGCGCAGTACGACCGGATAACCCAGCCGGTCCGCGATCGCAAGCGCCTCGTCCACAGAGTAAGCCACCTCGCTGCGCGCCATCTCGATTCCGAGTTTGTTCATGGTCTTCTTAAACTCGATGCGGTCCTCTCCGCGCTCGATGGCGTCCACCTGCACGCCGATGACCTTTACGCCGTACTTATCCAGAATGCCCGCTTTATGCAGTTCCGCGCACAGATTTAAGCCCGACTGCCCGCCCAGATTGGGAAGCAGCGCGTCCGGCCGCTCCTTTGCGATGATCTGTTCCAAACGTTCCACATTAAGCGGCTCGATATAGGTCACATCCGCCGTCTCCGGGTCAGTCATGATGGTCGCGGGGTTGGAATTGACCAATACGATCTCATAGCCAAGTTTTTTCAGCGCCTTGCACGCCTGTGTCCCCGAATAGTCAAACTCGCATGCCTGCCCGATGATGATGGGGCCCGAGCCGATGATCAGTACCTTGTGAATATCTGTTCTGCGTGGCATAGTATTCCTCCCTGTTTTTATCCTAACCATTAGTATACAAAAAAAACTGCATTTTCACAATGCAGTTTTTTGAATCCCTCTCAGATGCTTCCCCTATGCAGACTGTTGATCGTCTCCGTCAGTTTTGCGAGACGTTCCTTGATCTCTTCGCTCGATTCCGACATGCCCTTTGCCAGCTTCTGCACCTCCGCCGCGACCACGGCGAAACCTTTCCCCATGTCGCCTGCTCTTGCCGCCTCGATGGAAGCATTTAACGCCAGGATCTTCTGTTTCTTACTGTAAGCCGCGATCTCCGCGGTGCTGGCATTCGCCTCCTGGATCTCTGTCACCGCATCCGTGATGCCGGTCTTCATATTCTCCACCAAATCTTTGTTGATAAACTCCTGATAGCTCGCATTGACGTACATATTGATGACATCGCCCAAAAGATTGGCGGAAGCCTCGATCTGCTGCCTGGTCTTGACATTGACCTTATGCAGCGCCATTATGTACTCGTCCTCATTGATGCCAAGCTCTCTGGCGATCCGGCGGAACGACTCCTCATCCGGATCCTCCGGCAGCACCTGCCCGCCGATAACGCTGCCAAGCACCGTGCCGTCCTGTAAGGTGATCGGAATGCCGAAATCGACCAGTCCGGCGTGACAGTTGTAGACGCCTTTGCCCTCCTGATCGCATTTTTCACAGCGCCGACAGCCCTCGGCGCTCCCTCTAGTCAGCTTGATACAGAAATCCGTGAAATTATAGCAGTCGCTGATATATTCGCCGTCCGCGCCCACCGCAACGGTCGCCAGCCCCGTGCTCTTCGCCCAGTTATCCATAATGCTCTCAAATTTTGCCATATCACAGAAATCCTGTATTTTCATCCCGTTCGCCCTCTCATGTTCTGTCTTTTTTTGATTATCTAGTATAGTATAACATTTCTGAACGGATTTGTAAAATACTATTCGTGCAGCGTACTGTTTTCCCAGCCAGCATCCAACGCGGCATTACAGGTCTCATCCAACATCCGCGCACACTCCTGCGGCGTGACGCTCTTTGCCAGCAAATCATGGATGATCGGATAGAAGACGCTGCGGACCGACGTGTCGTCACCCTGCCAGTTCGGGCTGTTGTTCATAAAGTCCACCACATGTTCCGCGTTTTTGGTAAACTCGCTCAACATCGTGATCTGATCCTGATATTTTACCGCGACTTTTTCGCTCGCGGGGATATTTCCGGCGGATAATTCCAGCCACTCGTCATGGTCATAGATATAGCGGATAAAATCTTTTGCCGCCTGCACTTTTGTCTCGTCGCCGTTGTCAAACACTTCAAATCCGGTCACGAACGAGGTCGCCACGCCGCCCGGAAAATTCACATAACCGTAATTCTCCATATTGTCATAGAGCATAAAATTCGCATTGTTAAAGATATAGACCGCAAGCTGTCCGTTGCTGAACATCTCGCCGTTGTCCGCAATTTCCAGATTCTCCGGATGCGGCGGATACCAGCCTCTGTCTACGCCTTCCTGGATCCAGGCAAGCGCTTTGACCGCCTCCTCGCTCTCAAAGTCGAAATGCCCGTCCTCCCTGAAGATCGGGCTCCCAAAAGCCCGCAGATAGGACATGATGTGGGTATCGCCCTGATTGTTTTTCCCGTACATCATCATCGGATAGGTGCGTTCGGGAAGTCCTGCCGCCAGCGTATCCAGAATATCCGTCCACTCTTCCATCGTCCAGGTCTGTATCGTAACGTCATCGGAAAAATACCGCTCAAGACCGCATTCCCTGAAAAGTTCCTTATTATAGATCAGGATATTCTGCATACTGAGGAAAGGCATCATATAGGTTTTCCCGTCCGTCATGCTCATCGCCCAGGAAGCGTCGTCGATATCCGCCCGCAGCTCGTCGGAAATGATATCGTCAAGCGGCACGACCCTGCCGGTATGCAGATAGGACGCCATGTTAAAATAGCCCTCGTACAGGACATCCGGAGCGTCGCCGGTATCAAAACTGCCCGTGATCGCCGCGACTTCGTCCACATAGTCAAAGGTCTCCACCCAGATCGAGACGTCGGCTTTTTCATACTGTGCGGCAAACGCCGCGCCCGCCTGCTCCAAGAAAGCGGTCGAATCCACGATCTCGGGATTGCTGACAGCGTTCATGACCAGACTGGGAACCTTGACGATCAGGGTCACTTCTTTTTTGGTCCCGCCGCAGCCAGCCAGAAGACCGCCGCACATCATCATCGCAAGGAGTGCCGCAAACGCTCTTTTTCTCATGTTTTCCCTCCCTTTTTCACATTATATAACATATGTTATTTTATACTCTTTCGCAATTTCATCAGCAAGACACTCACGTCGATCGGTTTCGTCAAAAAGTCATCCATACCGCTGGCGAGCGCCTGCTCCCGGTCTTCCTGGAACATATTTGCCGTGCAGGCATAGATCGTGACGGTCTTCGCGTCGGGCCTGTCCAGTTCGCGGATCCTGCGCGCCGCCGTACATCCGTCCATCACCGGCATCTGCATGTCCATCAGGATGATATCAAACGCTCCGACCTCAGACTGCGCAAACTGATCCAGCGCCTCCTGCCCGTTCTCGGCAAGCGACGTCTCAAAGCCCTCCATCGCGAGGATCTCCAGGAGAACTTCGGCGTTCAGCTCCACATCCTCCGCCACCAGAATCCTGATCGGCCTGCCGTCCGTCCGGCGCGCCGGCTGCGACAGGTCTACGACCTCATCCGCGCTGCCCTGCCCAGCCAATTCCGCCGGAATTTCCTTTACAATGACAGAAGGGATCGTGACGGTGAAGGTACTCCCGACGTCAAGCTCGCTCTCCACCGTGATATCGCCGCCCATAGCGTTGGTGAGAAGTTTACAGATCGCCATACCGAGACCTGTTCCCTTAATGCCGTTGGTGTTTCGGTTTCTCTCTTGACTGAATGAGTCAAAAATCTTATCGATATACTCCTCCGAGATGCCGATCCCGGTATCTTCACAACGATATGTTGTAATCACATGGTCGTCGCCTTTCTTTTCCTGTGTGACGGACAGACGGATCGACTTCCCTTCCGGCGTAAACTTCGCCGCATTGCCGACAATGTTCATCAGGATCTGCTTGGTGCGGGTGATATCTCCCTCGATGCAAGGCGCCAAAATATCCGTTTCCACGATAAATTCCACGCCCCGGCTCCTGATATTGTCAGCCTGCATCGCCGCGATCTCGTCGATCATGGCGGACACCAGCATCGGCTCGTTTACGATATCCACTTTTCCTGCCTGTAACTTCGACATATCCAGAATGTCATTCACCAGCGAAAGCAGATAGTTTGCCGTGCTGTGGGACTTATTCAGCCATTCCTTGATCTGCGGTTTCTGGCTCTCGTCGTCGATGTTGACCATGATCAGGTGATTCATGCCGATCAGACCGTTTAGCGGCGTCCGGATCTCGTGGCTCATATTGGAGAGAAATTCCTTCTGCGAGCGCGCCGCTTCCGTCGTCCGCACACTCTTGACCTGCAAACGCATGATAATCAGCAGCATCGCGATCACGGTGACAATACAGATGAGCGCCACCGTCATACTCAAGGACACAAACGTCCTCCGCTGTTCGGTAAAGACTTCCTCATTGATGGACATGACAAAGTACAGGTCGAAACTTTCGTCAAACGGAATAAAGTAGAAGAGTTCCTGCCCTTTCTCCCCTGCATGAGCATGGTAGAACCCGAAAGTCTCCCTGTTTCGCAGCTTCTCCCGCACTTCTTCCTCCGTCAGGTCGCTGCTTGCGGATTCCGCCAGATGAACATAGAGATTATTCTGTTTGTTCAGATAGACCTCTTTGTCGATATTGACGATATAATTTCCGCTCATATCGATCAGGGCGCTGTGTCCGCGGGCTTTACCGTTTTTGATAAAGCTGTCGATCACCATATTATCCTGAATGGAGGAAATGTCGCTGATACCGATCAGCGCATACATTTTGACGCCCTCCACCGTATAATTTTTCAGGCGGATGCCGTAGAGGATCGTCTCCTTGGTCATCCAGCCGCCCTCGACCTTATCGTCAAACCGGACGACGACCCGATCTTCTCCGTGCTCAAAATAAGGCCGAAAATCCATATCCCTGTCCCAGATCTCATCCCCGGGCCTATATACCACATATTTATCGGTATAAACCGTGCCGTCCTCGGCTACCAGATAGATATTGGTAAAGCCGCTGGATGCACGTTCCAGATTCATCCTTGTCTCCACATCTTCGATACGCTTACAGTCAAAGCTGACAAAGCGTTCCTGTATCTCAGCGAGATCTTCCCAGCAGATTTCGATATAAGTCTCGATCGTCGCCTTATCATGCTCTGCGATCTCGCTGATGGAATTGATGATATTCCTTGAAATGGTCTGATTCATCTGCCGGATATAAAACCACCCCGCCAGACCCACGATCAATGATGCTGAAACAATGATAAGCAAGTAAAATAGCCGATGTCCCTTTTTCACTTCCGTACCTCTTGTCACATTACCCTGTAAACCGTTTCTGAGAATATTATAAAAATTTTGTTAAAAATGTCAACCTTATTTCCCAGACACCTGGGTCCCGTCCGCTTTCATATGGTAGTTATCCTTATAGATCAGCTGCGAGATCGGCACGAGTTCATAGCCTTTCTCCTGCAAGCCCGTGATCACCGCCTCCAGCGCGTCCGCCGTGTACTTCGCGCCGTTGTGCATGAGGATGATCGAACCGTTCTGCAGCTTGTCGGAACCGACCACCCGCTTTACGATATCGTCCGCGCCGTAGTCTTTCCAGTCCAGAGAGTCAATCGACCACTGGATCGGATAATAGCCGCACTTCTGCACATTTTTTATGACATGATTGTCATAATCTCCGTAAGGCGGTCGAAACAGGCACATTTCATAGCCCGTCAACTCCTGCACCTTCGTATGTACCGTCATCAGCTCCTCCTGACACTGCTCATCGGAAAGCTGCGACATATTTTTGTGATTCTCGCTGTGGTTGCCGAGGTCGTGGCCGTCCGCCAGGATCGCCCGCACATCCTCCGGGTAGCTTTCCACCCAGCCGCCCGTCATAAAGAACGTGACTTTGACATTGTGTTTTTTCAAGATATCGAGGATGCGCCTTGTGTCATCATTCCCCCAAGCCGCATCGAAACTGAGGGAAACCTGCTTTTTGTCCGTCTCCACGCAGTAGATGGGAAGCTCCCTGCCGCCCACGGAACTGCTCACCGTGATGGAATCCGGCAGAAAGCGCACGATCCCTTGAATCAAAGCCACCGCCGTCAGGAAAAAAGCCGCCGACTTTGCGATCTGCAGCGCCACATCCCTGACAAAAAGTTCCCGTTTCCACTCCTCTTTCGTCTGCGGCCGCTCCGCCGTGCGCTCCCGCTGTATCTTTTCTTCCAGTTCTCCCACGGCAAGCCTGAATGTTTCGTTCCATTTCTTCTTTTTCGACATAACGTACTCCCGTTCCCGCTTTAGTTCAATATATGCGGGAAACGGGAAAATACGCCCTCAAAGACCACCCGTTCCAAAGCAAGATCTTCTTTTCCGAGAAGCAGCACATCCGCCCGCTTGCCCGGCGTGATGCTGCCGCATTCATCGTAGATCCCCACGCATTTGGCGGGATTGACCGCCGCGCACCGCACCGCCGCCGTGAGCGGAATCCCCATCTTAAGAACCGCCGTCCGCATGCAGTCCGCAAGATTTGTGACCGATCCCGCGATCGCGCCGTTTTGCAGGACAGCCCGTTTTCCCTGTACTTTCACGTCCTGACCGCCCAGCGTGTAATCCCCGTCCGCAAGCCCTGCCGCCCGCATACTGTCGCTGACCAGGATGATGCGCTCCGCTCCGAACAGCCGAAACGCCGCCCGCACCGCCGCCGGATGGCTGTGCACGCCGTCTGCGATCAGTTCCGCCTCCACGTTTTCCCGATCCGCCGCCGCGCCGATCGGTCCCGGCTCCCTGTGATGATAGGGATTCATGGCATGATAGAGGTGTGTCACATGGCTTGCACCAGCCTCAAAAGCCCTGACCGCCGTGTCATAGTCCGCACAGGTATGCGCTATGGACATGACACATGTGTCACTTCTTTTCCGGATCAGCTCGATCGCGCCCTCCTCCTCCGGCGCCAGATCCAGCAGCCTGATCCGTCCTCCGGAGGCTTCCCGGAGCCGATCAAACAGCGCAAGATCAGGCTTTCGCACATAGGCAGGATTCTGGGCGCCGAGTTTCTTTGGGGAAAGAAAAGGTCCCTCCAGATGGATCCCCCGAAAGCGCGCCCGCCCCTCGTGAAAGCCTTCTTCGGCGTAGGCGGCTGCCGTGCGGCAGATCCCTAAAAGCGCCTCCTCGGAGAGCGTCATCGTCGCGGGCACGATATTCGTCACCCCTACAGAGAGCTGATACGCCGCGATCGCATCCAGAGCTTCCCGCGTGCCGTCCGAAAAATCATATCCCATACAGCCGTGAAAATGAATGTCCGTCAGCCCCGGAACGGCATAGCAGCCCGCAGCGTCGAACACCTCTTTGTCCGTAACGCGGGCAGCGCTGTCCGCAAAGAGGCGCCCTTCTATAAAAATGTCTCTCTCCGCAAAATGACCGTCCTCGGTATACACGCTCGCATTCTTTATGATCATGCCGTCTCTCCTATAGCAGTTTCCTGATCTCGTCCGCCACAAACTGCACCTTTGTGCCCACCACGACCTGCACCGCCGCTCCGCCGGGACAGATGACGCCCGCCACGCCCGCAGACCGGATCTTCTCCTCGTCCAATTTTGCGATCTCGTTGACTTCAATGCGCAGCCGCGTAATACAGTTATCGAGGGAGGCAATGTTTTCCGCGCCGCCGAGTCCTTCCAGAATCACAGCCGCCGCCCGGACAAACTCGTCATCCGGACACACTTTTTCCCGCCTCTGCTCCGTCTCTGTCCCGACGCCCTCATCTTCCCTGCCCGGCGTCTTTAAGTCAAACTTCACGATCGCAAAGCGGAACACCGCATAAAACACGCCAAAAGCCGCCGCGCCCAGCGGCAGGATCAGCCAGGTATCCGCCGCCGCAGGCATGAACGAAGAAAAAACCAGATCCGCCGCACCCGCCGAAAAACTGAAACCCGCGCGGAACCCCACAAGTGCAGTCACAGCCGCGAAGATCCCATAGAGCAGCGCATAGATCAGATACAATCCCGGCGCAAGGAACATGAACGCAAACTCAAAAGGCTCCGTGACGCCGCACACAAAAGAGCAGAGCGCCGCCGCCGTCACCAAACCGACAGCCTCCTTTCTCCTGCCTTTCTTCGCGGTATGGACCATTGCGAGCGCCGCGCCGGGGACGCCGAACATCATGCAGGGAAAAAATCCCGACATATACATTCCCAGACTCCAGGAAACATCCGCGGCGGTATCTCCCGCCCAGAAATGAGACAGATCGCCGATCCCGATCGTGTCAAACCAGAGCACATTGTTCAGCGCGTGATGCAGACCCACGGGGATCAGCAGACGATTTAAGAAAGCGTGGATGCCGGCGCCCACAGCTCCCAGCCCCACGATGCAGCGGCCTGCGCCGATCAGCGCGCCAAACAAAAACGGCCAGATAAACAGGAGCGCCGCTGCCGCCAGAACGGAGACCACGCCCGCAACGATAGCTACACAGCGTTTTCCACTGAAAAATGACAGCCAGTCCGGCAGCCGCACTGAGTGGAAGCGGTTGAAGCATCCCGCGCCGATCATCCCCGAAAGGATCCCGATAAACGGGTTCTCGATCTTAGAGAAAGCGAGCATCTTTGCCGCATCCTGCGCAAGGGAGGGCACAAGCGTCGTGACGGTTCCCTCAGCGAGCAGATTCGTGATCATCAGCCAGGAAGCGAGCGCCGCCAGCCCCGCCGTGCCGTCATGTTCATCCGCCATCCCCACGCCCACGCCGATCACAAAGAGCCATGCCATATTGTCGATCAGCGCGCCTCCTGCCTTTACCAGAAAAAAGCCGAGCAGATGAAAGAATCCCGTCCCCGCGATATCGCCGCCCTGCATCGTCGCCGGGCAGAGCGCGTAACCGATCCCCATCAGGATGCCGCAGATCGGCAGGCATGCCACCGGAAGCATCAGGGATTTTCCCAGTTTCTGCATATATTTCATCACTTCCGCCACCTCCTTCTAGGGCAGTCTGCGCACCGTCCTGCGCATCCTGAGCACAGCCGCGGGCGGCACGCTGAGTTCATCCACACCCAGCTCTAAAAACCGCGCCGTGAGCGTCTCGTCCGACGCAAGTTCACCGCAGATTCCCACCCAGATGCCCGCCGTATGCGCATTTTTCACAGTCATCTCGATCAGTCTGAGCACCGCCTCGTGGCGCGCGTCACAGATCTTTTCCAACCGACGGTTCTCCCGGTCCGCCGCCAGCGTATACTGCGTCAGATCGTTCGTGCCGATGCTGAAAAAATCCACCTGCCGCGCAAGCAGGTCGGAGATGAGCGCCGCAGCCGGAGTCTCGATCATAATGCCGAGTTCCACCTCTCCCAGAGCGCATCCTTCCGCCAAAAGCGCCGTCCTGACACGTTCCGCGATCCGCCGTATCCGCAGGACTTCCCCCGCGGACACGATCATCGGAAACATGATAGCCAGTTTTCCGTATATAGATGCGCGGTATAACGCGCGTAACTGCGTGGTAAAAATATCCTCTCTGTCCAGACAGATGCGGATGCCCCGATAACCGAGCGCCGGATTTTCCTCCTCGTCCAGCCCAAAATAACCCGCCCGCTTATCCGCGCCGATATCCAGTGTGCGGATCACCACCTTTTTCCCCGCCATTTTTTGCAGCACCGTCCGGTAAGCTGCAAACTGTTCCTCCTCCGTGGGCGCGCTCTCCCGTCCGAGATAGAGAAACTCGCTCCGAAACAGACCGACGCCGCCCGCGTCCGCAAGAAGAGCCGCCTCCGCGTCCTCTACGTTCCCGATGTTCGCAAAAATCTGAATCTTCTTTCCGCTCCTTGTGACGTTTTCCTGCCCCTTAAGCTGCTCCAACGCCAGATTATCCGCTTCCCACACTTCCCGTTTCGCAAGCATCCGATCAAGAAGCGCCTCGTCCGGTTCCAGAATCAATTCTCCCGCAAACCCATCGACTACACAGAGTTTCCCCTCTAAAGCTTCCGAAAGCGGAAACGCCGTATTCACGAGCGCAGGGATCCCCATACTCCTTGCAAGGATCGCCGTATGCGAATTCACCGATCCTTTCACCGTCACAAATGCCAATATCTTTTTCTTATCCAGTTTTAAGGTCTCGCTGGGCGTCAGATCGTCTGCCGCAAGGATCGCCGGTTCGTCCGAACGGATCCTCTCTTCCGGCAGCTGTAAGAGCGCGCGCAGCACGCGCTGCGAAATATCCATGATATCCGCCGCCCGGCTTCTCATGTACGCATCCTCCATGCCCGTGAACATGGCGGCAACATCCTTTCCCGCGCTGTCTACGGCATACGCCGCCTGATAACCCTCCGCAAGAAAGGACGACACCGCCCCCAGATAAGTTTCATCCTCCAGAAGCATCCGATGGATCTCAAAGATCTGCGCCTGCTCCTCCCCCACATCGGCAAGCGCTTCCTCATACAACTGCGCAAGCTCCGCCTTTGCCGCCTCCAGCGCCTCAAAAAAACGCGCCCGCTCCGCTTCCGGGTCGGACGCTTTCTGCGCCGCCGCATGATAATCCGTCCTCCTGTGAAAGCAGAGTCTGCCGACGGCAATTCCCTGCATCACACTTTTTCCGTGAAATCTCTCCATCCTGATCCTGTCCCCATCAGCCGATCCGCGATCGACCCCTTACCTTATTTTATGAGGCGGAGTATCTCATCCCCCTCCGCCACTTCTTTCGTACCGCATGTCTCTATTTTCGAAAAGGTATCGGAATTACAGATGACGACGGGCGTCGTCGTATCGAACCCCGCCTCCCTGACTGCCGCAAGATCCGCTTCCAGAAGCAGGTCGCCCTTTTTCACCTGCTGTCCCGCTTCCACATGGATCGTAAAATGCTGTCCGTTCAACTTCACCGTGTCGAGACCGATATGCAGGAGCACTTCCGCCCCCTCCGCCGTCCGAATCGCCGCCGCGTGTCCCGTGGGAAAGAGCGTAGCTGCCACACCGTCTGCCGGCGCATAAAACTTCCCGTCAGACGGCACGATCGCCGCTCCCTGCCCAAGGATCCCCGTGCCAAACGTCGGATCTTTCACTTCCTGTAACGCGATCAGCGTACCCGCACAGGGCGCGCTGATCGATATGCCGTCGCCTTTCCCCGGAATTTTTTTCAACAATCCCATGCGGCGCTCCTTTCCGTTGTTTTCTTCGCTTTTATTCCCTATCCTTTTTGTCATTTTCACCTGATTGTTACCCTGCCATTTTAGCAATTCCAACCATGAAAGTCAAGTCCCGTGGTTCCTCATTTTCTACATTTCGCCCATATAAACCTGCTGTTTCCGTCTCAATTTTGTGCAATATCTACATATTTTATTCCCATTACATAAAACCTCTTTACAAATCCTTTTAAAAGACGAAATAATAGATATAGGAAAGAGTCAGGTTGTACAATCATATAATCATAAGCAGACCCTTGTAGAACGTTGGTACTTAACGAGGTCCGGAGTTGCGCAGCAGCTCCCGAGTTTAGTACCATTACGTTCGAAATGGAGCGAAAGCGAGTCTGCGTTGATTATATGATTGTACAACACTTCACGATTCATATACAATCATTTTTAAGGAGGTATCTCGTATGGGAATCAGTTTGAACGGATTAAATTCGGGAATGGCGGACACTTACTCCAGCCTGCTCGGCGGCATGAGCGGCAGTGATGATTCGAGCGGTATGAGTTCGCTTCTGGGCGATTATGCCGCAATCAAGAACGGCAGTTACGGCAAGATGTTAAAGACCTACTACAGCAAGCTGGAAAAGCAGGAGGCGGAAGAAAGCAGCAAGACCGATCAGAAAACGGCGGGAAAAGTAAAGGACGCCTCTTCCGCATCGGCAGCGAAATCCCTCTATAATTCTGCGACGACCCTCGAAAACCTGAACTTCGACGACCGCAGCGAGGAGAACATCAAAAAGATCACTGACGCCGTGTCCGACTTTGTCAAGGACTACAACAGCCTGATGAAGAGCGCAGCCAAGAGCGAGAACACGACCGTGCAGAAACAGGCGGAGTCCCTTTACAACACCTACTACACGAACTACAAGCTCTTTTCCAAGGTCGGCATCACCATGAACTCCGACAAGACGCTTTCCTTTGACTCGGACACCATGAAGACCGCGCTGGAAGACACCGAACACGGAAAGGGCTCTACGGTAAAGACGCTGTTTGGCGGCATCGGCTCCTTTGCGGATAAGGCGGCAGGCAAAGCCAGCCAGATCTATCGGGCGGCAGGAGACGGCGAATCCGTCACCTCCTCCAAGGCAAAATATGCGGGTACGAGTTCTTATGCGAGCAGCACGAGTTCTGCCACAAAGGCTGAGGATGCGAAAAAGACCGTCACGGACGCAAGCTCTGCGGCAGCGGCAAACACTCTCTACCGTTCCATCGAAAATCTGGGCGCGACGGATATGTCCAACGACAACAAAGAAGCCCTCTACAAGGCTTTCAGCACATTTGTCAAAGACTACAACGCCCTCATCAAAAACACGGCAAAAAGCGAAAACTCCAACGTCGTGAATCAGGCAAACGCACTGAAAAGCATCGTGAACAACAACAGCTCCACTTTCTCCAAGCTGGGCGTTACGATCAATTCCGACAAGACCCTGACGCTGGACGAGGAGAAGTTTAAGGAAGCTGACATGAGCAGCCTCAAGAAGCTCTATAGCGGCGCATACTCTCCGGCAGAGAAAATGACCGACAAAGTCAATAGCATCTACCGTTACGCGACACAGGGCGAGACGCTTTCCAAGAAGACTTACGACAATGCCGGAAGCGGCGTGGGGGCGCCGTCTATGGGTTCTATGGTGGATTCCATCGTCTAAAGACCCTGACAGGTGTAGAAACCTTAAGACAGATTTGAACATACAAAGAGGACGGAGCCGATTGGTTCCGTCCTTTTTAATGGATCCTTTATGCCCTAATTTCTGATCGTCTCTATGATATTCTGCTTTTTCAGCGCGCCCGCCGACACCCGCACCGTCCCCCACATGACCAGAAACGCCGCGGCGACCGCCGCCGCGATCGCCGCCCACGGCATCGCAAAGGGAATCGGAAACAGGCGTTTTACAAAATGCGCCAGGAGCCAGACAATGCCCATACCCACCGGAAGCCCGACGACCAGCGCTTTCCCCGCGCAGAGGACGCTCTCGATCGTAAGCATCTTTTGCAGCGATTCCGAGGGCATCCCCACGCTCTGCAAGACCGCAAACTCTCTCGCCCTCAGCCTGATCTGGAAGCTTAAAGTGCTTATGACATTCAACACGCCGATCAGTCCCAGCAGAAGCACAAAGGCATAGAGGAAAAAAGCCGCCAGAATGATCGCAATATTCATCAATTTACTAAAGTCCTGCGCGCCGTACGCCCTGGTCGTGTACCCCGCCTCCTCATAGTCCATGCCGTACTGCGGAAAATAGTCTGCGAGCACTTCCTCCGCATACGCGATAAACCCGTCTTCGTCTGTGGGCGCCGCCATCCAATTATAACCGCGCAGGCTCATCCCCTCGGAAGGGACGACAAGGCGTACGGGATTGGTGTTCGCATACAGGAGCTGTCTCGGAATCTCCGCACCTGAAAGCACAGCGTCGATCCGGATCTGCTCCCGGCTGCCGTCGGCTTTCTCCACGTTCAGAACGGATGAAGCCGCGGACAGGGGTGCGATATGCCGCTCCGTTCCCCTGTCATTATAGGAATAATCGTTTAAGAGGATCACCGCGCCCTCCCCGACGCCCGCCTGTGCGCACAGTTCCTGATAATGCCTGTCATCCAGAATGATCCGTTCCACGTCCAGAAAGATTTTCGGCTGCGCTTCTTCCTCTGCGCCGTACAAAGCCTTACGCATCTCTTCCGTGAGATCCTGCGGGGCAAGAACAGCGACATAGGTGGAATAGTCCTGCCCGTCTCCGTAAATTTCCGTCCCCTCATATTCCCGGAGTTTCCCCGTGATCTCTTCCGCCGTCCCGGCGTCAATCGGGTGCGCGCACATCTGCTCCCTTCGTCCGGTCTCGGGATGAATCCTGTTCTCAAAAACCGCCGTATAATCCGCGATCACGGTATAACCATAATCCGTATAAATATAATCCTGTATGCCGTCCGCAATCTCCTTTAAGCCGCTCATCGTGACAAACAGCATGATACTTAAGGCAAACGCTGTGACTGCCGAATGCATCCGCCCGCGGTTCGACGACACGTTCTTACGCGCCAGCCGATATTCGATCGCGCCGCCCGCATCCACGGTGATCTTCGTGCGCCGATAACCCGACAGATCCGTCTCACCGCCGTTTCGCAGGCAGTCAAGCGCCGAGATGCGCATCGCCTTTCTTGCCGGAAGCATAGCGGCAAACAAAACCGTCCCCAGCGAGATCACGGCGGAAACGAGCAGGGCAAGCGGCGAGAACACAAAAGAAAGTTCCAGATCGATCCGCTTCATCATGGCGCGCACCAGCACATTGAAGTCTTCCATAAAAAGATTTACGACTCCGATTCCAAGAAAACTAAAAAAATACCCCAGCGCAATGCCGACAGGAATAGAAATTGCGCACAGCAGGAGGCACTCATACATAACCGTCCGGTAAATCTGGTCTGCGGTCGCGCCAACGCATTTTAACGTGCCAAACTGTGCGATCCGTTCCCCTGCGCTCATGCGGAACGCATTGGAGATCACGATCACGGACATCGCGATGATGAGCGCCGCCAAAACTGCGGCGGGAACGAGCAGCATCATGGTATAGGCGCCGCCGTACAGACCGTAATCCGCACCGAGAAACCCCTGTAACATCGCATTGCCGCTCGCCGCAAAATTGACGACCGCCGTAAGAAGCGCTGCAGACAGCACGATCGCCGCCGACGTGATCACCGTGCGGCTCCTCTTTCTCTTGATCTGCTTCAAGGCAAAAGAACATAAGATATTCATGCGCGCATCACCTCATCTCTGACGATCCGCCCGTCGCTGATCGTAAGGATCCGATCCGCCTGCAGCGCGATATTTTCATCGTGGGTGATCAGGATCAGCGTTTGATTTGCCTTGCGGTTTGCCGACGTCAGCAGTTCGATGATCTCCCTGCCCGCCTTACTGTCGAGATTTCCCGTCGGCTCGTCCGCCAAAATAAAAGCCGGATCGTTGATGAGCGCCCTGCCCACAGACACTCTCTGCTGCTGACCGCCGGAAAGTTCTCCCGGAAGATGACCCTTTCGATGTGACAGTCCTGTCATTTCTATGATCTTTTCCAGTTTCTGCGCATCCGGTTTTCGATTGTCCAGCAGGCAGGGCAGCATGATATTTTCCTCTACGGTCAGATTGGGGATCAGGTTATAGAATTGGTAGACAATGCCGATATTTCTGCGCCGAAAGATCGCCAGAGCGCTTTCGCTCATCGCAAAGATCTGTTCCTTGTCGATCGTCACCGTCCCCGAAGTCGGCCGGTCGATGCCGCCGATCAGATTCATCAATGTGGACTTGCCCGAGCCGGACGCACCCACAATGGCGATAAATTCCCCTTTCTTTACTGAAAAACTGACATGGTCGAGCGCCACGACCCGGTTATCGCCACTCCCGTAGATCTTCGTCAGTTCGTTTACGTTCAGGATCTCCATAAGACACCTCCTCTTCTTTTCTTATCTCCTACGATAAATCAGAAAAGTGACTCTTCGGTGACTCCTGATAAAATTTTACGAGAAATGTCGCGCCGCTTCCGTTCCCGCCGGGCGAGACCTCGATATCTCCGTTTTGCGCGCGCATGATGGACAGCGCAAGCGGCAGCCCGATCCCGCAGCCGTTTTCTTTCTGCGCGCTCTCAAATCTGCGAAACAGACGGGCGATCTGTTCCTTTTTCAGTCCCTCCCCCGCATCCGTGACCGATATCCAGGAATAGAGCGGATTCTCGCCGCAGTCGATCAGGATCTCCGCATTTTCGGGAGAGCATTCCGAGGCGTTCTTGATCAGATTTAAGAGCGCTTCCGCCGTCCACTTTTTATCGCAGAAAAGATGCAGGTCGTTTTGCAGGCGCAGGGTCTGGTTTCTGATATCCAGCACAATATCCATTGATTTTTGCGCCTCGTGCAAAAGTTCGCTGACCGCAGTTTCCTCTCTCTGAAAATCCACGGCGGAAGCATCCATCTTCGCCATCTTCAGGAGCGCGGCAAGCAGCCACTCCATATGGCGTACTTCTTTTTTGATGTGGAACAGGAAGTCTCTCTGCGCCTCTTTCGGCGCGTCCGTCATGAGTTCCGTCATCAGGAGGATGGACGAAACCGGCGTTTTTAACTGATGGGAGATATCCGACAGATATTCCCGCAAATGTTCTTTATCGTTTTCCAGAACCGTTCTCTGCTCCTGCCCGGAACGGATCATGGTATAGATATCATTTTTTAAGATACTGAGCGTGCCCTCCCGATGATCGCGCGGGTCGAAAGGCTGTCCGTCAAGCGACGCGCGGATCCCCGCAGAAAGCGATAGCAGTTCTTTTTTATTGATCCACACGATATCCGATCCCCCTGACTGTCGTAATCGAGACCGCATCGCCCAGTTTTTCGCGCAGGCGTTTCACATATACGGTCAATGTATTGTCCTCCACAAAATTGCCGCTGATATCCCAGATGCGCTCCAGAATCTGCTCTCTCTTTAACAGGATGGACTGATTCTTCGCAAAAATAAGCAGCAGCCGATACTCCAAAGCCGTCAGGACGATCTCACAGTCTTCGACATAGACTTTTCCCGCTTCCTCATCGATGACTGCCTTCCCGATCGCCAGCTGCCCGCCGTTTCCGCTCTCCCCGTGCAGGGACCGTTTGATCCGCGCCAGCAGTTCCCGCATCCGAAACGGTTTCGTGACGTAATCGGCGGCGCCGTCTTCAAGCGACCGCACGATCTCCTCCTCGTCATCCACGACGGTCAAATAAATAACGGGTGTAATCTTTTGTTTTAACAAAGCGCCGACTTCTCTGCCCGTGCCGTCGGGAAGCTGTAGATCCAGAAGCGCCAGATCGTACCGCCGCGCTGCCGCCTTTTCCCTCGCATCGGCGACCGTGCCGCTGTACGTCACCAGATAGCCTTCTTTTTCCAAAGCATAGGTCAGCCCCGCCGCGAGCGTTTTGTCGTCTTCAACCAGTAAGATATCTGCCATAAAAACCACCACACCTCTCCACGCATAAAAAGACGGAGCAAAAACTCCGCCTTTTTATATCGTGATTACTCTTTTATGACATCAAGCTCAGTAAGATTGACACCGGATTTTGCAAGTATTACTTTTAATTCAATATACCGCCCCTTTATTTCCTCATATGCTGCCGATTCTTTGTTTTCCATCAGGCGCATATATTTTTGGACTCTTGCAAACTCTTCAACCGTTATTTTTATCATCTCACTCTCAGACATGGAATCACCTTTCCTTTCATCTGCTTGATCGTCACAGTTTATCATAACAGATTCTATAAAATGAGTAAAGCTTTACGCGAAAGGATTCTCCGTCGGATAAGGCAGGCTCTTCGGCTGGTTGTAGCCGATCTCGCTCACATCCACGCCGATGTACTTGAATACCTCGAACAATGCCTTTCCGTAATGACCGAACGCTACCGCGCCGTGGTGCGGATAATTCTTCTCGATCAGCACATGGCGATAGAATCTGCCCATCTCAGGGATCGCGAAGACACCGATGCCGCCGAAAGATTTCGTCGCCACGGGAAGCACTTCGCCCTCCGCCACATAAGCGCGCAGGATGTTGTCGGACGTGCTCTGTAAACGATAGAACGTGATGTCGCCGGGCACGATATCGCCTTCCAGCGTTCCCTGCGTCACTTCCTCAGGCAGGGATCTTGCCATGATCATCTGGTACTCCATGCTGCACTTGGACAACTTCTTGGAGCAGGTATTGCCACAGTGGAAGCCCATGAAAGTGTCGGTGAACTTGTAGTCGAACTTGCCCTCGATGGACTCTTTGTACATATCCTTCGGAACAGAGTTGTTGATATCGAGAAGCGTTACGATATCGTCGCTGACTGCCTGACCGATGAACTCGCTTAAGCAGCCGTAGATATCCACTTCGCAGGATACCGGAATGCCTCTGCCGGTCAGACGGCTGTTCACATAGCAGGGAACGAAACCGAACTGCGTCTGGAACGCGGGCCAGCACTTACCTGCGATCGCCACATACTCGCGATACCCCTTGTGCTCCTCGACCCAGTCAAGCAGGGTCAGCTCATACTGCGCCAGCTTCGGCAGGATGGTGGGCTTGTTATTTCCGCTGCCAAGCTCCGCCTCCATATCCTTAACGACTTCAGGGATACGAGGATCGTCCGCGTGCTTGTTATATGCCTCGAACAGATCCAGCTCGGAGTTCTCCTCGATCTCCACGCCCAGATTGT
>JAMPCE010000080.1 GCA_023666335.1 bacterium
CAGCGTGACCGCCACCAGATTCCGGTGTCCCTGACCGCCGCCTTTCCACATCTCGCCGAGCGCCGCCACATTCGCGTCGTTGCCGCCCTCCACGCGCATACCGTCAAGCAGCGCGGAAAGTTCCTTTTTCAGATCCACCTCGCCCCAGCCAAGGTTGACGGCGCGGTGCACAATACCGTTCCCGTCCACAGGCCCCGGCACGCCGACGCCCACGCCGAGCACGTTTTCTTTGTCGATCTTCTTTTCGGCAAGTTTTGCCCGAATGCTGTCGGCAATGTCAGGCAGAATCTTCTCCCCGCCGTTCTCTGTCCTCGTGGGGATCTCCCACTTTTCAAGCACATTGCCGTCCTTGTCAAATAAGCCCATCTTCACCGTGGTGCCGCCCACGTCTACCCCGAATATATACATACTTTCCCTCCTAACTTCTTCTCACATTGTCAGTCTTCGTCCTCGTCCCTGCCGTTCGCCAGAGAGTTCTGCACCCTCTTATACAGTTCCTGCGCCGCATTGTAACCCATCTTTTTCTGACGATGGTTGACCGCCGCGGACTCACAGATGATCGCCAGATTCCTGCCCGGCCGGATCGGCAGCGTGTGACAGACGACCCGGTTTCCCAGATACTCCGTGTACTCCTCCTCCAAACCGAGGCGGTCATATTCCTTATCCTTATCCCAGTCTTCCAGACGGATGACCAGATCGATGCTCTGCGTATCCCTGACGCTGGACGCACCGAAAAGGGCTTTCACATCCACGATGCCGATGCCCCGCAGCTCAATGAAATGCTTTGTGATATCGGGTGCGGAACCGATCAGCGTATCCTCGCTCACGCGGCGGATCTCCACCACGTCGTCCGTCACCAGACGGTGTCCTCTCTTGATCAGCTCCAGCGCCGCCTCGGATTTACCGATACCGCTCTCACCCGTGATCAGAACGCCCTCGCCGTAGACGTCCACCAACACGCCGTGCACGGAAATACAGGGCGCAAGCTGCACATTCAGCCAGCGGATCACCTCCGCCATGCAGGCGGATGTCGCCTTTTTGCTCATCAGAAGCGGTACGCCGTGTTTGACCGCGATCTCGCGGAATATCTCGTTCGGATAAAGCTCCCTGCAGAACAAAATGCCCGGCAGCGGATTGTTCAGGATCTTTTCAAAAATATCCCGCTGTCTGTCCTCGTCCAGCCCGTTCATGTATGAATATTCCACGAATCCCACGATCTGCAGGCGCGTCGTCTCAAAATGCTCCAGATAGCCCGCCAACTGTAACGCCGGTCTGTTGATATCCGGCTGTGTCACCTTGATCTTTGAGATGTCGATCTCCGGCGTCAGGTTTTCCCATTTGAACTTTTCGATTACTTTTGTAAGATTGATGCTCGCCATAGTATTCTCCTCGCCTCTCCTTTATCTAAACTCGCAAACCCGCGCTTTCAGCGCTTTACTGTCTGCTTTGCAGACTGTTTGCTCGTTAATGACGCAAGAAAAACAAATGCCTCCTACGGAGTCGCTTGTTTTTCTTTTGCGCTCATTATATCATCATTTTGTGACCGTGAAAAGCCACCCGCTCGGAAAAAGTCATAGATCTGTTTTGCGATATGTTCCGGGATCTCCGGCGCCTCGCTGAGTTTCTCCACCGACGCCTCCCTGATCTCGTTGATGGAACCGAAGTGCCGCATGAGCGCCTTTCTTCTCGCCGGACCCACGCCGGGAATCTCGTCGAGCACGGACTTTACCTGCGCTTTGGAGCGCAGCGACCTGTGATACTCGATGGCGAAACGGTGCGCCTCATCCTGAATCCTGGTGATCAGCTTAAACCCCTCCGAACGGGTGTCGATGGGAATTTCCACATTCTGATAATAAAGCCCTCTGGTGCGGTGATTGTCATCCTTTACCATGCCGCAGACGGGAATGTCCAGATGCAGTTCCTCCAAAACCTGTAAGGCGATATTCACCTGCCCTTTGCCGCCGTCCATCATCAGGAGGTCGGGAAACTTCGTAAAGCTCCCGAAAGCCTGATCTATCTCCCTGCTCTCTAAGTCCTCCCGCTCCTCCATGCCGTGCCGGAAACGTCTGGTCAGCACCTCCCGCATACAGGCATAATCGTCGGGACCGGAAACGGACTGGATCCGAAACTTCCGATAATCGCTGCGCTTGGCTTTCCCTTTCTCAAAGACCACCATCGAGCCGACATTGGCGAAGCCGCTGATATTGGAAATGTCGTAGGCTTCCATGCGGCTCACATTCTCCAGTTCCAGCAGGGCTGCGATCTCTTTCATCGCGCCGATGGTGCGTCCTTCCTCCCTGCGGA
Organism: bacterium; assembly: GCA_023666335.1. Classification (GTDB taxonomy): domain Bacteria; phylum Bacillota; class Clostridia; order Lachnospirales; family Lachnospiraceae; genus UBA3282. The sequence goes on from JAMPCE010000080.1 coordinate 2,305, forward strand.
TGCGCTCTTTGTCCTGACTCAGGATCAGCCTCGCATTCTGCGCCGCCAGTTCTACCAGTTTTTCTTTCGCGCCCTTTTTCGGTACACGCAGATAGACCCGACTGCCTTTTCTGGCGGAGAGCCATTGCTCTATCACCGGCATATCCTCGATCTCTTCCTGCAACATCAGCTCTTTCGGAATATAAGGCGTGCCCGCGTAAAACTGTTTGACAAAATCGAGAAGGATCTGCGCGTCCGCACAGTCCTCCACCTGCGTCATATAAAAATGATCTCTGCCGATCAGCTTGCCGCCGCGCACAAAAAACACCTGCACCACAGCGTCCCTCTCGTCCGCCGCCAGCGCGATGATATCCTTGTCCTCCCCGTCGGAGTCCGTGATCTTCTGCTTCTGCGCCACACTCTTTACGCTGTTCAAAAGATCCCGACAGCGCGCCGCCTCCTCGAACTCCATATTTTCTGACGCTTGTGTCATTTTTTCTTCCAGTTCCCGAAGCATGGGCTTATAATTTCCGTTCAAAAAATCAAGCGCCTGCTCGACCCGTTCGCGGTATGCCTCCTTGCTGATATACCCCTGGCACGGCGCGGCGCACTGTTTGATGTGGTAATTGAGGCAGGGTCTCTCCAGCCCGATATCCCGCGGCAGCCTACGGTTACAGGTCTTTAGCTGATAGAGTTTATTCATCAGGTCAATGGTATCCTTGACCGCCGCCGCACCGGTATAAGGTCCGAAATATTTTGACTTGTCTTTCTTCATCTCGCGGGAAAACAGGATGCGGGGGTACTCCTCCCCCAGCGTGACCTTGATGTAGGGGTAGGTCTTGTCATCTTTCAACATCGTGTTGTATTTCGGGCTGTATTCCTTAATGAGATTATTTTCCAAAACCAGCGCTTCCAGCTCCGAATCCGTCACGATATACTCAAATCGGGCGATCTGCTGCACCATTTTGTCGATCTGCGGTCCCCGCCCTACGATCTTGCGAAAATAAGACCTCACACGATTATGGAGGTTTACAGCCTTACCCACATAAATAATGGCATCGCCCGCATCGTGCATCAGATACACGCCGGGCGAATGCGGCAGTTTTTTTAACGCTTCATCAAAATCAAACATCTCGGCTCTCTCCGTCGGGGTCCGGCGCCTGGGAAAACAGACCTTTCGCGGGAGCGGAAACCGCATCCGCCGTCATATTCTGCGGCGCGGGCTGCCAGCTGCGGGGCGGCTCCTGATTCGGCTCGGCTGCGGGACTTTCCTGCGCTGTGTCCGGCTGGGGCTGTCCATTCGCAGGACTTTCCGTCGCCGTGTTCGGTTGCGCTGTCTTCGCGCTGTCCGCCTTCTCCTCTTCTGTCTCCTCCGGCTCAGGGATGCCCTTTTCCCTGCGGTAGATCTTCATAAATTCCTTGCCGGTAATCGTCTCTTTCTCGATCAGGTGCGCCGCCAGCTTATCCATGATCTCGCGGTTTTCCTTTAAGAGCTTCTTGGCTTTTTTATAGCTCTCCTGCAATAACTTCATCACTTCCGTGTCGATATCCGCCGCCGTCACGTCGGAGCAGGTCAGGGAAGCTCTTCCCTCCAGATACTGGCTCTCCACCGTGGCAAGCCCCATGAGGCCGAATTTTTTGCTCATGCCGAAGCGCGTGATCATATTTCTGGCAATGCTCGTCGCCTGCTCGATATCGTTTGCCGCGCCGGTCGTCACCGTGTCGAAGACGATCTCCTCCGCCGCGCGTCCGCCGAGCAGACTTACCAGCCTGTCCCTTAACTCCGCCTCGGTATCCAGATACTTTTCTTCCTCCGGCACATGCATGACATACCCGAGCGCCCCCATCGTGCGGGGTACGATTGTGATCTTCTGCACAGGCTCGGAATTTTTCTGCAAAGCGCTCAAGAGCGCGTGTCCCACTTCGTGATAGGAGACGATCTTGCGCTCCTCCTTGCTCATGACGCGGTCCTTTTTCTCTTTGCCGACGAGCACCTGCTCCACCGCGTCGAAAAGATCTTTCTGGCTCACATACTCCCTGCCCATTTTCACGGCGTTGATCGCCGCCTCATTGATCATATTTGCCAGATCGGAACCCACCGCGCCGGAAGTCGCCAGCGCGATCTCGTTCAAGTCCACCGTGTCGTCCATCAGCACATCCTTGGAATGCACCTGCAAGATCTCCACGCGCCCTTTGAGGTCCGGCTTATCCACAATGATGCGCCTGTCGAACCGTCCCGGACGCAGCAATGCCTTATCCAAAATCTCCGGTCTGTTGGTCGCCGCCAGAATGATGATCCCCTTTTTGCCGTCAAAACCGTCCATCTCGGAAAGGAGCTGATTCAGCGTCTGCTCGCGCTCCTCGTTGCCGCCGCCGTACTTGGAATCGCGGCTCCTGCCAATGGCGTCGATCTCGTCTATGAACACGATGCAGGGCGCGCTCTTCTCCGCTTCCTTGAACAGATCCCTGACACGGGAAGCGCCCACGCCTACATACAGCTCAATAAAATCCGAACCCGAAAGGGAGAAGAACGGCACATGCGCTTCGCCCGCCACCGCCTTTGCAAGCAGGGTCTTACCCGTTCCGGGCGGTCCCACCAGAAGCGCGCCTTTGGGGAGTCTCGCACCGATCTTGGAATATTTTCCGGGATTATGGAGAAAGTCCACGACTTCCACCAGAGACTCTTTCGCCTCGTCCTCGCCTGCCACGTCCTTGAACGTGATACCCGTCTCTTTCTGCACATAGGCTTTGGCTGTACTCTTACCCACGCCCATAGGACCGCCCTTGCCGCCCATGCGGCGGAAGAGAAGACTTAACAGTCCCCACATCAAAAGCACAGGCAGAATGTAATAGAGCAGGATCGTCATGATCATGCCGGAACTGTCGGAGACTTCTTTCTTCATCTCGATCTTATGGGCAAGCAGGCGTTCCGCCAGCTTATCGTCCTCTTCCATCTTGCCGGTATAGTAAGTATTCACGCCCGCGCTGTACGGATAAAGGATGGAGGTCGTCGTCTGCGCCGCTTTCGGATAGATCGTGATCCGGTCGGAACCCACGGAAACACTCTTTACCTTTCCGTCTTCCACCATCTGGATAAATTCGTTATAAGTAACCTCCTGATTGGTGGCTCCCGTCAGCATCTTCATAAAGACGCTGATGCACAGCAGCGTGATGAGCGCCGCCACCACGAGCATAATGAGGCTCTGCTTTCTCGGGTCGTTCCCGCCGGAACCGTTCGGACCGCCGGGACCATTTTGCCCGCCGCCGTTATTTCCGGGACCGCCCGGCGTCGGACCTCCGCCGTTGTCGTATGGATTTACGTTATTCGCATTATCTGCCATGAGGCATCCTCGCTTTCTTAGGAATATCTATCTTCTAGTATAGTTTAGCGGAAATTATAAATCAATGAGAGAATTATGAATTTATGGACACATCTCTAAAACTATTATAAAGTTTTTCCCTGTTTTTCGTTTTTTGTGTAGATTTTCCCCAAAATTTTTTTTATAATAGAGGAATGAAACGGAAAGGAGCGCCGCCCGCGCGGTCATGCTCCGGAATGGAGATCACAGATGGCAGTAAAATATGTATTCGTCACAGGCGGCGTCGTTTCGGGCCTCGGCAAGGGCATCACAGCCGCATCGCTCGGCAGGCTCTTAAAAGCGCGTGGTTTCAAAGTGACCATGCAGAAGTTCGATCCTTACATCAACATCGACCCCGGCACGATGAACCCGATCCAGCACGGAGAAGTGTTCGTCACCGAGGACGGCACCGAGACTGATCTGGATCTCGGCCACTACGAGCGTTTCATCGACGAAAATCTGGACAAAAATTCCAATGTGACCACCGGAAAGGTGTACTGGTCCGTGCTTCAAAAGGAGAGACGCGGCGACTACGGCGGCGGCACGGTTCAGGTCATCCCCCATATTACAAACGAAATCAAGGGTAGATTTTATCGGAATTTCACGGATCAGGAGACCCGCATCGCCATCATCGAAGTCGGCGGCACGGTGGGCGACATCGAAAGCCAGCCTTTCTTGGAGTCCATCCGTCAGTTCCAGCATGAAGTCGGCCGCGAAAATGCGATCCTGATCCATGTGACGCTGATCCCCTACTTGAGCGCCTCCCAGGAATTAAAGACAAAACCCACACAGGCGAGTGTCAAAGAGTTACAGGGTATGGGACTCCAGCCGGATATCATCGTGTGCCGCAGCGAGCATCCGCTCGATCAGGGCATCAAAGATAAGATCGCGCTGTTCTGTAACGTACCGAATGTCAGGGTTTTGCAGAATCTGGACGTGGAACATCTGTATGAGGCGCCCCTTGCTATGGAAAAAGAACATCTGGCGCAGGTAGCCTGCGAATGCCTGAAACTGGACTGTCCGGAGCCGGATCTTGCCGACTGGAGAGCTATGGTGGAATCCCTGCGGACTCCCACCGACTCCGTGACAGTCGCGCTTGTCGGAAAATATACACAGCTGCACGACGCCTACATCAGCGTGGTGGAAGCGTTAAAACACGGCGGCATCTCCCATCGCTGCGTGGTGGACATCAAATGGGTGGACTCCGAAACGGTCACGAAAGAAAATGCGGCAGAGCTTCTTGAGGGTGTAAACGGCATCCTCGTGCCCGGCGGCTTCGGCGACCGCGGCATTGAGGGCAAGATCGAAGCCATCACCTACGCGAGAGAGCATAGGATCCCTTTCCTGGGGCTGTGCCTTGGTATGCAGCTTGCCATCGTGGAATTTGCGAGAAATGTCCTCGGATACAACGATGCGCACAGCATCGAACTGGCTCCCTCCACCACCCATCCCGTGATCGCGCTGATGCCCGACCAGAACGGCGTGGAGGATATCGGCGGCACGCTGCGGCTCGGCTCCTATCCCTGCGTGTTGGACAAGACCTCCAGGGCTTACGCGCTTTACGGCGAAGAAGTCATCCACGAGCGGCACAGACACCGCTATGAAGTCAACAACGACTACCGCACCGTGCTCACCGAAAAGGGCATGAAACTCGCAGGGCTTTCCCCTGACGGACGGATCGTTGAGATGTGCGAGCTGCCGGATCACCCTTTCTTTGTGGCGACCCAGGCGCACCCGGAATTAAAATCGCGTCCCAACAGACCGCATCCGCTGTTTAAGGGGTTTGTGGCGGCGGCGCTGGAGCAGAAAGCTTAACCCTCCTCCAGCGCATTCAATTTCTCCACCAGTTCCTGAATATCCGCCATATTCACATCGCCGCCGAAACTGAGCGCACCGCGCAGCGGCGTAAACATCGCCATCGCCAAGCCCATCTCCTCAGAGATCGCGTCCGAGTCCGTAAGATTGACGCCTTCCTCTTCGCCTCTTTCTCCGCCGAAGATATCCAGCTTGAGCAGATCTTTCACGATCTCTCTTGCGCGCGGATCTTTTAACACGTCGCCCATCGTGGTATCCGTGGTATACACGAATGGAATCTTGACAGTCGATTCAACATTGACTTCTTTGGTCAATCTTATATCCCGCGATGAACTGCCCGCCATGAGTGAAAACGCGCCCGTCTCCACATGCCAGTCATGAATCTTTACGCTGTAATAGGCAAAAGCCCGCTTATCCAAACGGAACGTCACAGTTTTCTTCTCGCCGGGCGCAAGTTCCACCTTCTCAAAACCTTTCAGTTCCTTGACGGGTCGAATCACCGTGCTCTCTTTGTCCGCAACATAGAGCTGCACCACCTCTTTGCCCGCTCTGCTTCCGGTATTTTCGATATCCACAGACACCTCCATGATATCCGTATCTTTCATGGAATCCTTGTCCGTGCGCAGATTCGAATAGGCAAACGTCGTGTAGGACAGACCGTGTCCGAACGGGAAGAGCACTTCCATCTTTTTCTTGTCATAGTAGCGGTATCCCACAAAAATGCCCTCGCGGTACTCCACCATATCGCCCTCGCCGATGTAGGACAGATAGGACGGATTATCCTCCAATTTTAAGGGGAAAGTCTCCGGCAGTTTCGCGCTGGGATTCACCCTGCCAAACAGGATATCGCAGACTGCGCCGCCCACCGCCTGACCGCCCAGATAAGCTTCAACGATGCCTTTCACCTCGTTCACCCACGGCATCTCCACCGGAGAACCGTTGTGCAGGACGACGATCGTGTTCGGCTGTACCGCCGCCACCTTACTGATCAGCTCGTTCTGGCAGTCCGGCATCCGCATATGCGCTCTGTCAAACCCCTCGGACTCAAACGCATCGGGCAGTCCCGCAAAGATGACTGCTGCCTTTGCTTTTTTCGCCGCTTCCACCGCTTCGTTTAAGAGTTTTTCGTCCGTTTTATCTTCCTTGTCGTCAAATCCCTGCGCATAGGTGATATTGCTCATACCCTGCACCTCATCCAGCGCCGAGGTGATCTTGTGGCTGTTGATGTGGGAACTGCCGCCGCCCTGATAGCGGGGCGTCTTCGCATATTTTCCGATAAAGGCAATCTCCTCCTTTTCGGAGAGCGGGAGCACACCGTCGTTTTTCAGCAGAACGATCGTCTCCTGCGCCACGCGCCTTGCCATCTCATGGTCTTTATCCCGGTCAAAGACCGCGCTTTTATCCCTGTTTTCCTCGTAACGGAACACAATGTTCAAAATGCGCTCCACCGCTTTGTCCAACACCCGTTCCGGCAGTTCGCCGCTCTGCACCGCGCCCACGATCAGCTTGTCGTTCGAGCCGCCCGAAGACGGCATCTCCAGATCCAGTCCCGCCTGTAAGTCCTTGACACGGCTGTTGACCGCACCCCAGTCGCTCATCACATAGCCGTCAAAGCCCCACTCGTCCCGCAGGATCTCTGTCAGGTATTTATGATTCTCCGCCGCGTAGGTGCCGTTTATCTTATTATAGGAACACATCACCGTCCAGGGCTTTTCTTTCTTTACCGCTCCCTCGAAAGCCGCAAGGTAAATCTCCCGCAGCGTCCGTTCATCGATCCGCGAATCGGAGGACATCCTTCTGGTCTCCTGATTGTTCGCCAGAAAATGCTTGATGCTCGTTCCCACGTTTTTGCTCTGGATGCCGTGAATGAGGGCGCCTGCCGCCTCGCTCGCCACCAGCGGATCCTCTGAATAATACTCAAAATTACGACCGCAGAGCGGGGACCGCTTGATATTGACTGCCGGACCCAGGATCACGCTCACGCCTTCCGCCTGACATTCCTCGCCCAGCGCCTCGCCCATCTGCCGCAGAAGATCCCTGTTAAAGGAAGCCGCCGTGCCGCATCCCGCCGGAAAGCAGACCGCCTTGATGCTGTCGTTTACGCCCAGATGGTCGCCCTCCTGATCCTGCTTGCGCAAGCCGTGCGGTCCGTCCGACACCATCGTCGCCGGAATCCCCAGACGCTCCACCGCCTCCGTGTGCCAGAAATCCGCACCGGAGCACATGGACGCTTTTTCCTCCAGTGTCATCTTTGATACGATCTCTTTGATCTGATCTGCCGTCATGTTGTAACCCTCCTCTGTCATGATCTTTCTTAAACTACCGCTTCCACAATCAATTTGCCGCCTACCCGAATTTGCTTTACTCCCGTTTCTTTCTTCTTGTTAAAATTAAAACTCAGCATATATCCCTTATCCTTGCGGAAATAATCAAGGTATTCCACAAGCTGTTTTTCCCCTCTTTCATGATATTCATTGCCATGCCATATCTTTAATTCCACAACAAACTGTTCTCCCAGATAATCTACGATCACATCTGTCCGCCTCGCATCTCTGGTCTGAGCTTCAATATAAAGAGCCTGATTCCCCCTGCGCTACGTCATAGATCGCATTGGTAAGCTCCTCTTCCGAGAGAAAATAACTGTATAAACGCGTTTCAAAAATACGATTTGCCACCTGCACGCTGCCTTCTCTGTTGACAATATACCCAAACATGGCAGCCAATTCGATCACCGGATTGTCTACGTTAAAAGAGATTCGTTTCCCCTGAAACAAAAGAACATTCAACATTTGCTTCAATTCAGGATATTCGCTCATCTGCCTGATCATACTCTGGAAAAGCGGCAGCTGCTTACAGATCGCAGAAACCAGATAAGGATACCCGGAAGTATAGGCAAAAACAGCCTCCGAAACGTTTTTCACATTCATCCCCGTGTGCTGATCCGCTTCGTATTCTCCTAACATGGCTGCAATCTGTTCCACCGAAAAGTTCATATCTATCGTAAAATCAGCCGCAATATTCCAAGGGCTGTTGTATTGGTGTTCCGCATCCGGTCGAATCTTTAATTTCAGATTTTTAACATCATACACCCCCGCAAGAACCACGGATTGAAAAATAGGCTGATTCTCCCGATTCAGATAATATGCTCTAAGCTGCGCCAAAAAATCAACGAAAACCTGATTGTTGGATGCATTGTCCACTTCATCGATCAATAATATGACAGGCTTATCTGCCTCTGCACATCCTTGACTCAGCCGCGCAAACAACTCGCGCAGACTTTTATCAGCTGCATCCTCCAAAAAATCTGCCAACGGCTGCCATATTCCCTTTCTTTCTACTTGCTCCGTTCCGGCTGCCGCGGTCAAAAACTGTTTCGCAAAAGCACGCGCGAAAGTCTGTGTATCAACATAATCCTCCGTACCGATCCCCTGAAAATCCAAAGAAATGACGATATCATCATTTTGCAAATATTCCGCCAGTGCCCTAAGGGTCGTTGTCTTTCCGTACTGTCTGCCACGATTGATGATAAAATATTTCCCTCTATCTATATACAGCCGCTTTATTTCTTCTAATCTGTCATCCAGATTCACCATATAATGGATGTTTGGTCTGCATCGACCTTCTGTATTAAAATAGCGCCTCACCCTCGCCGCACTCCCTTCACCGCACACATTCACTTTCTCACATTTTATCATCACGCAAAACATCTGTAAACATCTGATTATTGGTTCCATAAAAAAGAACTGCCGCTTCGGCAGGGATTCAACCTGCTTCGCGACAGCTTTCCGCTATTCCGTTAATTCCCGGAATGTTTCTTCCGCCTCCTGTTCTGAAAGACCAAACTCCCTGCTTAAAGATAACCGGATCTCTTCTGCGGAATGTTCATGACCCATCATTTTAATGATATGGCGCGATATCTCGGCTTCACGCCGACTTCTTCGGCGTTCCGCCTCTATTTCTGCCTGCATTTCCGCCCGCATTTCTGCCAGCATCTCTTCCATTTTCGCTGTCATTCCCTCGCGCTCCACCAGTATTTCTCTTTCAAACTCCGCCTGCATTTCCCTTTCATGTTCCGCACGCATCTTTTCTATCTCTTCCCGATAACTCGTAACACCCTCAAATAACATTCCCATCTTACGCTCCTTTATCTTTGCTACCGCTTTCTCGGTCTCCTCCTCCGGTATCTCCATATGATAGAACAGCGCACGCGCCACTTTCGCCATGATATCCAGCAGATAGGTCGGCGTATCTTTCAGTATCCCGTCTACTTTCTCCTGCGGGAGATCCGTAAACCTCTCTACATCCTCCGGACTCCTGATCTTGTTCACCAGCATGGCAAGCGATATCTCATCGCCTTTCTCCAGGAGCTCTTCATTGCTGTAATCGTGCAGCCTGACTACCTGATCGGAATATCTGCATACACACATTATACTCCACTCTTGTCTTATGTTCAACAAGAG